>NZ_LT629778.1:3047916-3352708 GCF_900105485.1 Pseudomonas granadensis | reverse complement strand
TGTTGCCGACTTTACGCGATGGCGACTTGTTGTTGTCGAGGAACTGGCCGGTGGCCTGGTCCAGAGTCTTCGACAGCACCAGGGCTTTCGGGTTGTTGTAGTTCACGCCCAAGTGCTCGAGGGAAGCGGCGAGGGCGAGGAACTCACCCAGCGAATCCCAGCGCAGGAAGTTTTCTTCAACCAGTTGCTGCACATGCTTCGGCGCCGAACCGCCAGCGCCGGTTTCGAACAGGCCACCGCCGTTCATCAGCGGCACGATCGACAGCATCTTGGCGCTGGTGCCCAGTTCCATGATCGGGAACAGGTCGGTCAGGTAATCACGCAGTACGTTGCCGGTCACCGAAATGGTGTCCTTGCCTTCGCGGGTGCGCTGCAGGGTGTACTTCATTGCATCGACCGGCGCCATGATCTGGATGTCCAGACCGGCGGTGTCGTGATCCTTCAGGTACGCCTGAACCTTCTCGATCACCACGCCGTCGTGAGCGCGCATCGGGTCGAGCCAGAAGATCGCCGGGGTGCTGCTTGCGCGAGCGCGGTTGACGGCCAGTTTGACCCAGTCCTGGATCGGCGCGTCTTTGGTCTGGCACATGCGGAAGATGTCGCCGGCTTCAACGGCCTGCTCCATCAGCACGGTGCCTTTGCTGTCGGTGACGCGAACCACGCCGTCAGCCTTGATCTGGAAGGTCTTGTCGTGCGAGCCGTATTCTTCGGCTTTCTTCGCCATCAGACCGACGTTCGGCACGCTGCCCATGGTGGTCGGATCGAACGCGCCATTGGCCTTGCAGTCTTCGATCACGGCCTGGTAAATGGTGGCGTAGCAACGATCCGGGATCACTGCCTTGGTGTCGTGCAGCTGACCGTCGGTGCCCCACATCTTGCCGGAGTCACGGATCATCGCTGGCATCGAGGCGTCGACGATGACGTCGCTCGGCACGTGCAGGTTGGTGATGCCTTTGTCGGAGTTGACCATCGCCAGCGCCGGACGCACAGCGTAGACCGCCGCCATGTCGGCTTCGATTTGCGCTTGCTGCTCGGCCGGCAGCGCTTTGATGCGCGCGTACAGGTCGCCGATGCCGTTGTTCAGGTTGAAGCCGATCTCGGCCAGCACGTCAGCGTGCTTGGTCAGCGCGTCTTTGTAGTACTCGGCAACGATCTGGCCGAACATGATCGGGTCGGAGACCTTCATCATGGTCGCTTTCAGGTGCACCGAGAGCAACACGCCCTGGGCCTTGGCGCTTTCGATTTCAGCAGCGATGAACGTACGCAGGGCGTTTTTGCTCATCACGGCGCAGTCGAGGATCTCGCCGGCCTGAACGGTGGTTTTTTCTTTCAGAACGGTCGAAGTACCGTCCTTGGCGATCAGTTCGATTTTCACGGCGTCAGCGGCGTCGATCAGGGCGGCTTTTTCGCTGCCGTAGAAATCGCCGGTGCTCATGTGAGCGACGTGGGACTTGGAGTCTTTGGCCCAGGCGCCCATTTTGTGCGGGTGCTTGCGCGCGTAGTTCTTCACCGACAGCGGAGCGCGACGGTCGGAGTTGCCTTCACGCAGAACCGGGTTCACGGCGCTGCCCTTGACCTTGTCGTAACGCGCCTTGGCGTCTTTGTCGGCGTCGCTGGTCACGGTTTCCGGGTAGTCCGGCAGGTTGTAGCCCTGCGCCTGCAGCTCTTTGATCGCGGCTTGCAGTTGCGGCACCGAAGCGCTGATGTTCGGCAGCTTGATGATATTGGCTTCAGGCGTAACGGCCAGTTCGCCCAGTTCGGCGAGGTGGTCGGCTACGGCTTTGTCGCCCAGTTGCTCGGGGAAGCTTGCCAGGATGCGTGCTGCAAGAGAGATATCGCGGGTTTCCACGGCGATATCGGCCGAGGCGGTGTAAGCCTCGATGATCGGCAGCAGGGAATAGGTGGCGAGGGCAGGAGCTTCGTCGGTGAAGGTATAGATGATCTTCGAGCGGGTGGGCATATTCGGATTAACTCTCTCTTCTTTGCTAAAGCGTGCGCAGAAACTCGAGGGGCGCCGGGTAAGCGCGTTCGTTCAAAGTCATCCATGAACCGAATGTCGAGATTCTTCGCGGTGATGTTGGGTGCATCAGTAGAGCGTCAAGCAGTCAGGCTGCGGTAACAGCCCGACCAATCAGGCGGAAAGTCTCGTACTAGAGAGGCCAGCCGTCGTGACCCTGTGGTCAGCGGGCGGCATTATACATAGGTAGCTGGCAATCTGCCGATGGTTCATATGCAACGATTCTCGTCCATTGGTCTAAAGGTCGCAGGGCAGGGTTGGGCAAAGAGTCGTTACGAATGCTGGAGTTTGGCGCTTTTCCCTTTGCTTTCAGGCTTGTACGAAACGAGATGTGCGCGGCGGCGGAACATAGGGTTTGCGTGTTGATTCAACTGGGTTACGCTCGAAGCAAGCCAGGTGTTCAATCCAAACAATGGAGTTCAGCATGGGTTACAAGAAGATTCAGGTTCCAGCCGTCGGCGACAAAATCACCGTCAATGCAGACCATTCTCTCAATGTTCCTGATAACCCGGTCATCCCCTTCATCGAAGGTGACGGTATTGGTGTCGACATCAGTCCGGTGATGATCAAGGTTGTCGATGCTGCTGTTGAAAAGGCCTACGGCGGCAAGCGCAAGATTTCCTGGATGGAAGTCTACGCCGGGGAAAAAGCCACCCAGGTTTATGATCAGGACACCTGGTTGCCGCAGGAAACTCTCGACGCGGTCAAGGATTACGTCGTTTCCATCAAGGGCCCGCTGACCACTCCGGTGGGTGGCGGCATCCGCTCGCTGAACGTGGCCCTGCGTCAGCAACTCGACCTCTACGTCTGCCTGCGCCCGGTGCGCTGGTTTGAAGGCGTGCCTAGCCCGGTGAAAAAGCCCGGCGACGTCGACATGACGATCTTCCGCGAGAACTCCGAAGACATCTACGCGGGCATCGAGTGGAAGGCCGGTTCGCCGGAAGCCACCAAAGTCATCAAATTTCTTAAAGAAGAAATGGGCGTCACCAAGATCCGTTTCGACGAAAACTGCGGCATCGGCGTCAAGCCGGTTTCTCGCGAGGGCACCAAGCGTCTGGCGCGCAAGGCTCTGCAATATGTGGTCGATAACGATCGCGATTCGCTGACCATCGTGCACAAAGGCAACATCATGAAGTTCACCGAAGGTGCCTTCAAGGAATGGGCCTACGAGGTGGCGGCGGAAGAATTCGGTGCGACCCTGCTCGACGGCGGTCCGTGGATGCAGTTCAAGAACCCGAAAACCGGCAAGAACGTAGTGGTCAAAGATGCCATCGCCGACGCCATGCTCCAGCAGATCCTGCTGCGTCCGGCCGAGTACGATGTGATCGCGACGCTTAACCTCAACGGCGACTACCTGTCCGACGCCCTGGCGGCAGAAGTGGGCGGCATCGGTATTGCACCGGGCGCCAACCTGTCCGACACCGTGGCGATGTTCGAAGCGACCCACGGTACCGCGCCGAAATACGCCGGCAAGGATCAGGTCAACCCGGGTTCGCTGATTCTCTCGGCCGAGATGATGCTGCGGCACATGGGCTGGACCGAAGCGGCAGATCTGATCATCAAGGGCACCAATGGTGCGATCGGGGCGAAGACAGTGACGTATGACTTCGAACGCTTGATGGATGGGGCCAAGCTGGTTTCGTCTTCGGGCTTCGGGGATGCGTTGATTTCGCATATGTAAAACGCGGATACACAAAAAACCGCCGATCTCGATATGTGAGTTCGGCGGTTTTTTATAACCGGATGCCTTGGGTGGCGGGCTCAGCCCACTACATTGGTGCGCATGCTGGTTGCGGCGGCTGCAGCTGCGGCGGCGTCAACGGACGCCTTGTCCATTATATCGTGGGCGTGCAGTCCTTTCGGGCCCTGGACGATATTGAAATATACGGCTTGTCCGGCTTTCAAGGTTTTGTAGCCTTCCATTTCGATGGCCGAGTAATGCGCAAAGAAATCGATGTCCTTGCCATCCTCATCGCGGCCTTGGTGGGCGTCGGTATTGATAAAGCCGAATCCCTTGGCATTGTTGAACCATTTCACCGTGCCGCTGAAAATGGGTTTGGCTTTGGCCTTTTCTCTGGCCCTGTCTTTGCCCTTATCTTTGGCCTTGTCGTCTATCTCGTCTTTAACCTTGCCGCCTGACATACCCAAATCCCTCTGCACCAGTCTCCATCGCTGGAGTATCATCCCGTTCATCCGCAATCGAATTCGATAAAAGAATTGACTCCGCGGATCTTTTTTACCCACTGTGGGCTCTATTGGTTGTAACACCGTTTTCCCGATAGTCAAGGTGACCGGGCAGTCGGAGTTGAAAACGCAGGCAACCGCCCCCACCACTGTATTTGCACAACTGACGAACCTTTCTTTCCATGCATGCAATCAGCCAGATTCGACTAACATTCAATCAGGATCGCCCGCTTCTCCAAAAGGATCTTCCACAGGAGCACGACGACGATTCGGCAGGCGTTGCTGTTCAGGAAGCAAAGCCTGCATTACAGGCGCCGCCGATGTACAAGGTGGTTTTGTTCAACGATGACTACACACCGATGGATTTCGTCGTCGAAGTGCTCGAGGTGTTTTTTAACCTGAATCGCGAGCTGGCGACCAAGGTCATGCTGGCCGTCCATACAGAAGGGCGAGCAGTATGTGGAGTGTTTACCCGCGACATCGCCGAGACAAAGGCCATGCAGGTCAACCAGTACGCCAGGGAAAGCCAGCATCCGCTACTCTGTGAAATCGAGAAGGACGGTTAATCGCCGACCACTTGGGTATGAGGTGAAGCTATGTTAAACCGCGAGCTCGAAGTCACCCTCAATCTAGCCTTCAAGGAGGCTCGTTCGAAGCGTCATGAGTTCATGACCGTCGAACATCTCCTGTTGGCCCTATTGGACAATGAGGCTGCCGCCACCGTTTTGCGTGCCTGCGGCGCGAACCTCGACAAACTCAAGCACGACCTGCAGGAGTTCATCGACTCCACCACGCCATTGATCCCCGTCCATGACGAAGATCGCGAAACCCAGCCAACCCTGGGCTTCCAGCGTGTCCTGCAGCGTGCTGTTTTCCACGTACAGAGCTCCGGCAAACGCGAAGTGACTGGCGCCAATGTGCTCGTCGCCATCTTCAGTGAGCAAGAGAGTCAGGCCGTATTCCTGCTGAAACAGCAGAGCGTTGCGCGCATCGATGTCGTCAACTACATCGCCCACGGCATTTCCAAAGTACCGGGGCATGGCGATCACTCTGAAGGTGAACAAGATATGCAGGACGACGAGGGCGGTGAGTCTTCTTCTTCAGGCAATCCTCTGGATGCTTATGCCAGCAACCTCAACGAGCTCGCGCGCCAGGGTCGCATCGATCCGCTGGTTGGCCGCGAATCGGAAGTCGAGCGTGTTGCGCAGATTCTCGCGCGCCGGCGCAAGAACAATCCGCTGCTGGTCGGCGAAGCAGGCGTGGGTAAAACCGCGATTGCCGAAGGCCTGGCCAAGCGCATTGTCGACAATCAGGTGCCGGATCTGCTGGCCAACAGCGTCGTTTACTCGCTGGACCTTGGTGCTCTGCTGGCAGGCACCAAATACCGCGGTGATTTCGAGAAGCGTTTCAAGGCGCTGCTCAACGAACTGAAAAAGCGTCCGCAGGCGATTCTGTTCATCGACGAGATCCACACCATTATTGGTGCCGGTGCTGCGTCCGGCGGTGTCATGGATGCTTCGAATCTGCTCAAGCCGCTGCTGTCGTCTGGCGACATTCGCTGCATCGGTTCGACGACGTTCCAGGAGTTCCGCGGCATCTTCGAGAAGGACCGTGCTCTGGCGCGTCGCTTCCAGAAGGTCGATGTGGTCGAGCCGTCGGTGGAAGACACCATCGGCATCCTGCGTGGTCTCAAAGGCCGTTTCGAGCAGCACCACAACATCGAGTACAGCGATGAGTCGTTGCGCGCCGCTGCCGAACTGGCTTCGCGCTACATCAACGACCGGCATATGCCGGACAAGGCCATCGATGTGATCGACGAGGCGGGCGCCTATCAGCGTCTGCAACCGGTGGAGATGCGCGTCAAGCGTATCGAAGTGCCGCAGGTCGAAGACATCGTGGCGAAGATTGCGCGGATTCCACCGAAGCATGTCACCAGTTCCGACAAGGAATTGCTGCGTAATCTGGAGCGTGACCTGAAGCTGACGGTGTTTGGTCAGGACGCGGCGATCGATTCGCTGTCGACTGCAATCAAGCTGTCTCGTGCCGGGCTCAAGTCGCCGGACAAGCCAGTCGGTTCGTTCCTGTTTGCAGGGCCGACCGGTGTGGGTAAAACCGAGGCCGCGCGGCAATTGGCCAAGGCGCTGGGGATCGAGTTGGTGCGCTTCGACATGTCCGAGTACATGGAGCGTCACACCGTCTCGCGTCTGATCGGTGCGCCTCCAGGGTATGTCGGCTTCGATCAGGGCGGTCTGTTGACCGAAGCGATCACCAAGCAGCCGCATTGCGTATTGCTGCTCGATGAAATCGAGAAGGCGCATCCGGAAGTCTTCAATCTGCTGCTGCAGGTGATGGATCACGGTACGCTGACCGACAACAACGGGCGCAAGGCGGACTTCCGCAATGTGATCGTAATCATGACCACCAACGCCGGTGCCGAAACGGCGGCGCGCGCTTCGATCGGTTTCACTCATCAGGACCACTCGTCCGATGCGATGGAAGTGATCAAGAAGAGCTTTACGCCGGAATTCCGCAACCGTCTGGACACCATTATCCAGTTTGGTCGCCTCAGTCATGAGGTTATCAAAAGCGTGGTGGACAAGTTCCTCACCGAGCTTCAGGCGCAGCTGGAAGACAAGCGTGTGTTGCTTGAGGTGACTGACGCGGCGCGCAGTTGGCTGGCGGCGGGTGGTTATGACTCGGCAATGGGCGCACGTCCGATGGCGCGTCTGATCCAGGACAAGATCAAGCGTCCGCTGGCGGAGGAAATTCTGTTTGGCGAGCTGGCCGAGCATGGCGGTGTGGTGCACATCGACATCAAGGATGGTGAGTTGACGTTTGACTTCGAAACTACGGCGGAGATGGCCTGATCGTTTTGTTGTGAAGCTGAGGCGCCTTCGGGCGCCTTTTTTGTTGTGCGTTGTTTGTTGGGGTTGAGTGAATATCCGTTGCTGCGGTAACGGCTGATTAGGGTTCCGCTCTTACAGCGGGTCACCTTTTTCAAACGCCGGAGTGCCGGCCCAGCAAAAAGGTAACCGAAAAGGCTTGCTCCTGCGTTCGGCCCTCGCAAGCTCGGGTTCCTTCGCTGCGGAATCGATCCGGGCGCAGCGGCTACGGTTTGCTTCGCTGCACCTACTTCCGCTGTGTACGACTTCGTCGTACGGTCGCTGCGCTCCCACGCCCGGATCAATCCCTCCACTCAGCCTTCCGACGTCGCCGGTGAGTCAAAAGCAAGATCAAGAGCACGCGAGCTAACGCTCATTGTTGAGTGGTTAGAAGCGGGTGGTTGGCTTTTGGATTTGTGGTGTGGCTGCCCCTCACCCCAGCCCTCTCCCGAGGGAGAGGGAGCCGGTTTGTGGGTCGTTCAAAACTTGTGTTCGACTCGGTATTTCACGTCGGCAGATCTTTCGCATCCACCCCGGTCAGTTCCCTCTCCCTCCGGGAGAGGGCTAGGGTGAGGGGCTTTTGACGTTGCTTTTGATCTTGAGCAATTCAAGCACAGCCGCAGCAAACGGATTTGCACCCAAACCCAAACCCAAACCCCAGACACAAAAACGCCCGGCTAAAAGCCGGGCGTTATGTATTGACTTGATTAGCGAGCGCGGTAGGTGATGCGCCCTTTGCTCAAGTCATAGGGCGTCAGTTCGACGCGCACTTTGTCACCGGTAAGAATACGAATGTAGTTCTTGCGCATCTTGCCGGAAATATGCGCGGTTACGACGTGCCCATTTTCCAACTCCACACGAAACATGGTGTTGGGCAGGGTGTCGACGACAGTGCCTTCCATTTCGAAGCTGTCTTCTTTCGACATGCAGTAAAGCCCTCGGTATCCAGTGAATGGCCCGGTGCAACTGCGCCAGGCAAAAGCGGCGTGCATTGTGCCCGAAAAATGGGGTTTACGCCAAGGGGTTTGAGCTTTTGCTTTAGTTGAGGATGACCCAGCGCTGGTTGATCAGCAGTTCGATCGGGCGATATTGGGTCTTGTAGTTCATCTTTTTGCAGTTCTTGATCCAGTATCCGAGGTAGACCGCCTCAAGCCCCAGGCGCTGGCTCTCGGCGATTTGCCAGAGGATCGCGAAACGTCCCAGGCTGCGGCGTTCTTCGGCCGGTTCGTAAAAGGTGTAGACCGCCGAGAGGCCGTTAGGCAGCAAATCGGTCACCGCTACCGCCAGCAACCGTCCGTCGAGTCGGAATTCGTAAAAGCGCGAGAAGGGCAGATCGCGGACCAGAAAGGTCGAAAACTGATCGCGGCTCGGCGGGTACATGTCGCCGTCGGCGTGGCGTTGTTCGATGTAGCGCTGGTACAGGTCGAAATATTCTTCGCTGAATTGCGGCTTGGCCGGACGCACCTGCAAATCGGCGTTGCGTTTGAAAATGCGTTTTTGCTGGCGGTTGGGCAGGAACTGCGCAACCGGGATGCGCGCAGGCACGCACGCGTTGCAATTCTGGCAATGCGGGCGGTACAGATGATCGCCGCTGCGACGAAAACCCATTTCCGACAGGTCTGCGTAGACATGCACATCCATGGGCTGGCTCGGATCGAGAAACAGGGTCGTGGCCTGCTCCTCGGGCAGATAACTGCAAGAGTGGGGCTGAGTGGCATAGAACTTCAGGCGCGCCAACTCGGTCATGAATCAACCCTCGGAATAAGCTGGTGGATTAAGTGTAAGCCACCTGCGCAAAAGTCGCTCAGCAAACCCAGGTCGCATGATTGGGTTGATCCAGATGTCGCGCCAGATAATCGGAAAATTGCTCGCGGGGAATCGCTCGCGCACCGAGGCTGTGCAAATGATCGGTGGGCATCTGGCAGTCGATCAGCACGAAACCGGCGTCCTTCAGATGGCGCACCAGTGTGGCAAAGCCATATTTGGAGGCATTGTCCGCGCGGCTGAACATCGATTCGCCGAAGAACAATCGGCCCATCGCCAAGCCATACAGGCCACCGACCAGCTCGCCCTGATCGCGCACTTCCACTGAGTGGGCGAAGCCGCGACGATGCAATTCGATGTAGGCATCCTGCATGGCCTCGGTGATCCACGTGCCATCGGCGTAATCCCGGGGCGCGGCGCAGGCGCGAATCACGGCTTCGAAATCCTGATCGAAGGTCACTTGATAGCGTTCCTTGCGCAGCAGTTTGCCGAGGCTGCGCGAAACGTGCAGCTCGTCGGGAAACAGCACGGTGCGCGGATCCGGCGACCACCAGAGAATCGGCTGGCCTTCGGAAAACCACGGAAAGCAGCCATGGCGATAAGCCTGAATCAGACGATCGGCAGACAAATCACCGCCGGCGGCGAGCAATCCGTTGGGCTCGCGCATGGCCTTTTCCAATGGAGGGAAGGTCATGGAATTGCGTTGTAACCAGGTCAGCATGGCATCCAGGCTTGCAGAAGGGGAGGGCGGTCAGGGCGCGCAGGCGCCGCGAAAGAGTTTGCCGCGAAAAAGCGCCGATGTCCTGCACAGATATTCGACGCAGCCAGTATTGAGCTGCAACTTGGTGTGTCAGCCGTGGTCGTAAGCGACACCGTGGCAGTGCGCGGCGAGCATCGCAGCCGGGTGGATATCGGCTGCTTCGCTACGTTCATCAAATAGCCTTCATAAGCCTTTGTCACAAAAGGTAAATGCATGCTCAAATTGCGTCGCAGCTTCTGCGCGCCTGGCTATGCTCAATCACGGGGTTTGAAGCATGGCATCGAACGCACAAACCCGTACAATGGCGGGTTATCAGACAATGCTGGTCATGTGCTGTGTTTATAAAAAGCGCGGCGTAATGTTAAAAGTAGTTCCGTTTGCGCTCGTTTGATTTTTTACCTGCCTGGATTGGGCAGTTTTTTATCGTCATTCAATAGATGGACGCGCCTTGTGCGCAGGAAAAGAAGCGTTTTGAAGAAATCCACCGAAGCACCCAAAACAGTCGTTCCGCTCTGGCGTCAACAATTGCACTACCGGCTCAAGGAAGGTGCATTGATCGCCATCGGTGCCTTGTGCCTGTTCCTGATGATGGCTTTGCTGACCTACGGCAAGGACGATCCGGGCTGGAGCCACAACAGCAAGATCGATGACGTGCAGAATTTCGGCGGTCCGGCGGGCTCCTACAGCGCCGACATCCTGTTTATGGTGCTCGGTTACTTCGCCTACATCTTCCCGCTGTTGCTGGCGATCAAGGCGTATCAGATCTTCCGTCAGCGCCACGAGCCGTGGCAGTGGAGTGGCTGGCTGTTCTCCTGGCGCCTGATCGGTCTGGTATTTCTGGTGCTGTCCGGCGCGGCGCTTGCGCATCTGCATTTCCATGCGGCGTCCGGCCTGCCGGCGGGTGCTGGCGGTGCGTTGGGCGAAAGCCTCGGTAATCTGGCGAAGAATGCGCTGAACATTCAGGGCAGCACGCTGCTGTTCATCGCGCTGTTCCTGTTCGGTCTGACGGTGTTTACCGATCTGTCGTGGTTCAAGGTGATGGACATCACCGGCAAGATCACCCTCGACCTGTTTGAACTGTTTCAGGGCGCGCTCAATCGCTGGTGGGCGGCACGCACCGAACGCAAGCAACTGGTCGCGCAACTGCGAGAGGTCGACGATCGCGTGCATGATGTGGTGGCGCCAACGGTCACCGATAAGCGCGAACAGGCCAAGGTCAAAGAACGCCTGATCGAACGCGAGCAAGCCCTGAGCAAGCACATGTCCGATCGCGAGAAGCAGGTGCCGCCAGTGATCGCCCCGGCGCCGGCCAAAGCGCCCGAGCCAAGCAAGCGCGTGCAGAAAGAGAAGCAGGTGCCGTTGTTCGTCGACAGCGCCGTGGAAGGCACGTTGCCGCCGATCTCGATCCTCGATCCTGCGGAAAAGAAACAGCTCAATTACTCGCCGGAATCGCTTGCAGCGGTCGGGCACTTGCTGGAAATCAAACTCAAGGAATTCGGCGTCGAAGTCGCTGTGGATTCGATCCATCCCGGCCCGGTGATTACCCGTTACGAGATTCAGCCTGCAGCTGGGGTCAAGGTCAGCCGCATCGCCAACCTGGCCAAGGACCTGGCGCGTTCGCTGGCAGTGACCAGCGTGCGGGTGGTAGAGGTGATTCCGGGCAAGACTACAGTCGGCATCGAGATTCCCAACGAAGACCGACAGATCGTGCGTTTCTCCGAAGTGCTGTCGACGCCTGAATACGACAACTTCAAATCGCCGGTGACCCTGGCACTCGGTCACGATATCGGTGGCAAACCGGTCATCACTGACCTGGCGAAGATGCCGCACCTGCTGGTTGCCGGTACCACCGGTTCCGGTAAGTCCGTGGGCGTGAACGCAATGATCCTGTCGATCCTGTTCAAGTCCGGCCCGGAAGACGCCAAGCTGATCATGATCGACCCGAAGATGCTCGAACTGTCGATCTACGAAGGCATTCCGCACCTGCTGTGCCCGGTTGTGACCGACATGAAAGACGCCGCCAACGCCCTGCGCTGGAGCGTTGCCGAAATGGAGCGTCGCTACAAGCTGATGGCCAAGATGGGCGTGCGTAACCTGTCCGGCTTCAACGCCAAGGTCAAGGAAGCCCAGGATGCCGGTGAGCCGTTGAGCGATCCGCTGTACAAGCGCGAGAGCATCCACGACGAAGCGCCGCTGCTGCAAAAACTGCCAACCATCGTTGTTGTGGTCGACGAATTCGCCGACATGATGATGATCGTCGGCAAGAAGGTTGAAGAGCTGATCGCCCGTATCGCACAGAAGGCCCGTGCCGCGGGCATTCACCTGATCCTTGCGACCCAGCGGCCATCGGTAGACGTGATCACCGGTCTGATCAAGGCCAACATTCCGACCCGTATGGCATTCCAGGTGTCGAGCAAGATCGACTCGCGGACCATTATCGATCAGGGCGGCGCCGAACAACTGCTTGGCCATGGTGACATGCTGTACATGCCGCCAGGCACCAGTCTGCCAATCCGGGTTCACGGCGCGTTCGTGTCCGACGATGAAGTTCACCGTGTGGTCGAAGCGTGGAAACTGCGCGGCGCACCGGAATACAACGACGATATTCTCAACGGTGTCGAAGAGGCCGGCAGCGGTTTTGAAGGCAGCAGCGGTGGCGGCGACGGCGATGATCCGGAAGCCGATGCGTTGTATGACGAAGCCGTACAGTTTGTGCTGGAAAGCCGTCGTGCTTCGATTTCCGCGGTACAGCGCAAGCTGAAAATCGGCTACAACCGCGCAGCCCGAATGATCGAAGCCATGGAAATGGCCGGCGTCGTCACTTCGATGAACACCAACGGTTCTCGCGAAGTCCTTGCTCCGGGCCCGGTTCGCGATTGATTCGAAACCCTTTTTGCACAAAGGATGGCGCAATGACGCGCCGTCCTCTCCCAACGAATATTCAAGAGGACTCCCATGCGTCTTATCCGCATGCTGTTGCCAGTACTGGCGCTGACCACGCTCACGGCCCACGCCGATGACAAGGACGTGGCGCGTCTGACCCAATTGCTGGAAACATCCAAGACCCTGAGCGCGAACTTCTCGCAGCTGACCCTCGACGGCAGCGGCACCCAGTTGCAGGAAACCACCGGCAACATGACCCTGCAGCGTCCGGGCCTGTTCTACTGGCACACCAATGCCCCGGCCGAGCAGACCATGGTCTCCGACGGCAAGAAAGTCACTCTGTGGGACCCGGACCTGGAACAGGCGACTATCAAGAAACTCGACGAGCGCCTGACCCAGACCCCAGCGCTGCTGCTGTCCGGCGACGTGTCCAAAATCAGCCAGAGCTTTGACATCAGCGCGAAAGAGGCGGGCGGTGTGATCGACTTCACCCTCAAGCCGAAAACCAAAGACACCCTGTTCGACAACCTGCGCCTGTCGTTCCGCAACGGTCTGCTCAACGACATGCAACTGATCGACAGTGTCGGCCAGCGCACCAATATCCTGTTTACCGGGGTCAAGGCCAACGAAGCGGTGCCGGCCTCGAAATTCAAGTTCGACATTCCCAAGGGTGCCGACGTTATCCAGGAATAAACACAAAACCCCTTGTAGGAGTGAGCCTGCTCGCGATTCGATCTGTCAGTCACCACTTCGTTGTCTGATCCACCGCTATCGCGAGCAGGCTCACTCCTGCAAAATCAAAAGCATGAATGGCAACCGGTTCAAATAGAGGTTTCAACGCTACGTGATGGATCTGTTTCGCAGTGCACCGATTGCCCAGCCACTGGCCGCGCGTTTGCGTGCGACCAATCTGGACGAGTACGTCGGTCAGGAACACGTGCTCGCGCGTGGCAAGCCGCTGCGTGAGGCGCTGGAGCAGGGTGCCTTGCACTCGATGATCTTCTGGGGGCCGCCGGGCGTGGGCAAGACCACGCTGGCGCGATTGCTCGCGGAAGTCTCGGATGCGCACTTCGAAACGGTCTCGGCGGTGCTCGCCGGAGTCAAGGAGATCCGTCAGGCCGTTGAAATTGCCAAGCAACAGGCCGGCCAGTACGGCAAACGCACGATTCTGTTCGTCGATGAAGTCCACCGTTTCAACAAGTCCCAGCAGGACGCCTTCCTGCCTTACGTGGAAGACGGCACACTGATCTTCATCGGCGCCACCACGGAAAACCCCTCGTTCGAACTCAACAACGCCTTGTTGTCGCGCGCCCGCGTCTATGTGCTCAAAAGCCTCGACGAAGCGGCGCTGCGCAAGCTGGTCGGCCGCGCACTGAGCGAAGAGCGCGGCCTCGGCAAGCGCAATCTGACCCTCAGCGATGAAGGTTTCCAGATGCTGCTGTCCGCTGCCGATGGCGATGGTCGGCGCCTGCTCAATCTGTTGGAAAACGCCTCGGACCTGGCCGAAGACAACAGTGAGATCGGCACCGATCTGTTGCAAAGCCTGCTCGGCGATACCCGTCGCCGGTTCGACAAGGGCGGCGAAGCGTTCTACGACCAGATCTCTGCGCTGCACAAGTCAGTACGCGGTTCCAATCCTGACGGCGCGCTGTACTGGTTCGCGCGGATGATCGACGGCGGCTGCGATCCGCTGTACCTGGCGCGGCGCGTGGTGCGCATGGCCAGCGAAGACATCGGCAACGCCGACCCGCGCGCGCTGAGCCTGTGCCTGGCAGCGTGGGAAGTGCAGGAGCGTCTCGGCAGTCCGGAAGGCGAGCTGGCCGTGGCCCAAGCCATTACTTATCTGGCCTGTGCGCCGAAAAGCAACGCGGTGTACATGGGCTTCAAGACCGCTTTGCGCGCGGCGGCGGAAAACGGCTCGCTGGAAGTGCCACTGCACCTGCGCAATGCGCCGACCAAACTGATGAAGCAATTGGGCTATGGCGACGAATACCGCTATGCCCACGATGAACCGGATGCCTACGCGGCCGGCGAAGACTATTTCCCGGAAGAACTCGAACCGATTCCGTTCTATCAGCCCGTGCCGCGTGGTCTGGAATTGAAGATCGGCGAGAAGCTCAATCACCTCGCTCAGCTCGATCGTCTGAGCCCAAGACAGCGGAGAAAATAGTGGTCCCATTGATTGTTGCGGTCTCGGTCGGCGGTGTTGCCGGCACCCTGTTGCGCTTCGCCACCGGCAATTGGGTCAGCGCCAATTGGCCGCGGCACTTCTATACCGCGACGCTGGCCGTTAATATCGTGGGCTGTCTGCTGATTGGCGTGTTGTACGGCCTGTTTTTGATACGCCCGGAGGTGCCGATCGAGGTACGTGCCGGGTTGATGGTCGGCTTCCTCGGGGGGCTGACGACTTTTTCATCCTTTTCACTGGATACGGTGCGCCTGCTGGAAAGCGGGCAGCTGCCGCTGGCCCTTGGCTATGCGGCACTCAGCGTATTCGGCGGGCTGCTCGCGACGTGGGCCGGCCTGTCTCTGACCAAACTTTGATAACGAGAAACCGACATGCTCGATTCCAAACTGTTACGTAGCAACCTTCAGGACGTAGCGGACCGCCTGGCTTCCCGTGGCTTTGCCCTGGACACCGCGCGCATCGAAGCGCTGGAAGAACAGCGCAAGACCGTTCAGACCCGCACCGAAGCACTGCAGGCTGAACGTAACGCGCGCTCCAAATCCATCGGTCAGGCCAAGCAGCGCGGTGAAGACATCGCGCCACTGATGGCGGATGTCGAGCGCATGGCGAGTGAGTTGAGCGCCGGTAAAGTCGAACTGGACGCGATCCAGACCGAACTGGACGCGATCCTGCTGGGCATTCCTAACCTGCCGCACGAATCCGTGCCGGTCGGCAAGGACGAAGACGACAACGTTGAAGTGCGCCGCTGGGGCACCCCGACGCAGTTTGATTTCGAAGTGAAAGACCACGTTGCCCTGGGCGAGAAATTCGGCTGGCTGGATTTCGAAACCGCGGCCAAGCTGTCCGGCGCACGGTTCGCCCTGTTGCGTGGCCCGATCGCCCGTCTGCACCGCGCGCTGGCGCAGTTCATGATCAACCTGCACGTCAACGAGCACGGCTACGAGGAGGCCTACACGCCTTATCTGGTTCAGGCGCCGGCGCTGCAAGGCACCGGTCAATTGCCGAAGTTCGAGGAAGACCTGTTCAAGATCGCTCGCGAAGGCGAAGCCGATCTGTACCTGATCCCGACCGCCGAAGTGTCGCTGACCAACATCGTTGCCGGCGAAATCGTCGACTCGAAGCTGCTGCCGATCAAATTCGTTGCCCACACTCCGTGCTTCCGTAGCGAAGCTGGCGCGTCGGGTCGCGACACTCGCGGCATGATCCGTCAGCACCAGTTCGACAAAGTCGAAATGGTTCAGATCGTCGAGCCGTCGCAGTCGATGGAAGCGCTGGAAGGCCTGACCGCCAACGCTGAAAAAGTCCTGCAACTGCTGGGTCTGCCATACCGCACCCTGGCGCTGTGCACCGGCGACATGGGCTTCAGCGCGGTCAAGACGTACGATCTGGAAGTGTGGATCCCGAGTCAGGACAAATACCGCGAAATTTCCTCGTGCTCCAACTGTGGTGATTTCCAGGCTCGCCGCATGCAGGCGCGCTTCCGCAACCCGGAAACCGGCAAGCCAGAGCTGGTACACACCTTGAACGGTTCCGGTCTGGCGGTCGGCCGTACGCTGGTGGCGGTGCTGGAAAACTACCAGCAGGCTGACGGTTCGATCCGTGTACCGGACGTACTCAAGCCGTACATGGGTGGCCTTGAGGTCATCGGCTAAATGAAATATCTGCCGCTGTTTCACAACCTGCGCGGCAGTCGTGTGTTGGTGGTCGGTGGAGGGGAAATCGCCTTGCGCAAATCCCGCCTGCTGGCCGATGCCGGTGCGCTGCTGCGGGTGGTCGCACCTGAAATCGAACCGCAACTGGCCGAACTCGTCGCTGCCAGTGGCGGCGAATGTGTGCTGCGTGGCTATGTTGAGGCGGACCTCGACGGCTGCGGGCTGATCATTGCCGCCACCGACGACGAAACGCTTAATGCGCAAGTCTCGACAGATGCGCATCGACGTTGCGTTCCGGTCAACGTGGTCGACGCGCCGGCCCTGTGCAGCGTGATCTTCCCGGCGATCGTCGATCGCTCACCGTTGATCATCGCCGTGTCCAGCGGCGGCGACGCGCCGGTGCTGGCGCGCTTGATTCGCGCCAAGATCGAAACCTGGATTCCCTCGACTTACGGTCATCTGGCCGGGCTGGCTGCGCGGTTTCGCAATCAGGTGAAAAACCTGTTTCCGGATGTGCAGCAGCGTCGCGGTTTTTGGGAAGACGTGTTTCAGGGTCCGATTGCCGATCGGCAACTGGCCGGGCAGGGCGCCGAAGCCGAGCGCCTGCTGCAAGCCAAGATCGATGGCGAAGCAATGGTGACCACCGGCGAGGTCTATCTGGTGGGTGCCGGGCCGGGCGATCCGGATTTGCTGACCTTCAAGGCCTTGCGTCTGATGCAGCAGGCCGATGTGGTGCTCTACGACCGCCTCGTTGCTCCGGCAATCCTCGAACTGTGCCGTCGCGATGCCGAGCGGGTGTACGTCGGCAAGCGCCGTTCCGAGCATGCGGTGCCGCAGGAGCAGATCAATCAGCAACTGGTCGATCTGGCCAAGGCCGGCAAGCGTGTCGTGCGGCTGAAGGGCGGCGACCCGTTCATTTTCGGGCGTGGCGGCGAAGAGATCGAAGAGCTCGCGGCTCACGGCATTCCATTCCAGGTCGTTCCGGGGATTACCGCCGCCAGCGGTTGCGCGGCATATGCCGGGATACCGTTGACTCATCGCGACCACGCGCAGTCGGTACGCTTTGTCACCGGCCACTTGAAGGACGGCTCCACCGATCTGCCATGGTCCGACCTGGTCGCGCCGGCGCAGACGCTGGTGTTCTACATGGGCCTGGTGGGGCTGCCGATCATCTGCGAGCAATTGATCAAGCATGGTCGTTCGGCGGACACCCCGGCGGCGTTGATCCAGCAGGGCACCACGGTCAACCAGCGGGTCTTTACCGGCACGCTGGCCGACTTGCCGCGATTGGTGGCGGAGCATGAAGTGCATGCTCCGACACTGGTGATCGTCGGTGAAGTGGTGCAACTTCGCGAGAAACTGGCGTGGTTTGAAGGGGCTCAGGCGCAGGTCTGAAAGACCGAGGCGCCCGCAATCGCCAGCAGGCTGGCTCCCACAGGGATTTGTGCACGACACAGATCCAATGTAGGAGCCAGCCTGCTGGCGATGGGGGCCTTCAAAAACACCTGATCTCTTAACCCCGGCGCCAAACCCCTTTGCCCGCCAGCCGTGCCCGATCATGGCCCACAGTAAAATCCTGCTCCGGCCCCTTCGGCACCACGCCCGTCGGGTTGATGGTCTTGTGACTGCCGTAGTAGTGATGCTTGATGTGCTGAAAATCCACCGTCTCGGCAACACCCTCGATCTGATACATCTCACGCAGCCAGTTCGACAGATTCGGATAATCGGCGATCCGGCGCAGGTTGCACTTGAAGTGGCCGTGGTACACCGCATCGAAGCGGATCATCGTGGTGAACAGACGCACATCGGCTTCCGTCAGGTACTCGCCGGCCAGATAACGATTGGCGCCCAGCAGTTGTTCCAGATGATCGAGTTCGGCGAATACCTCATCGAACGCTTGTTCATAGGCCTGCTGCGACGTGGCGAAGCCGGCACGGTACACGCCGTTGTTCACTGCCGGATAGATTCGCTCGTTCAACGCATCGATCTCGCTGCGTAACGGCGCCGGGTAGAAGTCGAGGTCATTACCGGTCAGTGCGTCGAATGCGCTGTTGAACATGCGGATGATTTCCGCGGATTCGTTGCTGACGATGCGCTTGAGCTTCTTGTCCCACAGCACGGGGACCGTGACGCGCCCGGTGTAATCAGGCGTGTCGGCGGTGTAGCGTTGATGCATGTAATCGAAGCCGTCGAGCTTGTCGCCGGTTGAGCCGAGCGCTTTGTCGAAGGTCCAGCCGTTTTCCAGCATCAGCCAACTGACCACCGAGACGTCGATCAGCCTCTCCAGGCCTTTGAGCTTGCGCAGTATCAGGGTGCGATGCGCCCACGGGCAGGCGAGCGAAACGTAGAGATGATAGCGCCCGGCTTCGGCAGCGAAGCCGCCTTCACCGCTCGGGCCCGGCTCGCCGTCGGCGGTGACCCAGTTGCGGCGTTGAGCCTGTTCGCGCTGAAACGCGCCGTCCTTGCTGCTTTCGTACCACTTGTCCTGCCAGCGGCCATCGACGAGTAAACCCATGATTCAGACTCCGTAAACCAATATTCATTGGAGCCGAGTCTATTCCGATGAGTTCGAACAAAAAGCGCAAAGATCGGGCGTGAATGATCGGTTAAATCGATTTGTCCCGCGCGGTCCAATACTGCTCGGCCGTGGCGAAGGCTTGCTCACGGCTCTGACCAAGGCCGCGCAAGGCCAGTGCCATGGTCGCCATCAAGGCCATTTGCGGATAGCTGTCGACCACCTCACCACGCCACACCGCTTTCAGATGCGCGACATCCAGCGTCGCCGGTTTGACATGGCGTTGCGCCGACAGCTGCGGCCATTCCTCGTCCCAGCTTTGCCCGCCAGTGGTGCCGTAGAGATGGCTGGTGGCGTCCGGGTTGATCTCGATTTCGCCGCCATCGCCCTTGACCACAATCGCGGTGTCGCCGAGCAAGCCGCTGGCATCGCGATGCACTGCCTGATAGCCGGGATGGAAAATGCTTTGCAGGCCGCATCGCGCGCGCAGCGGGTTGAGGATCCGCGCCAACGAATGAATCGGCGAACGCAGGCCAAGCGTATTGCGCAGGTCGATCATCTTTTGCAGTTGTGGCGCCCAGTCCACCAGCGGCATGAACGCCAGTCCGCCGTTATCCAGCGCCTCGCCGACCTGCGGCCAGGTACGGCACAACGGGATACTCAGTTCTCCCAGCAATTGTTCGCTGTACAGCCGCCCGGCGGTGTGCGCGCCGCCGCCGTGCATGAAGATACGCACGCCGTTCTGCGCCAGGCACTTGGCGGCCAGCAGATACCATGGCAAATGGCGTTTTTTCCCGGCATAGGTCGGCCAGTCGAGGTCAACGTTCAGGGCTGGCGCGTGCAAGCGTTCGCGCAGGGCTTCGGTGAAACCGGCCATTTCCTCGGCACTTTCTTCCTTGTGCCGCAGCAACATCAGAAAGGCGCCGAGCTGGGTGTCTTCGACCTTGTCATCGAGGACCATGCCCATGGCTTCGCGGGCCTCCTCGCGCGTCAGATCACGCGCGCCGCGCTTGCCTTTGCCGAGAATGCGCACGAACTGCGCGAACGGGTGCTCGGCGGGCGTTTCGAGGGTCAATGCTGGGAAGTCGGTCATAGGCAATTCGTCGGTTTGGGCAGGCCCGCCAGTTTTGCGGCGAGTTTGGCAGGGGTGCCTTTGAACAGTCGGTTGAGGTGCAGGCTGTTGCCTTTTTCCGCACCGAGTTTCAGCGCGGTGTACTTGATCAGCGGGCGAGTGGCGGGGGACAGCTGGAATTCGGCGTAGAAGCTGCGCAGCAGTTCGAGGATTTCCCAGTGTTCGGCAGTCAACTCGATATCTTCTGCGGCGGCCAGGGCGCTGGCGACTTCGGCTGACCAGTCGCTCAGATCGACAAGGAAACCGTCCTTGTCCAGTTCAATGGCGCGGGCGCCGACAGTCAGTGCATTCATAACCAGCTGTTGACCTTGTCGTGGTGGATCGACAGCTCGACGAAGGCCGGATAGTCGATGGCTTCGGCCCAGTCCGGAATCTCGATCGCACGTGCTTGTACATCTTCAAGCAATACAAACAGACGGATTTTTTTGTCGTGCAGGGCGAAAAACGGCGCGCTATCCGGTTGCAGGGCGTACACCGCATCGCCGGACAACAGCAATGCATCAGCACTGCCGAGCAAGCGCAGGCAACTGCTCAGGCGATCGTCGCCGAAAGGGGAGTGAGACAACACGTGCAAAGTCGACATCAGAGGGTGATCACCTGGTTGTAGCGGTCAATAAGGGCGGTGATGTGTTCGGCAGAAAGCGCCTGCGCTTCGTCCAGGGAGAGTTTTCCGAGTCCACGCGCGTTGGCGCTTTCTGCGCAATAAAACAGCTCCTCAACACCGAACATCGGCAGCGCTTGCAGATTGGCGCTGAGGTCTTTCTGCTGCAGCGCCTTGGCGTCTTGCCCCGCGGCCAGTTGCAGCACGCCGTCATCGAGAAACAGCAAACCGATCGGCAGATCGAACGCACCACCAGCCAGCACGATGTCCAGCGCTTCGCGAGCGCCGGGGCCGGACCAGGGCGATTGGCGGCTGATGATCAACAGTGATTTGGCCATTTACGCGCCTCCGAAGCAGATCAGACGATCGGCATCTTGAACTGCATCATGCAGCTGGCCGAGGCCGGACAATTCCCACGGCGCACTGATCGAAACCGCCTCACGCTGATAGCGCTTGGCTTCTTCCGCGCTCAATACACCGCGGCGTAGGGCGGCGGCGATGCACACAACGCCGTCGAGTTTCTGCTCAGTGATGAAGGTGCGCCACTGCTTGGGCAGGTCCAGTTCGTCCTGCGGCGTGACCAGCGCGTCGGAGGCGTTATAGACGCCATCCTGATAGAAAAACAGCCGGACGATTTCATGCCCACCGGCCAGCGCCGCCTGGGCAAACAGCAGGGCGCGGCGCGAGGAGGGCGCATGGGCGGCGGAAAACAGCGCAATGGCGAACTTCATGACGGACTCGATCAGCGAAACTGCGGCCATGATAAAGCTTTATGCAGGCTGCCGCGAAACCGAAGTTGATGCACATCCCTGTAGGCGTGAGCCTGCTCGCGATAGCGGTGTGTCGTTCACAAGTTATTCACCTGACACACCGCTATCGCGAGCAGGCTCGCTCCTACGATTGGTTACGGCTTGATGCCATATAAATCGCAGTATTCCAGCCAATCCATCCCGGCCATTTCCGCGACTTCACGGTGTACTTCAAGACGCTGCGTCTGATATTCCTCTGGCGAATCTGCCGTCAGTTGCAACGTCAGCTCCCAGGCAAACAACCCCTGACTTTCCGCCTCGGCTTCAAACGCTTCGTGCAGCCGCTCTTCGCGATACTGCGCCTGGGTTTCGCCCTTGGCCTGCGCCAGCAACGGGTTGAGGTGGTCGAGGGTTTCGCGCAGTTCGGGACGTGCGTCGAGAAACAATTTCAGAGCATGCTCATGTCGCTGATCGGTAGGCGCCATGTGTTTTCCTTGTAAGACTGATGACTCTAGGGTGCCGCAGCGCTGTGCGTCTGTCGCGCGATAAATGCAGTAAAGCAGAACGATTTCGGCGATTGCGGTGATACAGTCCGCTTTTTTGCCAACGAGCGAATGCGATGCGAATTCTGATGTTAGCGCTGACGGCCACGATGCTCGCCGGCTGTGCAGGTTCGGTGATGAACGATGCGCGGACCCAAACACCCTACAAAGTCCTGAACTCCGACAAGGCCGAAAAAGTCGTCGCACAGTGCGTGCAGTTTGGCTGGCAGGATGAAGCGGTGTTCGGCGTGGATGCGGCGGCCTATATGGAACCGCGCCATACGGGAGGCACCACGGTGTATACCCGTTCGGCGGAGTCGTTCGTTGACGTGATCACTGACGCTTCGGGCACGACACTGAATTACTACGCGCAGAAAGACGATTTTGTTGCCAAGCGCCGGTTGGCGGCGCTGGCGACCTGTCTCTAGGCCAGTTTAGCGGTGCGGCTTGTGCCGCCATCGCGAGCAGGCTCGCTCCCACCTTGGATGTATGATCGACACCAAACCATCGTGGGAGCGAGATTGCTCGCGAATGCGCCGCTGCGTTCACCCTGCAAAGCGCTTCTGAAAGAAATGCCGCTTGTGCCCCGGTGGATAGTCGACGATCTCACCAAATTGGCTATACCCGAGCTTCTTGTAGAACCCGGGCGCCTGAAAGTCGAACGTGTCGAGCCAGGCGCCGATGCAGCCTTTCTCCCGCGCGAGGTCTTCGGCCATGCGCATCAGCTTTGATCCTATGCCTTGACCGCGACCCGCTTCAGGCACTGAGAGCAGGTCGACGAACAGCCATTGGCACGCCAGTCGGCCATACAGCCCGCCGAGAATCTGGCCGTCATCGTCACGTACCAGCAGGGTAAGTGGCTCTGCAACCGCAATTCCGGCCTTCGCCACGTTGTAGGCATGCAACGGCGCCAAAATGGCTTGTCGTTCGTCTTCTGTAGGATTTTCTGACAACTCGATGCGCAGATTCATGCGGGACTTCCTTGTTTTAGGAACTCGCAGCCTATCCTGCCCGGCGCTCATTTTCCAAGCGCTTGCCCACGCTTTGGAACCGCTTCGCTTGCGCCGGGGTCTAGCGTTTACAGCGTCATTCCCGAACGCCGCCAACAAGGACCCCCATGAATATTTTCGAAGCCCTGCGTGAAAGCCACGAGCGCCAGCGCAGCTACGCCAAAGCCCTGATCGAAACCAGCGGCGACAGTCCGGAGCGGGTCGAGGCCTACAAACAGCTGAAAGCTGAACTGCAAGCCCACGAAACTGCTGAAGAGCGCCATTTCTATATTCCGTTGATGGCGATGGATGAAGGGGTCGACCTGAGCCGTCATGCCATCTCCGAGCACCATGAAATGGACGAAATGATGGAGGAGCTCGACGAAACCGAGATGTCCAGCCCGGCGTGGCTGGCGACGGCGAAGAAACTGTCGGACAAGGTTCATCATCACCTTGAGGAAGAAGAGCATAAGTTCTTTCAGATGGCCGGCAAACTGCTTGATGACAAGCAAAAAGAGCAGTTGGCTGGGCAGTATGAGAAGGAGTTTCAGGCTCAGCTCACCTGAACACCGGATGGCAGCCCTTGTAGTGTTGGCGTGTAATCTTTTACCGTCATCGCGCGTGGGCGTTGTCGCCGATGGCTGTATATCTATCCAGTATTTACGGCGTTTGGTTGGCAGCAATTCGCTGACCGCGACAAATTCGCCAATGGACAAAAAATTCACCTCCGTTAGCTTGAAGTCCTCTCCTCGGGAAGGAGAGTCATCAATCAATGGAGTGAAAAATCATGAATCAGGCAATTCCAGAAAACCAATTGAAACACGGTCGCGTGACGTCTCCAGCCAGTCGCGGTGCGGTGGCAATCGATCTCGGCTTGCTGAGCGGCTGGCAGGTCAACGAGATGGAGGGTGGCAAGAACTTCCCGGCGCGGGTGGCAGGGCCGTTTCCGTCACCGTATGAAACCGACTCGGCCAGCGTTGCGCCACCTGCCGACGGTTACATCCTCAGCGGGGGTAAGGACGATGCACGCGACTGTGTGAACTTCACCGATGCCGAGATGAGCACAAAGCTCGGTCGTCCGTTTGCATGGCCGCTGCTCAATGTCACTGCCGGTCAAACCCTTCAGATCAAATGGCAATACACAGCGCCACACACCACCCGTGGTTATCGCTGGTTGATTACCCGGGATGGCTGGGATCCGCAGCAACGCATCACCCGCTCACAACTCGAGGCGCAACCGTTTTTCGAGGACTTCTATCCGCAGGTCCCGTATTACAGCCATGCGGGGGAATTGAAAGCCAAGGTCGACCACGAGGTGATACTGCCGACAAGCAAAAAGGGTCGTCACGTCATCGTGCTGATGTGGATCGTTGCCAATACTGGCAATGCATTTTATCAAGCGTTTGATGTTGATTTTAAATGACGGGGTGATGGCCTCGAGAATAATTGCTTGGAAGGATCAAGCTGTGCTCCATAAAGACTTTATCAGTGGAGACTTCATGGCTAATTAACGGTACATGAACGAGCCCGGTAGTCCTGCCGGGCTTTTGTTCGCAGGTCGGCTATTGAATTACAAGTAACTGATTGCCAGTGCGGATTGAGTCAAGCCAATGACGATAATGTGACCACCGTTGAACTGAGCGACTGGCGCGAGGTGATCGGCGCACTGAGGCGCACGTCGTTGCCGACGGTAAACACCTGCTCGATGTCGAGCGCGGTGCCGGTCCAGAACTGCTCGGCGCAGGCGTCGTAGTTGAAATCCGGTTGCTCGGGATTGAGCGCGGCCACCACCAGCAAACCGATGCTGGTGTTCAGGGCCAGGAGCCGATCAGGTTCAAACATTCGCAGTCGCTCGCGCACATCAAAAGGGTGCGAGGACTTTGCGGGGGATCAAACGAGAAAGAAGTCGGGGAAAGTAGGCAGTGTCTGCAGGACGGTTCGACATGCTTTGTAGGGCGATATATGGTTGGCTTTTTTCGTCCAAATAACCGGGCATTTGCAGGCCCGGAGGCCATCAACGACTAAAGGATCAGGCGTCATGTCCAACACAGCCGAGCGGGTCAATATCGTCGACACTCAGGTGTTGTCCCACGACTGGTATTTATTGAAGAAGATCACCTTTGACTATCACCGCAACAATGGCGAATGGCAGCGTCAGACCCGTGAGGTCTACGATCGCGGAAACGGCGCGGCGATTCTGTTGTTCAACCGCGACAAACGCACGGTAGTACTGACCCGGCAATTCCGCTTGCCGGTGTTCGTCAACGGCCATGACGGGTTGCTGATCGAAGTGGCGGCCGGTTTGCTCGAAGGCGCGGCGCCAGAGCAACGTATCCGCGATGAAGCCGAGGAGGAAACCGGTTATCGCGTGCACGATGTGAAGAAGGTGTTCGAGGCTTACATGAGCCCGGGTTCGGTGACCGAAAAATTGCACTTTTTCATCGCCGAATACGACGCGGCCTCAAAGGTCAGCGACGGTGGCGGATTGGAGGAGGAAACCGAGGAGCTGGAAGTGCTGGAATGGGCGTTCGACGCGGCGCTGGCGGCGTTTCAGCGCGGTGAGATCTGCGATGCCAAGACCATCATGCTGTTGCAGTATGCAGCGATGAATAATCTGTTCGGTGCCTGAGTCAGAACAGCTCACCGGTTTTGCCAATGGGCGACCATTGGCCACCCTCAAGGATCAGCAGCCGCTCTTTTGCTTCAAGCCCGCCGGCGAAACCGGTCAGCTTCCCCGATGCGCCGATCACCCGATGACATGGCGCGACGATGGAGATCGGATTGCGCCCGTTCGCCGCGCCCACGGCCCGCACGGCAGTGGGGTTGCCGATTTGCTCGGCGATCTGGCTGTAGGTGCGGGTTTCGCCAAACGGAATGGTCAGCAATGCAGCCCAGACTTGCCGCTGAAAAGGCGTGCCAGCGAAGTCGAGTTCCAGGTCGAAGCAAACACGAGTCCCGGAAAAGTATTCATCGAGCTGCCGGGCGGTGTTTTGCAGGACCGGATTGCCCGGTGCCTCGCTCATCGGCCCGAGGCGTACCCGGTTCGGTTTGTCGTTTTCCCAGAGGATGGCCGCCAGTCGCGAACCGTTCGCCACCAGCTTCAGCTCGCCGACCGGCGAGGGCAGGGTGATGAATGTGTAAGGCATCAGTGCAACCCCGCTGGAAAGTGTGAACAGCGTCCAGCATAGCGGCGCAACAGGGAGGCGCAATACGTAAAGCCGACCATACTGCTGATTGCGCTTGAAACGCTGCACGTGGTTTTGCGCCGTCCCCTAAAACAAAAAAGAGATCGACTCATGAAGTACGAACCTTTGGCCAAGTCGCTGATTGCGACGTCCCTGGCACTCAGCTGTCTCATGGCTCACGCCGCGTCGGTGGCACCGGTCGCTGCGGAAAACGGCATGGTGGTCACCGCACAACATCTGGCCACTCATGTCGGCGTCGATGTTTTGAAAAGCGGCGGCAATGCCGTCGATGCGGCGGTCGCGGTGGGCTATGCGCTGGCGGTGGTGTATCCGGCGGCAGGCAACCTCGGTGGCGGCGGTTTCATGACCATTCAATTGGCGGACGGACGTAAGACCTTTCTTGATTTTCGCGAGAAAGCACCGCTGGCGGCAACGGCGAACATGTACCTGGACAAGGACGGCAACGTCATTCCTGAGTTGAGTACCCGCGGGCACCTGGCGGTTGGCGTGCCCGGGACCGTGTCCGGCATGGAGCTGGCACTGAGCAAGTACGGAACCAAAGCGCGAGAGGAAATGATCGCACCGGCGATCAAACTGGCCGAAGACGGTTTTGCCCTGGAGCAGGGCGATGTCGAGCTGCTGGAGTACGCCACGGACGTGTTCAAAAAGGACATGCGTGACTCCGGATCGATTTTCCTGCACAACGGCGAACCGATGCAAGTCGGGCAAAAACTGGTGCAGAAGGACCTTGGCAAAACCCTGCGCAGCATTTCCGAAAAAGGCGCAGACGGCTTCTACAAAGGCTGGGTCGCGGATGCGATTGTGACCTCCAGTCAGGCCAACAAAGGCATCATCACTCAGGCCGACCTCGACAAATACAAGACCCGCGAACTGGCTCCGGTGGAATGCGATTATCGCGGTTATCACGTGGTCTCGGCACCGCCGCCCAGTTCCGGTGGCGTGGTGATCTGCCAGATCATGAACATTCTCGAAGGCTATCCGATGAAGGATCTGGGCTTCCATTCCGCCCAGGGCATGCATTATCAGATCGAAGCGATGCGCCACGCTTATGTTGATCGCAACAGCTATCTCGGCGATCCGGATTTCGTCAAAAACCCGATCGAACATCTGCTGGACAAGAACTACGCGACCAAACTGCGCGACGCGATCCAGCCGCAGAAGGCTGGCGTATCGGCCGAACTGAAACCCGGCGTCGCGCCACATGAGGGCAGCAACACCACGCATTACTCGATTGTCGACAAGTGGGGCAATGCGGTGTCGGTCACCTACACCCTCAACGACTGGTTCGGCGCGGGCGTGATGGCGAGCAAGACCGGGGTGATCCTCAACGATGAAATGGACGACTTCACCTCCAAGGTTGGCGTGCCGAACATGTACGGTCTGGTGCAGGGCGAAGCAAACGCCATCGCGCCGGGCAAGGCGCCGTTGTCATCGATGAGTCCGACCATTGTCACCAAGGACGGCAAAGTGGTGATGGTGGTCGGCACGCCGGGCGGCAGCCGGATCATTACGGCGACCTTGCTGACCATGCTCAATGTCATCGACTACGGCATGGGCTTGCAGGAAGCCGTCGACGCTCCGCGTTTCCACCAACAGTGGATGCCCGAGGAAACCAACCTCGAAGACTTCGCCGCCAGCCCCGATACGAAAAAGTTACTCGAGAGCTGGGGCCACAAATTCGCCGGCCCGCAGGACCCTAACCATATCGCTGCGATTCTGGTCGGTGCACCGGCGCTGGGCGGCAAACCGGTGGGCAAGAACCGCTTTTACGGTGCCAACGATCCACGGCGCAATACCGGCTTGTCATTGGGCTATTGAGCGGAGTAAAAAAGGGGCGGACTCAGGTCCGCCCCATTCTCAAGGACTGATCAAGGAAGGCTCGACATGACCACCGCATTACTGATCATCGACGTCCAGCAGGCTCTGTGTGCTGGTGAATATCAGTGTTTTGAAATCGACCGCGTGATCTCTGCGATCAATGATCTGAGCCGCCGCGCTCGCGAGGCCGGGGCTCCGGTGGTGCTGATTCAACATGAAGAAAAGGACGGTGCGTTCGCTCACGGTACTGACGGTTGGCAACTCGCCAAAGATCTGCAGACTTCGACGAAGGATCTGCGCGTTGGCAAAACCACCGGGGACTCTTTCTACCAGCCTGATCTCGGCAAGCTGTTGCCCAGCGAAGATTTCGAGCGCCTGGTGATCTGCGGCCTGCAGACCGATTACTGCGTCAACGCCACCGTGCGCCGCGCCCATGAACTGGGCTATGACGTGGTGGTCGCGCAAGATGCGCATTCGACTGTCGACAACGGCACGATGAGCGCCGAAGACATCATTGCCGAGCACAACAAGGACTTCGCCGCCCTCACCAGCTCCGTGGCGCGGATCGACGTCAAGCCAGCGGCGACCATCCACTTCAAATAACGCACCACACCTGCTCGCGATGACGTCCGTCCAGCCAAATCATCATCGACTGACACACCGCCATCGCCAGCAGGCTGGCTCCCACAGTGGTCCTGCGTTGCCCGCAAACTCGAGCCCACCACAAAACGTGTAGGAGTGAGCCTGCTCGCGAAGGCGTCAGCCCAGCCAAATCCTCAGTGCCTGACACACCGCCATCGCCAGCAGGCTGGCTCCCACAATGGTCCTGCGTTGCCCGCAAACTCGAGCCCACCACAAAACCTGTAGGAGTGAGCCTGCTCGCGAAGGCGTCCGCCCAGCCAAAACATCATCGGCTGACACACCGCCATCGCCAGCAGGCTGGCTCCCACAGTGGTCCTGCGTTGCCCGCAAACTCGAGCCCACCACAAAACCTGTAGGAGTGAGCCTGCTCGCGAAGGCGTCAGCCCAGCCAAATCCTCAGTGCCTGACACACCGCCATCGCCAGCAGGCTGGCTCCCACATTGGTCCTGCGTTGCCGCAAAACTCGAGCCCACCACAAAACCTGTAGGAGTGAGCCTGCTCGCGAAGGCGTCAGCCCAGCCAAATCACCATCGACTGACACACCGCCATCGCCAGCAGGCTGGCTCCCACAGTGGTCCTGCGTTGCCGCAAAACTTGAGGCCACCACAAAACCTGTAGGAGTGAGCCTGCTCGCGAAGGCGTCAGTCCAGCCAAATCATCATCGACTGACACACCGCCATCGCCAGCAGGCTGGCTCCCACATTGGTCCTGCGTTGCCGCAAAACTCGAGCCCACCACAAAACCTGTAGGAGTGAGCCTGCTCGCGATGCCGTCCGCCCAGCCAAATCATCATCGACTGACACACCGCCATCGCCAGCAGGCTGGCTCCCACAATGGTCCTGCGTTGCCGCAAAACTTGAGCCCACCGCAAAACCTGTAGAAGTGAGCCTGCTCGCGAAGGCGTCAGCCCAGCCAAATCCTCAGTGCCTGACACACCGCCATCGCCAGCAGGCTGGCTCCCACAGTGGTCCTGCGTTGCCCGCAAACTCGAGCCCACCACAAAACCTGTAGGAGTGAGCCTGCTCGCGAAGGCGTCAGCCCAGCCAAATCATCATCGACTGACACTCCGCCATCGCCAGCAGGCTGGCTCCCACAGTGGTCCTGCGTTGCCCTCAAACTCGAGGCCACCACAAAACCTGTAGGAGTGAGCCTGCTCGCGAAGGCGTCAGCCCAGCCAAATCATCATCGACTGACACACCGCCATCGCCAGCAGGCTGGCTCCCACAGTGGTCCTGCGTTGCCCGCAAACTCGAGCCCACCACAAAACCTGTAGGAGTGAGCCTGCTCGCGAAGGCGTCAGCCCAGCCAAATCATCATCGACTGACACACCGCCATCGCCAGCAGGCTGGCTCCCACAGTGGTCCTGCGTTGCCGCAAAACTCGAGCCCACCACAAAACCTGTAGGAGTGAGCCTGCTCGCGATGACGTCCGCCCAGCCAAATCATCATCGACTGACACACCGCCATCGCCAGCAGGCTGGCTCCCACAGTGGTCCTGCGTTGCCCGCAAACTCGAGCCCACCACAAAACCTGTAGGAGTGAGCCTGCTCGCGAAGGCGTCAGCCCAGCCAAATCCTCAGTGCCTGACACAGCGCCATCGCCAGCAGGCTGGCTGGCTCCCACAATGGTCCTGCGTTGCCGCAAAACTCGAGCCCACCACAAAATCTGGAGCGAGCCTGCTCGCGAAGGCGTCAGCCCAGCCAAATCATCATCGACTGACACACCGCCATCGCCAGCAGGCTGGCTCCCACAGTGGTCCTGCGTTGCCCGCAAACTCGAGCCCACCACAAAACCTGTAGGAGTGAGCCTGCTCGCGAAGGCGTCAGCCCAGCCAAATCACCAACGCCTGACACACCGCCATCGCCAGCAGGCTGGCTCCCACAATGGTCCTGCGTTGCCCGCAAACTCGAGCCCACCACAAAACCTGGAGTGAGCCTGCTCGCGAAGGCGTCAGCCCAGCCAAATCATCATCGACTGACACACCGCCATCGCCAGCAGGCTGGCTCCCACATTGGTCCTGCGTTGCCGCAAAACTCGAGCCCACCACAAAACCTGTAGGAGTGAGCCTGCTCGCGATGGCGTCAGCCCAGCCAAATCACCAACAACTGACACATCGCTGCCGCCGATTAACGATCCGCCAGCAACAACCACTCAACCTGCGCCAGTTCCCAGGTACTCAGCAGACCCACCGGGTCCGTGCCATAACGCTGCCACGATTCAAGCGCACCCTCATGACCTTCAGGACTGCGGGCATATTCACAGTGATGCAATCGTTGACCGGCAAAATCCAGCAGCAGACGCCAGCCTTCGATATCGACCGTGACCAGGCCGGTCGCATCAGGTTCTGCGCAGACGTCCAAAGTCAGGATGCCCAGCGCTGCTTCACGCAGACGCTGACAAACCTCGCGGGCGGTCAAGGATGACGACATGTCGAGCTCAATCAAAAAATGAGGCGCCAGCATAAGGCGCGGCTCGGCATCTGTCAGCGATCACTGGCCCGACACGGAACAATTCCGTAACATTCGCCCCCCTCTTTTTCCGAACACCTGCGGTCGCCGCGTCGGCCGCCCAGTCAGGTAAGCCATGAAACCGATTCGTCTGCGCGCCGATGTCCTGGCCGGACTCACCACCTCGTTTGCCCTGTTGCCCGAATGCATTGCGTTCGCGCTGGTGGCGCACCTCAATCCGCTGATGGGCCTGTATGGCGCGTTCATCATTTGTACGCTGACGGCCCTGTTCGGCGGGCGCCCGGGCATGGTGTCCGGCGCCGCAGGCTCGATGGCCGTGGTGATCGTCGCCCTGGTGGTTCAGCACGGCGTGCAGTATCTGCTGGCGACGGTGCTGCTCGGCGGTCTGATCATGATGGCGTTCGGGCTGCTGCGTCTGGGCAAACTGGTGCGCATGGTGCCGCACCCGGTGATGCTGGGGTTCGTCAACGGGCTGGCGATCATCATTGCGTTGGCGCAACTGGAGCATTTCAAGAACGGTGAAGACTGGCTCAGCGGCACGCCGTTGTACCTGATGACTGGCCTGGTGTTGCTGACCATGGCCATCGTCTACCTCCTGCCGCGCCTGACCCGCACTGTGCCGCCGGCACTGGTGGCGATCCTCGGCGTCGGTCTGCTGGTCTACCTGTTCGGCCTGCCGACCCGCACCCTCGGCGACATGGCGCACATTGCTGGCGGCTTGCCGAGCTTCGCGCTGCCGGATATTCCGTGGAATTTCGAAACCCTGCGCATCATCGCGCCCTACGCAATCCTGATGGCCCTGGTCGGTCTGCTGGAAACCCTGCTGACCCTCAACCTCACCGACGAAATCACCGAAACCCGCGGCTATCCGGACCGCGAGTGCGTAGCGCTCGGCGCGGCGAACATGGTCTCGGGGGCATTCGGCGGCATGGGCGGTTGCGCGATGATCGGCCAGACGGTAATCAACCTCAGTTCCGGCGGGCGCGGGCGTTTGTCCGGGGTGGTCGCGGGCGTGCTGATCCTGTTGTTCATCCTGTTCCTGTCACCGTTGATCGAGCGGATTCCGCTGGCGGCGCTGGTTGGCGTGATGTTCGTGGTGTCGCAGCAGACCTTCGCCTGGGCATCGTTGCGGGTGCTGAACAAAGTGCCTCTCAACGATGTACTGGTGATCATCGCCGTGACTACTATCACCGTGTTCACCGATCTGGCCACCGCTGTGCTTTGCGGCATCGTCATTGCCGCGCTCAACTTTGCCTGGCAGCAGGCGCGCGAACTGTACGCCGACGAGCATCTGGAAGCCGACGGCAGCAAGCTCTATCGCCTGCATGGCACGTTGTTCTTCGCCTCGACCACGCCGTTTCTCAACCAGTTCGACCCGACCAATGACCCGGACCGGGTGACGCTGGATTGCCGGCATCTGAGCTTTGTCGATTATTCAGCCATTGCTGCGCTGAAAACCCTGCGTGAACGCTACGCCAAGGCCGGCAAGCATTTGCAGGTATTTCATCTGTCGGAGCGCTGCAGGAAATTACTCAAGCGTGCCGGCGTCGATCACGACTGAGGCTGCGCCGGACGCGTCCTTGAGCCAGGTCTTGCCGAGAATGCGCGAGACCTGATCGGCGGAGTAGGGCTTGGCGATGAACTCGAACCCTTCGTAACCGCTGCGCGCCAGCTCTTCGCTGTAGCCGGACGTCAGAATCACCGGCAGATCCGGGCGCCGCCGGCGCAGCTCTTTGGCTAGAGCGACGCCGGTGATGCCTGGCATCACCACGTCGGAAAACACCGCATCGAAGGCCATAGCGTCGGTACCTGCCAGTTGCAGGGCTTCTTCGGCGTTGGTCGCCCAGACCGTCTCGTAGCCCAAGTCCTGCAGAATCTGATTGGCAAAGCGGCCGACATCAAGATTGTCCTCAACCACCAGCACCCGGCGCTTTTCGTGCAGCGGCTCTGCATCGTCATCATCCGCTGCGTCGTTGCACTCCACTTCGCTGGCAGGCACCTGTGGCAGGTACAGGGTGAACTCCGTGCCTTCGCCGAGCACGCTTGACACATCGACGTTGCCGCCCGATTGCTTGGCAAAGCCGAACACCTGAGACAAGCCCAATCCGGTGCCTTTTCCGACATCCTTGGTGGTAAAGAACGGTTCGAAGATATGCTCGAGCGTCTTCGCATCGATGCCGGGGCCATTATCGGCCAGAGCAATCGACACGAATTGCCCGCCGGAGCCGGCGTGGCCGCGAATCGCTGGCAGTGCCTTGTTGCATTCCAGGCGCAGCTTCAGCAGACCCTGACCGTTCATGGCATCACGGGCGTTGAGTGCAATGTTGATCAGCGCCGTCTCGAACTGACTCAGGTCGACGCGGATATAGCAGGGATGATCGGGCCGTTCGACGCACACATGAATTTGCGCACCGGTCACCGATTCGAGCATTTCACCAATGTTTTCCAGGCGCTCGCCGGCATCCACCACCTGCGGATTGAGCGGCTGGCGACGGGCAAAGGCGAGCAACTGGCTGGTCAGCTTGGAAGCGCGTTCTACCGTATCCGACACCGCGCGCATGTAGCGCTGGCGGCGCTCTTCGGAAAGGTTGGGCTGGCGCAGAAAATCCACCGACGAACGAATGATCGTCAGCAGATTGTTGAAGTCATGCGCGACGCCGCCGGTGAGCTGGCCGATGGCTTCGAGTTTTTGCGATTGGCGCAACGCTGATTCCGCATGAGCCAGGCGCAGGCTGCGCTCCTCGACCCGCTGTTCGAGCGTGGCGTTCAGTTCGGCGAGCGCGTTCAGGCCTTCGCGCACGCTGGCATCGGCGCGCACTCGCTCGATGTGCGCCCAGCAACGTTCGGTCACTTCACTTAACAGCGCCTGTTCGAATTCCGACCAGACCCGCGGCGCCTTGTCGTGGATAGCCATCAGGGCAGTCAAGCGACCTTGCTTGATCAGCGGCATGCAAATGGTCGCCGTGATGCCGATGGCCTGGAAGGTCGCCGATTCTTCCGGCGGCAGTTCGCTGCGGTTGTCATGGATGATCAGCGGCTTGCCGGCACGCAGCAGGGTCACGGCTTTTTCGCCGAAGTCGCGCAACTGATAATGGCCGACAATGCTCGGCGAACCCGGCGCCGCGTAGTCGCCGCGAATGGTGAAACCGTCTTCGTCGGCCTCCATGTCGGCGTAGGCGCAATTGGACAGTTGCAACTGCTCGACCATCAGTCGCGTGCTTGTCGCCAGGATGTCCTGGGCGTCAGTGGCGTTGGTCACCGCTTTGCCGATCGCATCGAGGACCACCAGGCGCTGGTTGAGGTAGACGGTCTGAGTGGTTTCGGTGACGGTGTCGATCATCCCGACGACATTGCCAAGTGAGTCGCGAATCGGGCTGTAACAGAAGGTGAAATAGGCCTGCTCGGGGCCGCGGCCGCGCTCGATCATCAGCGCGAAGTTTTCGATATAGGTGGCGCGTCCGGCGTAGGCCGCATCGGCGATGGGGCTGATCTCGCTCCAGGCTTCTTTCCAGATATCGCTGAAGGGGCGGCCCAACGCGTCGGGCTTGTCGCCGAGAATCGGCACAAACGCGTCGTTGTACAGGGTGATCAGTTCCGGGCCCCAAATGACCGCTTGGGGAAAGTGCGAGGCGAGACAGAGCGAGACAGTGGTCTTGAGCACATCGGGCCAGTGTTTCAACGGACCGAGCGGGTTGTTCGCCCAATCGTGACGTCGAATCTGCTCGGCCATTGCGCCGTTGTCCTGCAACCAGTCTTTCATGGGGGGCTTGTCTTATCCTGACGTCAGCATGTGAAGAAGACCCTCGTGCCGGTGTTTGGTTTCAGAGCACCGGCGTGGTGTTGGCCAACTGTGGGGCCGGACCTGTGCGCATCATGACACGATGCAGCGGACGAAACGATTTGTGGCGAGGGTATCGCTCCCTCGCCACGGCGTTGTTGCTGACTCTCTATCACGCGTCGATGGCAGGAAAATCGATGTCGGTCAGCGCGGTGTTGTTCAGGTAGTTGGTCAGGGTCTGCACGGCGACCAGCGCGATCACTTCAATGATTTTCACGTCGTCGATACCGGCGGCGCGGGCGGCAGCGATCTGCTCATCGTTCAAGTGGCCGCGGGTTTCGACCAGTTGGCGGGCGAGGGCGGCGTAAGCGTTAAGTTCGCCGTGACGGGCGGCGACGATGTCCTCGGCCGACAGTCCGGCCTTGCCGGCGAACAAGGTGTGCGCCGCCAGGCAGTAGTCGCACCCGTTGACCTGGGAAGTGGCGAGGTACACCGCTTCTTTTTGCTGGGCGCTCAGTGAGGTCTTGCCGAGGATCGCCGAAGCCTGCACATAGGTGTCGAGAGCGACCGGCGCCTTGGCCAATGTGGAGAACAGGTTCGGCAGGAAGCCGATTTTCTTTTTCACGCCTTCGAGCACAGGGCGGGTGGCGTCGGTGGCGGTGTCGAGGCTGATAGCGTTGATGCGGCTCATGGTGATTCTCCCAAGTACCGGTGCGAAGTGCGCCGGGAATGGAGGCCATGTTATTGAGAGTGTCTGGTGCTTTGGCGGCAAATCGTCGAGGATATGCTGCAGATCGTCCAGATTAGCGCCCACGCGAAAGAATTGTCGACCGGGCGGGCGCTTTCGCGAGCAGGCTCGCTCCCACATGAGCATGCATTTCAAGGTGGGAGCGAGCCTGCTCGCGAAAGTCTCGACGCGGAGCGAGCGTTGCAACACCACAAGCAGCCAACAAAACCGGAGTCGCCCATGGATCGCCTGTCAACCTTGCTCAGCCATTTCGGCGTGAATGCCGGCACATTTCACAGCGGCGCGTTTTGTGGCGTCAGCGTGCATGAGGACGAGCCGGTCGGCCATGTTCATTTATTGCAGGCGGGCGAGTTGCTGTTGCAGCCGGGTTGTGATCGCGAGATGCGGCTGACTGAACCCTCGCTGATCTTTTTCCCGCGCCCCTTCACTCATCGCATGTTTGCCGACGAAACCATGGATACCCGACTAGTCTGCGCATCGCTGACGTTCGACGGTGGCTCCGGCAATGCCCTGGCGGCGGCGCTGCCGGATTATCTGGTGCTGAAGCTGACGGACATTCCCGAACTGGGCAACACACTCGAATGGTTGTTCAAGGAAGCCTTCGAAGGCCATTGCGGGCGCATGGCGGTGATGGATCGGCTGTTCGAATTGCTGGTGATTCTGCTGTTACGCCACTTGATCAGCAGCCGAGAACAACAACCGGGGATGATCGCCGGGCTCGCCGATCCGCGCTTGTCGCGTGCTCTGAACCTGATGCATGAGCAGCCGCACAAACCCTGGAGCGTGGCCGAGCTGGCGTCGGTCGCCAACCTGTCCCGCGCCGGTTTTGCCGAGCAGTTTCGCCGTGTGGTCGGGCAGACGCCGGCCGATTATCTGCTGAGCTGGCGGGTCAGTCTGGCGCAGAAACGCCTGCGCGAGGGCCGGCCGATTGCGCTGATCGCCGAGGAGGTCGGTTACGAAAGCCCGTCGGCGCTGGCCCGGGCGTTTCGACGCAAGACCGGGCTCAGCCCGCGTGAATGGAAGGCTGGCGCCCTGAGCATCATTTAGCGAATTTCTTCGCCCCGGCTACGCACAGAATCACCCCCAACGTCACCGCCAGCATGCCGAGGCTGACCTGTTCGTGCAGCAGTGTCGCCGCCAGGGCCAGTCCGAAAAACGGTTGCAGCAATTGCAACTGGCCGACCGCTGCGATCCCGCCCTGAGCCAGGCCGCGATACCAGAATACAAAGCCGATCAGCATGCTGAACAGCGACACATAACCCAAGCTCAGCCACGCAGGCAGACTGATGGTAGCGAACGAGGCGGGCGCCAGCCACAGACTGGCAATCGCCATCAGCGGCAACGACAGCACCAGCGCCCAGCAAATCACCTGCCAGCCACCGAGGCTGCGTGACAGCTTTGCGCCTTCGGCGTAACCGAGGCCGCAGGCGAGAATGGCCGCGAGCATCAACAGGTCACCCGTGGGCGAAGCGGTCAAACCTTGCGACAGGGCAAAACCGACCACCAGCGCACTGCCGAGAATCGAAAACAGCCAGAACACCGGACGTGGCCGCTCACCGCCGCGCAGCACGCCGAAAATCGCCGTCGCCAGTGGCAGCAATCCGACAAACACAATCGAATGCGCCGACGTGACGTGTTGCAATGCCAACGCCGTCAGCAGCGGAAAACCCAGCACCACGCCGAGCGCGACAATCAGCAGCGACAGCCATTGATTGCACGCCGGCCGTGGTTGGCGGAACAACCCCAGCAGAACCACGGCCAGCACCCCGGCAATCGCGGCGCGCAGCACGGTCAGAAACACCGGATCGAACTCCAGCACCGCCAGGCGTGTGGCGGGCAGCGAGCCGCTGAAAATCAGCACGCCAATGAAACCATTGATCCAGCCACTGGTTTTTTCCAGTGCCGGGGCGGGCAGGTGCGAAGTCCGATCCATACGAAGTCACGCTCGACAAGTGAGTGGCGTTACGCCGATGCTAGGGCCGAGAATCAGCACAATCAAAAAATTGTCATGGATACACCTCGACATGCCACGCTCCCGCTATAAAACACTGGTCGACGCTTATGCTGCGGATATTCGTTCGGGGCGTCTGGCACCGGGCACACGCTTGCCGACACATCGGCAACTGGCGACGCAAGAGGGGCTGGCGCTGGTCACCGCGTCGCGGGTTTATGCCGAGCTCGAGGCCATGGGCCTGGTCAGCGGCGAAACCGGGCGCGGCACGTTTGTCCGGGAAACCTCGCTGGCGCCGGGGCAGGGCATTGATCAGAAAGACGTGGCGGTCGGCATGATCGACCTCAATTTCAACTACCCGTCATTGCCAGGGCAGGCGGAGCTGTTGCGCACAGCGCTGCGCCAATTGGCCTTGTCGGGCGACCTGGAAGCGCTGCTGCGCTATCAGCCACACGCCGGGCGCAGCCACGAGCGCGCATCGGTCGCCCGGCATTTGTTGACCCGTGGCGTTGAGGTCACGGCCGAGCAGGTGCTGATCGTCAACGGCGCCCAGCAGGGGCTGGCGATGACGTTGATGGCGCTGCTCAAGCCCGGCGACGTGATCGCCGCCGACGCATTGACCTACTCCGGCTTCAAGGTTCTGGCCGAAGCGCTGCATCTGGAGATTGTCGCGATCCCGTCCGGCGCTCAGGGGCCGGACCTCGACGTCCTGGAGAAGCTCTGCCGCCACCGCGCGGTGCGCGCTGTGTACTGCATGCCGACGCTGCACAATCCGCTGGGCTGGGTGACGCCATTGGTGCAGCGCGAGCAATTGGTGGCGATTGCCCGGCGATATGATCTGACGCTGATCGAAGATGCGGCCTACGCGTTTCTGGTGGAAAACCCACCGCGCGCGCTGATCGATCTGGCGCCGGAGCGCACGGTGTACGTCTCGGGCCTGTCGAAAAATATCGCCACGGGCCTGCGCGTTGGCTTCATCGCCGCACCGCTCGAGCGGGTGCCAGCGCTGGAACGGGTGATCCGTGCCACGACCTGGAACACGCCGGGCGTGATGACCGCCATCGCCTGTGGCTGGCTCGACGACGGCACCGTGACGCTGCTTGAAGAGCAGAAACGCAACGACGCCATGGCGCGACAAGCATTGGCCGCCGAGGTGCTCAAAGGCCTTCCTTGTATTGGCCATCCGGCTTCGTACTTCCTGTGGCTACCGCTGCCGGAAGACGTGCGCGCCGACCAGATCGTCGTCGAATTGATGCGCGAACAGATTTCGGTCACCAGCGCCGAACCGTTCGCCGTGGCGAGCCATGTGCCGCATGCGATTCGCCTGGCACTGGGCTCGGTAGACATTGATGTACTGCGCCAGGCACTGAGTACTGTCCGTCAGGTTCTCGGCGCTTATCTATAAACACATAGTGCTAACCTTGCGCCGCCCGTTGAAATGGAATCGGAACTTGCGATGAAAAACACTGCTGCATTGACCCTCGCGCTGGTGCTCGGCACTGGCCTGCTCAGTCCTCTCACGCAAGCCGCAGGCGATCCCGAAGCCGGGGCAAAAATCTTTCCGCGTCTGTGCGGCGGCTGCCATCAGGTCGGCGAATCGGCCCGCCCCGGATTCGGCCCGCAACTCAATGGCATCATCGGCCGACCGGCCGGGACCTCCGCGAACTATGTGTATTCCGATGCGATGAAAAACTCAGGGCTGACCTGGGATCGCGACACGCTGATTGCCTACCTCAAAGACCCGAAAGACGTGGTGCCCGGCACGCGGATGATTTTCTGGGGACTGAGCGACGAGGAGAAGCTGGATAATCTGTTGGCGTATCTGCAGACGTTTTCGCAGTAAGTTCTGCGGCAATTTCCAACTACAACACCGAAGCAATATTTCAGCAGCGCCTGCTCACGCCACCCGATTGCGACCGTTCGCCTTGGCTTGATAAAGCTGCTGGTCAGCACGTTTGAGCAGCGCGACATGGCTGTTGTCAGCCGGGTCAGCCAGACCGATACCGATGCTCACCGTGACCTGCTCGATGCCGGGGAAATCTGCGCTGGCGATGGCCGCGCGGATCTTTTCGGCGACCACTTCGGGTGTGTCGGGGGTGGCGATTTCCGGCAGCAGCACGGCGAACTCTTCACCACCGTAACGAGCGATGAAGTCGGTGGTGCGCACACTGGCCTGAATCAGTTGCGCCAATTGTTGCAGGACAGCATCGCCCACTGCGTGACCGTGCGTGTCGTTGATGCGCTTGAAATGGTCGGCGTCGATCAGCAGCAGCGAGAATGGCCGACCGGTGCGGCGAAACAGCAGCGTGTACTCGGTGAGTTTTTCGTCGAAACGACGACGGTTATAAACGCCGGTCAAGGCGTCGTGGGTGGCCAGACTCAGCAGTTCGGCATTGGCTTGGGTCAGCGCCGCAGTGCGCTGCGCGACGGTAGCTTCGAGTGAGGCATTGGCTTGTTGCAGTTCGCGCTCCTTGGCCAGCAGCGACTGGGTCATGGCCTCGATCGACTGGCCGAGCTGGGCGATTTCCTGCACCGGGTGTTGCAAAGCAAATTGCACACCGGTCTGTTTGTTCTGCACCTGCCGGGCCGAGTGCGCGAGCTGCTCGATCGGCCGGCTCAGATACAGCGCCAGATAGTAGGCCACCAGACCAAAAATCACCGCCGCGAACACGCCGAGAATCAGCAATTTGTAAAACAGCAGGCGTGCCGGTTGCAGTGCGGTTTGCAATGGCTGACGCACGGCAATCGACCAGGTCAGTGCCGTGCTGGAAGGGGTCGGCACGCTGACCGTGCTGGTCAGAAAACCATTGCTTGCCGTCCAGCCTTGCAGCGCTTCGTCAGCCGTCGCCACTTGCTGGCCAGCCAGCGCTTCCGGATAGAGAACCTTGCCATCGTGATCGATGATCAACGCTTCGATGTCCGGCGCGGAATGTTTGTGCGCGAACGCCGCCGACTCGACCATGCGGGTCACCCAGCTCCAGTGTGCATGCGCGCCCAGCACGCCGATTACCCGGCCTTCGGCGTTATGGATCGGCGCGGCAAAATCGATGAAACGCAGCGGCTCGCCATTAGGCAGGGCGGGCAACATTTTCGCCAGCAGCACGGCCTCATGCGGGTCGCCGGTGTACTCACCCTTCAGCCCGGCCCGGAACCATGGCCGTTGCTGCACCGACTGGCCGACCAGCAAACCGCCCACCGCTTGATGCACCTTGCCTTCGGCATCGGTGACGCCCATCCACGCATACTCGGCGCGGGCCTCGGTGCGCAATTGCATCGATTTAAGGATCGCCGGATTGTCGAGATCGCCGCGTTCCAGATGCGGCGCACGGCTGAGCAGATAAACCTCCAGCTGGCGTTCGCGCAGTTGTTCGCCCAACAAGGACGCCGCCGCGCGCGCGGTATTGAGCAGCGCATTGCCGCTGGCCTGCTTCATCTGCTCGGTGGCGATGTGGCCGACATAGAAGCCCACGCTCAACAGTGTCAGCAAAGACAAACCGGCGAACCAGAGGGTGAGGTGGCTACGCAGACTGGCTTTGAGCATGGCAGGCAGGGTCTGTTCTGATTTTTGTCGGCGAATGGTATGCGCAATGGGCGGCGGGGGCCAGTCGCGTGTGGATTGCCCGGCAGTCTCAGGTTGGCTTGCCTGTGCTTTTGGAAGAGCTGCGTACGCTGTTGATTACGGCGCTACCGGCCGAATGCACAGCTCACCGGTCGCACGGGTCAACGCCAGATCATGCAGCGCATCCCGGGTCAGGCCGTTGCGGGCATTGGCCAGCCATTTTGGGCAATCGGCGTCATGACGATACGGCGCGAAGTCGGCGTACTGCTGCAACAGCCGAGTTTGCAACTCATCCAGACGTGGGCGGATCTGCTTGCCCAGATCAGGACGCGGCGTGTCCGGCGCGGCACCGGCGGCTTGCCATTTCGCGAGCAGACCGTACTGCACCAGCTTGTTCGCCTCCATTTGCGCGGCGAGCAATTGCGCAACGTCTTGCGGGTCGAGTTGGCGTTCTGTGGCAAGCGTCTGTGCATTGGCGATGACCTGCGCTTCACGCGGGCTGTCCTGGATCGGCTTGCCGCTGTCCCATTTGGTCAGCGCCACGAGGTCGCCGATGTTCAGGCGTTCGTTCAGCGTCTGCACCAACGGCTTCAAGGCTTCGGCGGGCGCGGCGGCGTGAACGGTGGTGGCGAGCAGGGTGAGAAGGGTCGCGGTCAGCAAATTGGCAACGTGCGGCATGAACAGACCTCAAGCGGAAAATGGGCGTGCGTGTTGTTTACCACAGCCCGTGACACGCTACCTACTACCGTCAGCGATTGTTTAGCCGATGTTTGAACCGCTGATAAACAGCGAACGGAAATGTTAATTGCACACCGCTCGCAACTCATCGAAGCTATCCTCCATCAACCCCTCCCGCCGTAGAGATGGACCTCCCCTCAATGCAAGTCGCCAACCACCGCCCGCTCTGGCAAACCTATCTGCTGTTCCTTGCGCCGATGGTGCTGTCGAATTTTCTGCAATCGATGTCGGGCACGGTCAACAGCATCTATATCGGCCAGATGCTCGGCACCCAGGCACTGGCGGCGGTGTCGGGGATGTTTCCGGTGGTGTTCTTTTTCATTGCGTTGGTGATCGGCCTCGGCGCAGGGGCGGGTGTGCTGATCGGTCAGGCCTGGGGCGCGCGGGAACCGCACATGGTCAAGGCGATTGCCGGCGCGACGCTGTTGCTGGGCGTATTGATCGGTTTGCTCGCGGCGGTGCTCGGCAGCGTGTTTGCGCGGCAGGCGCTGACCGGGCTGGGAACGCCGGCGGATGTACTCGATGATGCGGTGGCGTACGCCCATGTAATGCTGTGGATTCTGCCGTCGCTCCTGGTGTTCGTGCTGTTTACGCAATTGCTGCGCGGGGTCAGCGATACGCTGTCCCCGCTGCTGGCGCTGATGGTCTCGACCTGCGTCGGCCTGGCGCTGACGCCGGCACTCATCCGCGGCTGGTTCGGCTTGCCGCAACTGGGTATCCAAAGCGCGGCCTATGCCGGGCTGGCCGGTAACCTGTCGGCGATGGCGTGGCTGGCGTGGCGCTTGATTCGCAAGGGGCATCCGCTGGCGCCGGACCGGGAATTTTTTGCCGCCCTGCGACTCGACCGGGCGATTCTCGGCAAGGTGCTGCGCATTGGCCTGCCGACCGGTGTGCAGATGATCGTGCTGTCGCTGTCGGAGCTGGTAATTCTGGCACTGGTCAACCAGCACGGCTCGCAAGCGACAGCGGCCTATGGCGCGGTGACGCAGATCGTCAATTACGTGCAGTTTCCGGCGTTGTCGATCGCGATCACCGCATCGATTCTCGGTGCGCAGGCCATTGGTGCCGGGCGGCTGGAGCGCATGGGCCCGATCCTGCGCACGGGCCTTTTGATCAACGTGTGCCTGACCGGTGGTTTGATTGTCATCGGCTATTTGTTGTCGCACTGGTTGCTCGGGCTGTTCCTCACCGATGACTCGACCCGGGCGATGGCCGAGCATCTGTTGCACATCATGTTGTGGAGCCTGTTGGTGTTCGGCTTCCAGGCGATCATCGGCGGCATCATGCGCGCCAGCGGTACGGTGCTGGTGCCGGTGGCCATTGCGATCATCTGCGTCGTCGGCGTGCAACTGCCGGCGGCGTACTGGCTCGACGGGCAATTTGGGTTGCAGGGTGTGTGGATGGCGTTCCCGTTAGCGTATCTGGGCATGCTGGTGCTGCAAACGCTGTATTACAAACTGGTCTGGCGGCATCAGAAGATCGAGCGGTTGGTTTAGCCCGGCGAGGGTTGGCGTAACGACGGTTGTTTGCTTAAAGTCAATCGAGGCGTCCGATAGCGAGCCCAGCCTGGAGAATGTCAATGTCGATCCGATTGCTGCTGGCTGCCGCGTTTTGCCTGTGCGCCACGAATGCTGCGCAGGCCGTTGAGTACAATCGGGTCAATACCACCGCCAGCCGGATCAGCTTTACCTACAAGCAAATGGGCGCGCCGATGTATGGCACCTTCGGCAAGTTCGAGGCAGCGCTGGATTTTGACAGCGCCCGCCTCGACAACGCACGGACCACGCTGCATATCGACCTCACCAGCATCGATGCCGGCAGTGAAGACGCCAACACCGAACTGGTGAAACCGGCGTGGTTCGATACTGCACAATTTCCTGTAGCGGTGTTTAAGTCGACGCGTTTCACCGAAGTGGCCGAGCATCGCTATCTGATCGACGGCCAGCTCACCCTCAAAGGCATGACGCGCGATGTGCAGGTGCCGGTGGAGTTGAAACCGGGCAGCGGCATCGGTGTGTTCGACGGCGAGATGATCCTCAATCGCGACGAGTTTCGCCTCGGCGCGGGGGAGTGGGCAGACTCGGTGGTATCCAGAGAGATCGCGATCAGATTCAAGGTCGTGGCGCCACAGCAGTGACGGTGAGCTGCCATCAGCAGATTCTGTCGATCCACAAGGTATGATGTCGCGGTTTTCCGCCGGAGTTCGCCTGTCATGCCACGCATCACCCACTACAAGACCCCATGCCCCGAAGGCGTCAATAGCCAGATTCTGCAAGTGGTCGTCGACTACCTGACCGACATCAGCGCAGTCGGCCTTGGCCCGAGCAACCTGCTCTACAACGTCTATCAGTACGCGGTGGGTTATGAGGTGCATCTGTATCTCGAGGCATTGAACGGCGAGAAGGGCACCGAGGTGGAATTGCTGGTGGCGACTGACGAGGACGATCCGGAGCAGGTCATCGGCTTTCTTCTGTACCTGCCGGTGCAGGGCGACTGGGAAGCGTGCAGCGTCGCCTACATGGCCGTGCGCGAAGGGCATCGGCGCCAGGGTATGGCGCGGGCGATGATCGGCGAGATGGTCGGGCGATACCCGCATGCCGAACTGACGTGCAGCGTTGGCAAGGTCCCGTATTTCGAGGCGCTGGGCTTTGAGGTAATCGGCTCGCGCGAAACCCAGGTACTGATGAGCACCCGGCACTATCGCAGCAACGGCCTGCGCGGATTTATCGATACCACCCCGATTTATCGCTCGCTCGAGGTTCAGCAGATTCATACCTATCTGCTGCAGAAAAACGGCAAGCGCGCCATGCTCGACGCCGAGAAACAGCGTGACCGGCACCTGGATCAGACCACCCGGCATACCGAGGAATTCGTCCGCCAGCGGCTGACGCTGCACTGAGTTGCGCGGCGTACCCCGCATGACGCTTTGCGTCACGCTATGGACGCAGAGCGTTCGGGGCTGCATTCCCACGCGGAGCGTGGGAACGATCAACACTCAATCCGCAGCCAGTCCGGCTATTCAGCCAAGCTTCACATTCATGGTAATTCGCGCCGTGAAGACCTTTTTGCCCTCGGTATCGTGAATATCGACGGTCACCACCTTGTCGCCCTCGCTTTGCCAATCCACGCCTTCAGCGCTGGCCACTGCCGTCACGTCGGTTTTGGCCTTGGCCAGGTATTCCACGGTCATGCCTTTGGGAATCCAGCGCGCGCCGTCCGGGATCGAGACGTCGGTCATCATGCCGCCAGCGAGTTCTGCCGCGTTGCACATGGCAATCGCATGGACCGTGCCGAGGTGGTTGGTGATTTCCTTGCGAAACGGCACTTGAACGGTGGCGGCGTTCGGGCGCAGTTCGCTGATCACTGGGTTGATCGTGCTGAAGTAAGGGGCGAACTGGCAGGCCATCTTGCTGAAGGCATCGGAGCCGACGCTGTTGAACATGTTGAGAGATTGACTCATGGGAAACGCCTCGCGATAAGTGGTTTAGCAGAACGATATTCCGTTGCAGAATAATATTCTGTAACGGAACGGTATTCTGTCTGCGTGAAATCTGTCAACCTGTGCAGGCTTTTTTCTTGGGCACGAGCGTGTCCTCCATTTTCATTTTTCAGGCTCTGAGCAGCATGGACACCGCAGAACTACTTGAACGCAGTTACCCCGGCCGGCGGGCCGAACTTAAGCGCGACATCTTTCGCAAGGCGCTAAACCTGTTCAATGAGCAGGGAATCGAGGCCACCACCATCGAGATGATTCGTGCCGAGTGCGACACCAGCGTCGGCGCGATCTATCACCATTTCGGCAACAAGGAAGGCTTGGTCGCGGCGCTGTTTTTCACGGCGCTGGAAGATCAGACGCGGTTGCGCGATGAATATCTGAATGCCGCGAAAAGCACCGAAGAGGGCGTGCAGGCCTTGGTGTTCAGCTATCTGGATTGGGTCGAGCGTCAGCCGCAATGGGCGCGCTTCCAGTACCACGCGCGATTTGCCGTGACTAAAGGGCCGTTCAAGGAAGAGTTGGCCGAGCGCAATAAAACGCGCAATCGACGCCTGCGTGAATGGCTCGGTGAATCCGGGCGCATGGGTGAACTGCGTGAGTTGCCCTTCGAATTATTGCCATCGCTGATCATCGGCCAGGCCGACAGCTATTGCCGGGCGTGGCTGGCGGGGCGGGTCAAGGGCAGTCCGATGGAATACCGCGAGGTACTGGCGCAAGCCGCATGGCGCTCGATTCGCGCTGACTCGGCGTTGCCCGATTGATTTTGCGCAAGGGGGATGGCAGTCAATGGACACCCCAGGCTGTTTGCGCGACTCGCCAAATTTCTGAAGCAAAACGCTGACCCTGTGGGAGCGAGCCTGCTCGCGAATGCGCTAGCTCAGTCAACATCGCTGCGACGGATAGAACGCTTTCGCGAGCAGGCTCCCACAAGGGGACGTCGTCAGGAAGTCAGTCGTTGCGCTGGAAAACCAGCGCCTTTAAGCCGCTTTCCGGGTCGATGTCCGGGAACTCCGGCGGATTTTCCAGCCGTTGTTCAAAGCGCAACTGCGGCGCTTCCCGCGTCACGCCATCGATCAGAAAGTCCGAGCCGAACGCCGGGTCGTTCATGCACGCCAGTACGCTGCCCTGCGCCGTGAGCAATTCCGGCAGGCGCCGCAGCACGCGCTGGTAATCCTTGGTCAGCAGGAAACTGCCTTTCTGGAACGAGGGTGGATCGATGATCACCAGATCGTACGGGCCGCTGTTGATCACCTTGCCCCAGGACTTGAACAGGTCGTGGCCGAGGAAACTGACGTTGCTCAGGTCATGGCCGTTCAGGCGATGATTGTCGCGACCGCGGCTCAACGCCGCGCGCGACATGTCGAGGTTGACCACATGGCTGGCGCCGCCCGCAATGGCTGCGACCGAGAAACCGCAGGTGTAGGCAAACAGGTTGAGTATGCGTTTGCCGCTGGCTTGTTCGCGCACCCAGTTGCGCCCGTAACGCATGTCGAGAAACAGCCCGGCGTTCTGCTTGCGGCCCAGGTCGACGCGGTATTGCAAGCCGCCCTCGACGATGGTCATTTCCTCGATCTCTTCGCCGAGCAGCCATTCGGCGGTGCTTTGTGGCAAATAGCGATGCTGAATCAACAAGGTGTGCGCGCCGCACTGTCGCCATTCGTCCCCCGCAGTGATCTCGAGCAGCAAGCGCTTCAGATCTTCCAGTTGTTCAGGTGCCGGTTCCTTGAACAGCGACACCAGCACCACGCCTTGCAGCCAGTCCACCGTCAACTGCTCCAGCCCCGGCCAGCAGCGCCCGCGTCCATGAAACAGGCGACGGGTTTCGCCAGGGGCGGCGGCAAGTGCCGGCAGCAAATGGGCGTGGAGGGTGGCGAGGGCTTCAGGGGTCATCGGGCAGGATCGGCAAGCAGAATGGGCCGGCATTTTAACCACAATTGCCAGGTTGCGAACGTTGATCCATAACCGCTGAAAAGCTCGTTGTCGAAAAGTCCTGTATCAAAAGTGAATTTCTACAGAGCCCACTGCTCATACCAGTTAAGCAGCGGATCCAAACCGCTAATCGAAAATGTAATTCGGGGGAGTGCTGTTCATGTGCCCTACACCTACGTCGAGCGCGCACCTTCCTGGCGGGTTGATTCTGGTAGTGGAAGACGATCCGTTGATTCTGGAGTTTCTTTGCGAAATTCTTCAGGAGGAAGGGTTCAAGGTCGAACCGCAAACCAGCGCTGACGCAGCATCGCTGTATCTGGAAAAACATGCAGCAGACGTTGCGCTGTTACTGACCGACATCACCATGCCCGGCACGCTCAACGGCGCCGACCTGGCCAATCTGGTCGGTGACCGCTGGCCGGAAAAACCGGTGATGGTCATGTCCGGTTATGAGACCCCGGAGACCTCGGGGGTCAAGCATTCGGTGGCATTCATCAAGAAGCCGTGGGCGATCGGTCAGTTGCTCGACTGTGTGGAAAACGCGTTCAAGTCCAAGGCGCCGCAACTGCATTGACAGATGCTACATTGGCGGGCGAATTTGCCCGCCCCCCCTGTCAGAGGATTTGCCCTTTTGTCTGCTGAAACTTCTGTTTTCGACCGCGCGTTCGGTGCGTTCCTGTTCGACATGGACGGCACCGTGCTCAATTCCATCGCCGCTGCGGAGCGCATCTGGTCGGCCTGGGCGGTTCGCCATGGGGTCGATGTCGAAGCATTTTTGCCAACCATCCACGGTGCGCGGGCCATCGATACCATCGCCCGTCTGAACCTGCCGGGTGTGGAGGCCGAAGCGCAAGCGGCGTTCATTACTGCTGCGGAAATTGATGACGTCGAAGGCATCGTCGAGATTCCCGGCGCCGCGGCGTTTCTCAACAGTCTGCCGGCGCAGCGCTGGGCGATGGTCACGTCGGCACCGCGGGATCTGGCGTTGCGGCGCATGGCCGCCGCCGGCATTACCGCGCCTGCGGTGTTGATTACGGCGGAAGATGTCAAGGCCGGCAAGCCGGATCCCGCTGGCTATCGCTTGGCGGCGCAACGCCTCGGAGTTGAACCGGGTGATTGCCTGATATTCGAGGACGCGGCAGTGGGCATTCAGGCAGCGGAAGCGGCAGGTGCGCCGTTGATGATCATTACCACGACTCATCAGCATCCGCTGGAAACCGCGCATGCGACGATCGCCAGTTATGACGCGATCAGGGTTGAGGTTGATGGTGAAGGGCTACTTCGGTTGTTCGAGAGCTGAAAAAAAACCTCACCCTAACCTTCTCCCAAAGGGAGAGGGGACTGACCGCGTTGTGCCGCATCAGACGCCAACCTGAAAGACCGAAGCGATTACGGATTCAGAGCGAATCTTCCACGTCGGCGCACATCGCTAATTTCCCCCAATCGGTTCCCTCTCCTTCGGGAGAGGGCTAGGGTGAGGGGCTACATTTGAACTGACGAGAGAGACCACTTCCATGGCAACCGCTTCTGCAACCATCGACATCCCGGCTTCGGCCGATCAGGTCTGGCAATTGATCGGCGGCTTCAACACGCTGCCCGACTGGCTGCCACTCATTACCGAAAGCACCCTGACCGACGGCGGACGTGTGCGCAGCCTGAAAACCGCTGACGGCGGCGTGGTGATCGAGCGCCTGCAAACCTTCGATAACGCCGCCATGACGTACAGCTATTCGATCGAACAGGCGCCGTTTCCGGCAACTGATTATCTGGCCACGCTCAAGGTCGAGGCCCAGGGGCAGGGCGCACGGGTGACCTGGTCGGGACGATTTACTGCCGTGGGCGTGAGCGATGAGGAAGTGGTGGCGCTGTTCAACGGCATTTACCAGGGTGGACTGGCCGCATTGCGCGCCAATTACCCGGCTTGATCATCCAACGCGAAAACCTGTGGGAGCTAGCCTGCTAGCGATGGCGATCGATCATTCAACTCATTCGTCGACTGACACACCGCCATCGCCAGCAGGCTGGCTCCCACATGGATTGCATTTCAAAAGTTGATCAGGAATTACCGATCAGGCTCTGCCTGCAATCGAGCAGCAGTTTCGCCCCGCCCAGGTCGCTGCTGCTCACGTGAAGGCTGAAGCCATGCAGGCTGACAATCGCTGCGACGATCGATAAGCCAAGGCCAAAACCGCTCTTCGGTTGCCCACCCTCGGCGCGATAAAACCGTTGGAACACCGCCTCACGTTCCGCTTCGGGAATACCCGGCCCCGAGTCGTGCACTTCGATCTGCGTCTGCCCACCGGCATTCACCCCGCGCAGCATGACCGTGCCGCCGGGCGGGGTGAACTTGATCGAGTTGCTCAACAGATTCGCCAATGCCTCGAACAGCAACGCCCGGTCGCCATTGAGCGGCGGCAGGGTTTCCGGCATGTTCAGCTCGAAACGCAGCTCGCCTTCTTCAGCCAGCGGCAAGTAAAACTCATGCAGTTCTTCGAGCAATTGCACCGGGTCGAGCTGCACGAAACCTGAACGGCGCTGACGATCTTCCAGCTCGGAAATCCGCAGCAAACCGCGAAACCGCGCCATCAGCGTATCCGCTTCGGCCAACACGAGATCCAGTTGCGCCGCCTCCTGCGAGCCTTCGCCGGCCTGTTGCTGCATGCGATACAACTGCGCGCGCAGGCGGGTCAGCGGCGTACGCAAGTCATGGGCGATGTTGTCGCAGACGCCTTTGACTTCATTCATCAGCCGCTCGATGCGCTCCAGCATCGCGTTGACGATGGCGGCGAGCATGTCCAGCTCATCGCGGCGGTTGGACAGCGGCAAACGATGGGTCAGATCACCCGCGACGATTGCCTGGGCGCTGTCCTGAATCGCCCGAATCCGTCGCAACGGTCGGCGCCGCAGCAAATGCCATCCGGCGACACCCGGCAGGATGGTCAGCGACACCCCCCAGAACAACGCATGCAAAATGATCCGCGTCACCGCGAACAGCGAACCGTTGTCGCGCAACAAAACCAGCCAGCGGCCATCGCGGGTTTGCGTGGCGACGGCATCGCAGCTGTCACTCGGCAGGGTCGGATCGTCGGAATCGGCGCAGTCGGCGAGCATGTGGATCTTGCCATCCAGCGGCAGGCCTTCGGGAATCTGTTGCAGTGCGCCGCCGAGGTAAACGCCGTCGGCGCTGAACAGGCCGTAGGCGTCGATGCCTCGAATATCGTAGGTCATGCTGGCGGCGAGGGCGTCTTCCAGTTGCTCACCGCGAAAATGCGAAAACAGGTGCTGGCGTTGCATCAGCGAATGCTTGGCGAGGTTGTCGAGATAGCCCGACACCTCGTAATACATGACCCCCATGAGGATCGCGCTCCAGGCCACGAAGAGCGAACTGTACAGCGCCAGCAGACGGCTGCTGGAAGAGCGCCAGCCGTCAGACGGGTTCGGCAATGACATAGCCGGAGCCCCGTACCGTGCGGATCAGCGGAACGTGGCCAGCGGCGTCGATTTTCTTGCGCAGGCGGCCGATGTGCACGTCGATCAGGTTGGTGCCGGGGTCGAAGTGATAGCCCCAGACCTCTTCGAAAATCATCATTCGCGAAAGAATCTGGCCGCTGTTGCGCATGAGGAATTCGAGCAGCTTGTACTCGGTTGGCAACAGCGTCAGCACCTGGTCGGCACGGCGCGCTTCGTGGCTGATCAAGTCCAGTTCGAGGTCGGCGACCTGCAGCGTCGTCGCTTGCGTGGCGACGCTTGTCTGGCGGCGCAACAGCACTTCGACCCGCGCGGCCATCTCGTCGGTGGCGAACGGCTTGGTCAGATAATCGTCACCGCCGGCGCGCAAACCCCGCACCCGCTCATCAACGTCTGAGAGGGCGCTGATCATCAGAATCGGCGTCGCCACGCCCATGGTGCGCAGGGTGGTGACGATGGCGAGGCCATCCAGCTCGGGCAACATGCGGTCGAGGGTGATCAGGTCGTAATTGCCGCTCACGGCGCGGTCGAGGCCTTCGCGGCCATTGTCAACCCAGTCGACGTCGAGCCCGTGGCTGCTGAGTTCGGCGACGATCTCCCGGGCGGTCACGGCGTCGTCTTCGATGGTCAAGATACGAGTCATAGGCAGGCCTGCTGATCGGTTCAAACGGAATGGCAGCATTTTGCCAAGAAATTTCCGTGACGCTTTAAATTAACTTTCATGTTGCGTCTGTCACAAACGCCGATTTACCCCGTCAGCCAGTGCAGAAAACCCGCCGTTATCTCGCGCTTGTTGCATTTTGCATGGTCTGAAGAAGTTCATATTTTCTAACTGATTGAAAACACTGCGTTTATTTTGTTCTGACGACTGGCACGGTCGCTGCAATTGCTCCGTTGAGTACTTGTAACATCATTTTTCATGCCTGGAGCAGAACAACAATGAACAGATCTTCTGATGGATTTTATTCTGCCGTTGAAGAATCAAGCAGCGTATCAGGTGTGTCCTGGGGCGCGATCTTTGCGGGCGCTGCGGCGGCTGCGGCGTTGTCGATGATCCTGGTGTTGCTCGGCTTCGGTCTGGGTTTTTCCGCTGTTTCACCGTGGGCCGGTGAGGGCGTCAGCGCCAAAGGTCTGGGTATTTCGACGATTGTCTGGCTGGCGGTGACGCAGATCATCGCTTCCGGGATGGGCGGCTACATTGCCGGTCGCCTGCGAGTGAAGTGGGCGAACATGCACGGTGACGAGGTGTATTTCCGCGACACCGCGCACGGTTTTCTCGCCTGGTGCGTAGCCACGCTGGTCACCGCGATGCTGGTGGTCGGTTCGGTCAGCAGCGTCGTCAGCGGCGGTGTGCAGGCGGGTGCCAATGTCGTCGGCGGTGCTGCCGGTGCGATGAGTCAGGCGGCCGGTTCGGCTGCTGCCAACACTGACAGCGATCAGTACGGCTATTTCGTCGATAGCCTGTTCCGCGATGATCGTCCTGCCGCCGTCAGCGATGACGCCGCACGCGGCACCGTGACCCGCATCTTCACTCAGAGCCTGGCCAACGGTCAGCTCAGCCCGGAAGACCGCACCTACCTCGCACAACTGGTCGCCCAGCGAACCAACCTGAGCCAGGCCGATGCTGAACGTCGTGTCGACGAGATCTACGCCAACACGCAGAAAGCCATCGCCGACGCCAAACTGAAAGCTCAGCAAGCCGCCGACACCGCCGCCAAAGTCGCTGCCTACACCTCGCTGTGGATGTTCGTCGCGCTGCTGGCCGGTGCGTTCTTCGCCAGCCTCGCCGCCACGTTCGGCGGTCGTCGTCGCGACGCAGTGGAATACGTCGAAGTCGACACCTACACCACGACCACTCCCGTCCGTTAAACAAGGAGCAAAACCATGCGCTCATTACTGCTGTTTTTTCTCGGCGTGCCTATTCCGATCATTATTCTGATCGCCCTGTTCGTGCACTGATCCCTCTGAGGCAGGATGCCTCGGCCGCTTTCATCTTCGGATGAAAGCGGCTTTTTTATTTTCTGCTGCCTGGCCTGCTCTGGATCAATGTTTCCCTTCGCGATACCCCTTACCTTGAATGGATCCAATCTTTTTGCCGCGGTATCGATTACATTGTTTCCGCGCGCACTTTGTTGCGCTGACGGAGTACCGCACGTCCCCCTGAACGTATTAAAAACGGGACGGCACGGTGTAGTGCAGCAAGGAGCTGGCGCAACACTCTTCTGAATTTTTCACGGACGAACACTGCAATGAACTGCCTAGAAAGATCCTTCGATATCCAGCCTTTGGTGCAGGCGGACATGACTGTGCACATCAACGGCCAGCCTGTCACCGCTGCCATCGGCGAAACCGTCCTCAGCGTTATTCAATCCCTCGGCCTGCGCCAGATCGCCCGCAACGATCACAACCAGATCAGCGGCGCGTATTGCGGCATGGGCGTGTGCCAATGCTGTCTGGTGCGGATCAACGGTCGGCATAAACGCCGCGCCTGCCAGACCGTGGTGCGCGACGGCATGCAGATTCAAACCCAGGTCAATCGCATCACCGCGCAGGAGGTCGTATGAGCCTGCAACCGGTGATTGTCGGCGGTGGCCCCGCCGGGATGGCCGCCGCCATCGAACTGGCCCGTCACGGCGTGCGCTGCACCTTGCTCGAAGAAGCGTCGCGCCTCGGCGGCGTGGTGTATCGCGGGCCGCTGCGTGACGGCGTGCAACTGGACTATCTGGGCCCACGTTACGCTGAGGCGCTGGGTAAGCTGCACGGCGAGTTTCAGGAACAGGCCGGACTGATCGACGTGCGTCTAAACCATCGCGTGGTCGGCGCCGAAGGCACTCGCGCGTTAGTAGTGCTCGATGGCGACGAGCAACTGCACGAGATCGAATACCCACAGTTGCTGTTATCGGCCGGTTGTCACGAGCGCAGCGTGCCGTTTCCCGGCTGGACGTTGCCGGGAGTGATCATGCTGGGCGGCCTGCAGTTGCAGATCAAAAGTGGCGTGGTCAAGCCGCAGGGGCCGGTCATCATTGCCGGCACCGGGCCGCTGTTGCCGCTGGTGGCGACGCAACTGCACGCGTCTGGCGTGCGCGTCGCGGGCGTGTATGAGGCCTGCGCATTCGGCAAGATCGCCCGGGAAAGTCTGGCGCTGCTGAACAAACCGCAGCTGTTTCTCGATGGCTTGAGCATGCTCGCCTACCTGAAACTGCACGGCATCCCCATGCAATACGGCTGGGGCGTGGTCGAGGCACACGGCGAGGGCGAACTGAAAAGCGTCAGCGTTGCGCCGTATTCGGCGACCTGGGAACCGGACCTGAGCCGCGTCGAGCGCTTCGAAGCGCAGACCCTGGCGGTCGGTTACGGCTTTATTCCGCGCACCCAGTTGAGCCAGCAGATGGGCCTCGATCACGGTTTCAGTGACGACGGTTACCTGCGCGCGCATGCCAATATCTGGCAGCAAAGCAACGAACCGCACGTGCACCTGGCCGGCGACATGGGCGGCATTCGTGGCGGTGAAGCGGCGATGCTTGCTGGCAGGATTGCGGCGACGTCGATTCTGCTGCAACGCGGCGTGCTCGAAGAAGAACTGGCGCGGGTGCGCCGCGACCGCTACTTGGGCAAACTCAAGGCCATCGTGCGCTTTCGTGCGGCGGTGGATCGCTACACCGCGCGCGGCGTCGGCCAGACCACGTTGCCTGCCGCCGACACGGTCATCTGCCGTTGCGAGAACGCCACCCGTGCCGACATCGATCGGGCGCTCGAGCAGGGCGTGCAAGACATCGCCAGCCTGAAAATGCGCACCCGTGTGAGCATGGGCGATTGCCAGGGGCGTATGTGCGTCGGCTACTGCAGCGATCGTCTGCGCCAGGCCACCGGTCGCAAGGATGTCGGCTGGCTGCGTCCGCGTTTCCCGATTGATCCAATTCCTTTTTCCGCATTTCAGTCTGTCGGCACGGAGGCCGCTGCCCATGAGTAAGTTCTACGACGTGGTCATTGCCGGTGGCGGCGTGATCGGGGCGTCCTGCGCCTATCAATTGTCCAAACGCAAAAACCTGAAGATTGCGCTGATCGACGCCAAGCGCCCCGGTAACGCCACCCGTGCGTCGGCCGGCGGATTGTGGGCGATCGGCGAGTCGGTTGGCCTCGGTTGCGGGGTGATTTTCTTTCGCATGATGTCGGCCAATCGCAAGCGCGAAACCCAGGGCGCGGCGGTGGCGGTGGATGCGAGCACGCCGCACATCCTGCCGGAATCGTTCTTCGATTTTGCCTTGCAGTCCAACGCGTTGTACCCGGCGTTGCACCGCGAGCTGAAAGATAATCACGGGATGGATTTCAAGTTCGAAAGGACCGGGCTGAAATTCGTCATTTATGACGACGAGGACCGGCTCTACGCCGAGCACATCGTCGGTTGCATTCCGCATCTGGCCGATCAGGTGCGCTGGCTCGATCAGGCTGCATTACGCGCCGCCGAACCGAGCGTCAGCCATGAGGCACGCGGGGCGCTGGAGTTCCTCTGCGACCATCAGGTCAGCCCGTTCCGCCTTGCCGATGCCTACATGGAAGGCGCGCGGCAGAACGGCGTGGATATCTTCGTCAACACCAATGTCACCGGTGTGTTGCATCACGGCACGCGGGTGACCGGGGTGCAAACGAGCGAGGAGGGTGTGTTTCACTGCAAGACGCTGATCAACGCAGCGGGTGCCTGGGCGGCGGATCTGAGTGAATGGGCCACCGGGATTCGCATCCCGGTGAAACCGGTCAAAGGCCAAATACTGCTGACCGAACGCATGCCGAAGATCCTCAACGGCTGCCTTACCACCAGCGACTGCTACGTGGCGCAAAAGGACAACGGCGAAATCCTCATCGGCAGCACTACCGAAGACAAGGGCTTCGACGTCACCACCACCTACCCGGAAATCGCCGGGCTGGTGCAGGGCGCGGTGCGCTGCCTGCCGGAACTGGCCGATGTAAACCTCAAGCGCACCTGGGCCGGGCTGCGTCCGGGTTCGCCGGACGAACTGCCGATCCTCGGGCCGATGCGAGGCGTGGAGGGTTACCTGAATGCTTGCGGGCATTTCCGCACCGGCATCCTGACTTCGGCAATAACCGGCGTACTCCTCGACAAACTAGTCAATGACGAGCCGCTACCGCTGGATATCGCCCCGTTTCTGGCGGATCGGTTTGCAGTGACAGCGGTCGAAAAAGCGCCGGCGCTGGAACTGGCCTGACACCGATTCCCTGGAGCGAGCCTGCTCGCGATAGCGGTTTGTCTGTTTCAGATGTGTTGTCTGAAACAACGCATCGCCAGCAGGCTGGCTCCCACAGGTTCTTGGGGTGCAGGGAGATTTCCGGCAAACCCGGAATCAGTGTAGTAGCGAGCCTGCTCGCGATAGCGGTCTGTCTGTTTCAGATGTGTTGTCTGAAACAACGCATCGCCAGCAGGCTGGCTCCCACAGGTTCTTGGGGTGCAGGGAGATTTCCGGCAAACCCGGAATCAGTGTAGGAGCGAGCCTGCTCGCGATAGCGGTTTGTCTGTTTCAGATGTGTTGTCTGAAACACCGTCATCGCCAGCAGGCTGGCTCCCACAGGTTCTTGGGGTGCAGGGAGATTTCCGGCAAACCCGGAATAAGTGTGGGAGCGAGCCTGCTCGCGATAGCGGTCTGTCTGTTTCAGATGTGTTGTCTGAAACAACGCCATCGCCAGCAGGCTGGCTCCCACAGGTTCTTGGGGTGCAGGGAGATTTCCGGCAAACCCGGAATCAGTGTAGGAGCGAGCCTGCTCGCGATAGCGGTTTGTCTGTTTCAGATGTGTTGTCTGAAACACCGTCATCGCCAGCAGGCTGGCTCCCACAGGTTCTTGGGGGGCAGGGAGATTTCCGGCAAATCCGGAATCAGTGGAGCGAGCCTGCTCGCGATAGCGGTCTGTCTGTTTCAGATGTGTTGTCTGAAACACCGTCATCGCCAGCAGGCTGGCTCCCACAGGTTCTTGGGGTGCAGGGAGATTTCCGGCAAACCCGGAATCAGTGTAGGAGCGAGCCTGCTCGCGATAGCGGTTTGTCTGTTTCAGATGTGTTGTCTGAAACAACGCCATCGCCAGCAGGCTGGCTCCCACAGGTTCTTGGGGTGCAGGGAGATTTCCGGCAAACCCGGAATAAGTGTGGGAGCGAGCCTGCTCGCGATAGCGGTCTGTCTGTTTCAGATGTGTTGTCTGAAACACCGTCATCGCCAGCAGGCTGGCTCCCACAGGTTCTTGGGGTGCAGGGAGATTTCCGGCAAACCCGGAATAAGTGTGGGAGCGAGCCTGCTCGCGATAGCGGTTTGTCTGTTTCAGATGTGTTGTCTGAAACAACGCATCGCCAGCAGGCTGGCTCCCACATTTGGTTCTGTGCAAAGCAGTCAGGGGTTGCGCGCTTGCTCTTCCAACTGATCGGACTCGAACAGTTTGGCCAGTTCCGCCCGGGCTTCCTGGGCGGTTTGCAGGACTTTGGCCTCGTCGTCGTAGACCGCGTGCTGCGCCTCCAGCACCTGTTCGTCGTGGTGCTTGAAGCGCTTGATTCGTGCATCGGCCTGGGCTTGGGTCAGACCGAGCCCGACCAAGGCGCGCCGGCTCATTTCCAGGCTCGAATAATAGGTTTCCCGAATCGCTTCGGCGCCGACATCGATCAAGCGATGTACGTGCTGGCGGTTGCGTGCGCGGGCGATGATTTTCATGTGCGGATAAAGTTTGCGCACCACTTCGGCGGTCTTGATGTTGGTGTCCGGATCGTCGGTGGCAATCACAAAATATTCCGCCTCGCCGACCTTTGCTGCATGAAGGATTTCCGGGCGCATCGGGTCGCCATAAAACACCGGCACACCGCCGAAACTGCGCGACAGTTCGATGGTTTCCACCGACGTATCCAGCGCGACGAAATTGATATTTTGCGCGCGCAGAATCCGCGCGACGATCTGGCCCATCCGACCCATGCCGGCGATCACCACGCGCGGTGCTTCGGTATCGATTTCGCGGAATTTCTCCGGCACTTCCACCGGCTGCACTTTCGGGCTGACCAGCCGCGCGCAAAGCAACAGCAGCAACGGCGTCACCGCCATCGACAGGGTGATGGTCAGCACCAGCAGATCGTATAGACGCGGCTCGAACAGGCCCTGATCGCGACCGATCTTGAACACCACGAAAGCGAACTCACCGCCGGCCGCCAAAACGATGCCGAGGCGAATCGCACTGATCTTGTTCAAGCCGCCAGCCAGCCGTCCAACCACAAACAGCAGCGGCAATTTCAGACCGATCAACAGCAGCGTCAGTCCCAGCACCGTAACCGGCGCGCTGAGCAGCAGACTCAGGTTGGCGCCCATGCCGACGCTGATGAAAAACAATCCGAGCAGCAGGCCTTTGAACGGTTCGATCTGCGCTTCCAGCTCATGCCGATACTCCGAATCCGCCAGCAGCAGGCCGGCGAGAAACGCGCCCAATGCCATCGACACACCGACCAGATCCATCAACCACGCGGTGCCGATCACCACCAGCAACGCCGTGGCCGTCGACACTTCCGGCAGACCGGTTTTCGCCACCACGCGAAACACCGGCCGCAACAGATAACGTCCACCGATCACTACCACCGCGATGCCGCCGAGCACCTGCAGACTGTGACGGATATCGTCGGCGGTACTGGTGTGGTGATCGACGCCGGCGAGCATCGGCACCAAGGCAATCAATGGGATTGCGGCGATGTCCTGGAACAACAGAATCGCAAACGCCAGCCGCCCGTGGGGGCTGGTCAGTTCCTTGCGCTCGGCCAGGCTCTGCAGGCCGAACGCGGTAGAGGAGAGTGCCAGGCCGAGACCCAGCACAATCGCGCTGTTCAGCGGTTGGCCAAACACCGACAACGCCAGCACGCCAATTACCGACGCGGTCAGCAACACCTGCGCCAGGCCGACGCCAAATACCGATTTGCGCATCACCCACAAGCGTCGCGGCGACAGCTCAAGGCCAATGATGAACAGCAGCAACACCACGCCCAGTTCGGAAATATGCGCCACGCTCTGCGGGTTGCCGATCAGGCCGAGCACCGATGGGCCGATGATCACCCCGGCGAACAGATAACCGAGCACCGCGCCCAGTTGCAGACGCTTGGCCAAAGGCACGGTGAGCACCGCCGCGAACAAAAACACGACAGCGGCTTGCAACAGATTGCCTTCATGGGGCATGGGTCAACTCCTGACAACGGTACGGCGGGGGGCGACAAGGATAAGGGTTGCAGCAACTTTTCATCCACCAAAGATCCCTTGTAGGAGTGAGCCTGCTCGCGATAGCGGTGAATCAGTCATCGATGATGTCGAATGACCCACCGCTATCGCGAGCAGGCTCACTCCTACAGGGGATGTGCATCGTGACTGTAATAATTTGCATCAAATGGTTACATTTATAACCCCTGCGCATCAATTTCCGGAACCGCCATGGCCATCAACTTCGACCTCAACGACCTGCAAGCCTTTCGCGCGGTGGTCGAGCAGGGCAGTTTTCGCAAGGCCGCCGACACCGTGCGCCTGTCGCAACCGGCGTTGAGCCGACGCATCGAAAAGCTCGAAGACGCGCTCGGCGTCAAACTCTTCGAGCGCACCACGCGCAAGGTCAGCCTGACCCAGGCCGGACGCGGTTTCATGCCCAGTGTCGAACGCTTGCTCGATGATCTTGACGTGGCATTGCTGGGCATCAGTGAAGTGGCGTCGACGCGGCTCGGCCATGTCACCGTCGCTTGTGTGCCGTCGGCGGCGTACTACTTCATGCCACGGGTCATCGCGCGCTATCACCAGCAGTTCCCGCGGATCAAGGTCAAGGTGCTCGACTCCAGCGCGCACGATGTGTTGAGTGCAGTGGTCAATGGCGAGGCGGATTTCGGTTTGAGTTTTCTCGGCACGCAGGATGCCAAAGTCGACTTCGAACCGCTTGTGCAGGAGTGCTACGTTGTCGCCTGTCGCCGCGATCATCCGTTGGCGCAGCGCAGCAGCGTGACGTGGGACGAGTTCTATCAGCAGGACTACATCGGCCTGGACAAGACCTCTGGCAATCGTTTTCTGCTGGATCAGGCGTTGGGTGGGGTAGTGCCGCAGCGTCAGAGCATCTGCGAGACACGGCACGTGACGACGATGATCGGCCTGGTCGAGGCGGGGTTGGGTGTGGCGGCGGTGCCATTGATGGCGCTGCCGGGGCCGGATCATCCGATCCTGACACGGGTGCCGCTGACCGATCCGCAAGTGATGCGCAGCGTCGGCATCCTCAAGCGCCGGGGTCGTACGCTGACCCCGGCGGCACTGGAGCTGGAGCGGCTGGTGGTGGAAATGAAGGTCCAGCCGCCAACGATCAGCGCTTGACCGAATCCATCCCGGTGGCCTGCACGTCAGCCTGGGCGGCAGGCGCGGCGAGGTAGGCGAGCAGGGCTTTGGCTTCTTCAGGATGCTCGGCCTTGACCGGAATGCCGGCAGCGAAACGGGTTACCGACTGCACCGATTCCGGGATCTTCGCGACGAAGCTCACGCCTGGCACCGGCAGCAATTCGCTGACCTGCTGGAAGCCCAATTGATAGTCACCGGTGGCAACCACCGAGCCCACCGGGATCCTGGCGATCATTTTGGACTTCGGCTTCAACTGGTCTTCGATGCCAAGTTTCTTGAACAGCTGCTGCTCGATGTACACGCCGCTGGCGCTGTCGGAGTACGCCACCGACTGCGCATCAAGCAGGGTTTTCTTCAAGCCGTCGACGCTGCTGATGTCCGGTTTTGCCGCGCCTTCGCGCACCACCATGCCGATCCGCGAGTCCGCCAGTTCGACCCGCGAAGCCGGGTCGATCTTGCCTTGTTTGATCAACTCGTCGAGGGCGTAGCCGACCATGATCACCACGTCGGCGTGCTCGCCGCGCGCCAGACGATTGGGGATCGCCTCCGGGGCCTTGCCCATCGACGGGCCGAGGCTGGTGGTCAGCGTGTTGCCGCTGGCGGCAGCAAATTTCGGCCCGAGGATTTTGTAGGCGGCGGTGAAGCCACCGGACGTCATCACGCTCAGTTCTGCGGCGTGGGCGCTCAGGTTGAACGCCAGACCGGCGAGCAGGGCGGTGACAGTAAAGATTTTTTTCATGGCAGGTTTTCCTCAGGCCGCGACAGGTTGCAGACGACCACCGGCACGGCGGTACAGATAAAGGGTGGCGCACAACGCACACAGCGCACCGATGCTCATCCAGTAACCCGGCGCGGCTTTGTCGCCGGTGTACTGGATCAGGAAGGTCGACATCGCCGGGGTGAACCCGCCGAAAATCGCCGTGGCCAGGCTGTAGGCCAAGGAGAAACCGGCGACGCGCACTTCCACCGGCATGATCTCGGTGAGGGCCGGAATCATCGCGCCGTTGTACAGGCCGTAAATGAACGACAGCCACAGCAGCGACAGCAGCATGTTGGTGAAGCTTGGCGACTGCACCAGAAACGACAGCGCCGGATAGGTCGTGGCCAGCGCCAGCAACGCCATCGTGATCAGCACCGGGCGACGGCCGATGCGATCGGACAGCGCGCCGCCAATCGGCAGCCAGAAGAAGTTCGAAACGCCGACCAGCAGCGTCACCAGCAGCGCGTCGGAAGTGCTCAGGTGCAGCACGGTTTTACCGAAAGTCGGCGCGTACACGGTGATCAGGTAAAACGCCGTGGTGGTCAGCGCGACCATCAACATGCCGCCCAGCACCACGCCCCAGTTCTGGCCGAGGGTGCGGAACACTTCGCCCATGCTCGGACGGTGTTTGCGCGCCGCGAACTCTTCGGTTTCTGCCAGGTTGCGGCGCAGAAAAAAGATGAACGGGACGATCATGCAACCGACGAAAAACGGAATGCGCCAGCCCCAATCGGCGATCGCCTGCGGCTCCATCCACTGGTTCAGGCCATAGCCGAGTGCGGCAGCGACGATGATCGCCACTTGCTGACTTGCCGATTGCCATGCGGTGAAGAAACCCTTGCGACCGGGCGTGGCGATTTCCGACAGGTAAACCGACACACCGCCCAGTTCGGCACCGGCCGAGAAGCCTTGCAGCAGCCGGCCGATCAATACCAGCGCCGGGGCGAACAGGCCGATGGTTTCGTATCCGGGCACCAGCACGATCAATATCGTGCCGCTGGCCATGATTGACAGGGTGACGATCAGGCCTTTGCGGCGGCCGACGTCGTCGATGTAGGCACCGAGCACGATGGCACCGAGCGGGCGCATGAGGAAGCCTGCGCCGAACACGGCGAAGGTCATCATCAGGGAGGCGAATTCACTGCTTGCCGGGAAGAATACCGCGGCGATCTGTGTGGCGTAGAAGCCGAACAGGAAGAAATCGAACTGTTCGAGGAAGTTGCCCGAGGTGACTCGGAAAATGGCACCGGCGCGTGAGCCGCCGTGTGGGATTGAGGCTGTCATAGTAAAGGACTCCACCGCTTTTATGACGTGCGCTACGGGAGGGCGGCGCACGGTTTTTATTGAGGTGGATGGTGGCGCAGATGTAACAATCTGTTAATTGCATTGTTGGCATGGATTGATGTTCGGGGCGGATCAATCGAGTGCATATCCGTTGCTGCGGTAACGGCTTCTTATGGTTTCGCCCTTACGGCGAGTCCCTTTTTCAGACGCCGGAGTGCCGGCCCAGCAAAAAGGAACCAAAAGGCTTTGCTCCTACGTACGGCCCTCGCAGGCTCGGGTCCCTTCGCTCCGGGATCAATCCGGGCGCAGCGGCTACGGTTTGCTTCGCTGCACCTACTTCCGCTGTGTCTGGCTGCGCCAGACGGTCGCTGCGCTCCCACGCCCGGATCAATCCCTGCGCTCAGCCTTCCGATGTCGCCGGTGACGCAAGATCAAGATCAAAGGCACTCGAGCTAACGCTCATTGTTGAGTGGTTAGAAGCGCTGCATGGCTTGAGGTTTTCGGTGGATTCGCCCCTCACCCCAGCCCTCTCCCGAGGGAGAGGGAGCCGATATTGGTTGGTTTTGATATTCGCATTCGACTCGGTATTTCATGTCGGCGTAATTCTCGCATCCGCCTCGGTCAGTCCCCTCTCCCTCCGGGAGAGGGCTAGGGTGAGGGGCTCTTGATTTTGCTTTTGATCTTGAGCCGTCGGCAGTGGATCAAGAGCACCAGCAGGTGAGCTGACACTCGGATTTGTGGTTGCACCTGATCCATGTGGGAGCTTGCCTGCAAGCGATGACGGCCTTGCAGCCAACCAAACATCTGGCAGATGTACGCTTCCCCTCCTGTAACGCCTCCCCGGCAAAAAAAGGAATGATTCCCGCCCCACGCAGTCGGAGTTCAGGTACTACCCAATTCAGGAGGTTCACCGATGAACAGCAAGACCCTTATCGCCAGTCTGGCGCTGGTTGCCGGCATTGCCGGGATCAGCCCCCTTGTTCAAGCGGCGCAAACCTCAAGTGATCCTTCCGTTCAATCGCCGACCAGCGATCGTCAGTTGAAGGTCAACGACCGCGCGCCGGAGATGTATCAGCGCAAGGACAAGGCGTTGCAGAACTGGAAGGCCAAAGGTCTGAAGGCGCCGATCGAACAGGCGCAGTGGGTGCAGATCAACGATAAATACGTGATGGTGATGATCACCAACGGCACGATTGTCGAGATGCAGCCGGTCGAGCGTTAAACACTGAATGCCGGGAGAGCGTTTACAGAAGCTCTCCCTTGTCCCACAGATGCACCAGTTCCCCCGGTGCCCGGTCCTCGGGCACTTTCAGCAACATTTCCCCCGACTTGTAACGCACTTCAATCTGATAGAAACGCTGATCCCCGCGTCCGGAGTCGCTGCTGTCCAGTGGCAGGCAGCCTTCGAGCACCGAGCAGATCCGCGAGCGTTGGTTGGTGTCGCATTGCGCGAATTCGATTTCGCGCGGGCGGCTCAGGCTGTGAATCGCGGCGACGCCACCCTGGCGAGAGACACGCAAAACGGAATCGTCACCTAAATCGGGTAGCGTTTTCATACAGCCTCCTCAGTTTATTCGACACCGACCTGTGCCCAGGCCTGCTGCACCGCTTCAACTTCCTTGGCGCCGAAGCGCTGGCCGGCGTGGTCGATGGTCAGTTTTGCGAACGCGTCGAATGTGGCGTCCTGGCTCAAGCGATCATCGCACAGCGTGTCGTACCAGATCCGTCCGGCCTTTTCCCAGGCGAAGCCGCCCAGTGCCCGAGCCGCCAGATAGAACGCGCGGTTGGGGATGCCGGAGTTGATGTGCACGCCGCCATTGTCTTCGCTGGTGATGACGAATTTGCGCATGTGTTCCGGTTGCGGGTCCTTGCCCAGCAAGGGGTCGTCGTACGCGGTGCCGGGGTGCGACATCGAGCGCAAGCCCTTGCCCTGGATTTTCGGCATCAGCAGGTCGGCGCCGATCAACCAGTCGGCCTGTTCGACCGTGTGGCCGAGGATGTATTGCTTGGTGAGCACGCCAAACACGTCCGACAGCGATTCGTTAAGTGCGCCTGATTGATTGGCGTAAATCAAACCAGCCTCACTCTCGGTGACGCCGTGCGCCAGTTCGTGGGCGATCACGTCGAGGGAGCGGGTGAAGCGCTGGAAGATTTCGCCGTCGCCGTCACCGAAGACCATTTGCGCGCCGTTCCAGAACGCGTTTTCGTAACCCTGGCCGTAATGCACGCTGCCGATCAGCGCAAAACCCTGATTGTCGATCGAATCGCGCCCGAGCACTTTCCAGAAGAAATCATAGCTGGCGCCCAGCGCGTCGTAAGCTTCGTCGACCGCCGGATCTCCCGACGGCGGCTGGCCTTCGAGGCGTACCGGCATGCCCGGCAGGAGCATCTTGTTTTGCGCATCGTGCACGCTGCGCCGGGCCAGGCCCGGTTTGGTCGCCTGCGGCAACACCGCCCGCGCCGGCGGTTGCGAAGGTCGGCCGGGGTTGGGCAACAGGCTGCGTACATGGTTGAGCGTCTGCATCGCCGCGTTGCGTTGCGGCTCCGAACCATGGGCAATGATTCGGTTGAGGATGTAAGGCGGGATAAAACTGCGCAGCAAACGAGAGTCGGTCATCAAAGCATCCTTGTCGTCATACGATGTCGATATCCATGTGAGCCGCGGCGCGAATTTCGGTTCCATCGATTGCCATCGACGCGCAATTCTGCGAAAAAACCGTCCGCGCCATCAGGGCCATTCTTAACGAGTCAACCACATGTCAGAAGAACTGCAAATCATCGACCTGCAACCGGGCGATGGCAAAGCCGCCGTCAAAGGCGCGCTGATCACCACCCAGTACACCGGCTGGCTGCCAGACGGCACCGAGTTCGATTCCTCCTGGAGCCGCGGCAAACCTTTTCAGTGCGTGATGGGCACGGGGCGGGTGATCAAAGGCTGGGATCAGGGCCTGATGGGCATGCAGGTCGGTGGCAAACGCAAATTGCTGGTGCCGGCGCGTCTGGGCTACGGCGAGCGGACGATGGGCAAGATTCCGCCGCATTCAGATCTGGTGTTCGAGATCGAGTTGCTGGAGGTTTTGACGCGGGAGGATTGAGGCGGCGTTCAGCCATGGATGGCGTGCGATGCCTCATCCATGGCTGACTGTTTTATCGGGTCAGACCCATTGTAGTGGTTGACCCAGCGGGAAGCAGATATCTACCTCCAATTGCGCAGCTGCTGACAGATTGACCAGTGCGTCCAACGAGAATTTGTCGATCTTGCCATTGAGCACATCGTTGAGACGTGGCTGGGTGATTCCCAGGCGTTTGGCTGCCTCCTTCTGGGGAAGCTCCCAAGCTCGGATGGTCTCGCAAAGTGTGCGCATCAGCTTGGCCCGCAAACGCATGTTAGCCGCGTCCTGCGGCGTGTCTTCCAGTGCATCCCAGACACTTGAATAGCGCTGGGAGTTGTTCTGATGATCCGTCATGGTTTTACCTGATTTCCTGGTATCTGGCGCGTGCCAGTTCGATATCTCGCGTTTCGGTTTTACGTGTGGTTTTGTGCGTGACATGCAGCACATAGATCGCTTCAGGTCGGTTGGCCACGTAAAACACTCTGAACGCCCCTGAATCCTCGGTGATCCTGATTTCGTTAACGCCGCGTCCGATTGTTGTCATTGGACGCCAGTCAAAGGGTTCATCGCCCCGCTGCAACAGATCCAACTGGAATCCTGCCGCTCTGCGGGCATCGATCGGGAGCGCCTTCAGATCCTTAAGCGCGTTTCCGATGAATTCAACATCCTTGTTTCTTGGCATCGACTTCTCCTTTGTTGAAAGGAAAAGCGTAATCGCCCAAGCGCAATTGTCATGGGGCGTACTGTTGCAAAAAATGGCTGGAAGGCTTTGTAGAGAGGCTATATCAAAACAGATATAAATCAAGTGAGAATTATATGCCCGCTGGGCGCTGCCTACGCAAGATGGCCCCTCAACCAAATATCGCATCCGTTAATGCGACGAGACAAACGGCGACGGCGTACTCGGTGCCGGCAACGCATACGTGCGTTTCATCCACGCCACTTCCGCCAGCGGAGTGCGGCCGAAGAAGCGTTTGAAGTCGCGGCTGAATTGCGAGGCGCTTTCGTAGCCGACCAGGAACGCTGAGCGGGCGGCGGTGAAGTCGTTACGCAGCATCAGCAACCGCGCCTGATGCAAACGCGTCGACTTGAGGTATTGCATCGGCGAGGTGTCGGTGACTTTGCGAAAGTGCAGGTGAAAATTCGGCACGCTCATCTGCGCTTCTTCGGCGAGCGCTTCGACGTCGAGATGCTCGTGATAACAGCTGTGGATTTTATGGATCGCGCGGGTCACTTTGCCGAACTGACCTTGCTGGGCGATGGCCGCGCGCAGCGTGCCGCCCTGGGCGCCGGTGAGGATGCGGTAATACAACTCACGCAACATCGCCGGGCCGAGGATTTGCCCGTCGTTGCGGTCGTTCATTATTTGCAGAAAGCGCAAGGTTGAATGGCGCAGCGCATCATCCATGGGCGAGGCGTACATGCCGCGTGGCACCGTGGCGTCGAAGCCGCGGACCTCATCGACTTGTTGAATCAGCTCGCCGGCGAGGGCGAAATCCAGACGTAGATACACCGCCAGCATCGGCTGATCCTCGCTGGCATCGGTCTCCATGGTGAACGGCACCGGCACTGAAACCACCAGATAATGCTGCGCGTCGTAGACGTAGATCTCGTCACCCAGATAGCCGCGTTTGCGCCCCTGACAGAGGATCACGATACCCGGCTCGTACAACACCGGCGTGCGCCTCAACGGACGGTTGGAACGCAGAAACCGCACGTCGTCGAGCACGCTCAGGTTGTAGCCCTCGAGCGGCGCCAGTTCGCTCATCAGTTGCACCATGCGCGCCGTCGTCAGGTCTTCGGATTTCGCCATTCACTGCACCTTTTTTTCACGCGACGGCTCAGCCATCGGTAGAGCAACTGAGCGCCTGCCATTGCTCAATACTCTCCGCCGTGCGCTGCAACTTGTCACGCACCAGCGCGACGGCGTCGCTGCCCAAAAGCAGATGTGCGGGCGGGGCAGGGCTGGCGATCAGCGTCAGCATGGCTCGTGCGGCTTTGTGCGGATCGCCGAGCTGATGGCCGCTTTTCTCTTCGCGGGCCTTGCGCACCGGGTCGAAGCTGGCATCGTAGTCGCTGATGCTGCGCGGCGTGCGCTGCATCGAGCGGCCGGCCCAGTCGGTGCGAAAAGACCCCGGCGCCACTGCCGTGACGAAAATATTGAAGGGTGCGAGCTCTTTGCTCAACGTGTCGGAAATCCCTTCCAAAGCAAATTTGCTGCCGCAGTAATAGGCGATGCCGGGCATGGTGATGTAGCCGCCCATGGAGGTGATGTTGACGATATGCCCGGCGCGGCGCTGGCGGAAATACGGCACAAAAGCCTTGGTTACCGCCGCTGCGCCAAACACATTCACATCGAACTGCCGGCGCATTTCCGCCAGCGGCGATTCCTCGAAAACCCCTTCGTGACCGTAACCGGCGTTGTTCACCAGCACATCCACCGGCCCGTAACGTTTTTCAACGGCGGCGACCACCGTATCAATCGCTTCGAAATCGGTCACGTCCAACACCACGCCATGGGCCCGTTCCGGCGCCAGCGCTTCGAACGTCGCTACGGCGGATTCGCTGCGCACGGTGCCAATGACCCGGTGGCCTGCGGCGAGCGCCTCCCTCGCCAGCGCCTGGCCGAAGCCGCTGCTGACACCAGTGATGAACAGGGTTTTTGCAGTCTTCATGTCGCACACTCCAGAACAGACAAGGTGCGAACATGCTAGGGCGAAGGAGGGCGGGGGACGATGCCGAATCGGATCTGAGTATTGCCTGTTCCTATCAGCAAGATTTTGCGGCGGTGCCGGATTTACTGCGGCACATGTTCATCCGGCAGGCGTGACACTGACCGTCTGCGCAGGATGTCGTGATGTCAGCAAACCGATAAACGATATTGCCAGCGCCAGACCAATCGTCGTGCTCACTTCGGTGCGGTGTTCCGGGGTAATCATCATCACCGCCAGCGCGGCGCAGATGAACACAATCACCAGCCAGGTCAGCCACGGAAACAGCCACATGCGGAACGTCAGCTCAATGTTCTGCCGACGCAACATCCGCCGCATGCGCAGTTGCGACACGGCGATTGCCAGGTACACCAGCAAGGCAATCGCGCCGGAGCTGGCCAGCAGAAATTCAAACAGCCCGGCCGGCATCACGTAGCTCCATACCGTGATCGCCGCGCCGAGCACGGTGCTGGCGATGACCGCCGCACGCGGCACACCTTCGGACGAGGTCACCTTCAACGCCTTCGGCGCATCGCCACGCCGACCCAGCGAATAGAGCATGCGCGAGGCGATGTAGATCGACGAGTTCATGCAGCTCGCCACCGCGATCAACACCACCACATCGACCATGAATTTGGCGTGCGGAATATTCATGATTTCCAGCGCCCGCTGATAAGACCCGACCGAGGCCAAAAGCGGGTCATTCCACGGCACCACTGAAATCACCACGAAGATCGACAGCAAATAAAACACACCGATGCGCCAGATCACCGAGCGCGTGGCCTTGGCAATGTTCTGCGCCGGGTTATTCGATTCCGCCGCGGCGATGGTCACCGCTTCGGTACCGATGAAACTGAACATGATGGTAATGAACGCACCGACCACCGCCGACAAGCCGTTCGGCGCAAACCCGCCGTGCGCCGCCATCAGGCCACTCAAACCGCTGACTTCACGGTCGGGAATCCAGCCCATCAACACCGCAAAACCGACGCCGATAAAGCCGATGATTGCCACCACCTTGGCCATGGCAAACCAGAACTCGAACTCGCCGTATTTCGAGACGCTGAACAGGTTGGTCACCACCAGCGCAATGATCGAGCCCAGCGCGAACAGCCAGGCATCGACCTGCGCAAACCACTGATGCAACACATGCCCGGCCGCCAACGCTTCAATCGGAATCACCAGCACCCAGAACCACCAGTACAACCAGCCGATGGTAAACCCGGCCCAGCGCCCGATGGCCTGATCGGCATAGGTGGAAAACGAACCGGTGTCCGGATTGGCCACCGCCATCTCGCCGAGCATGCGCATGACCAGCACCACCAGCAACCCGGAAAACAGATAAGCCAGCAACACCGCCGGCCCGGCCGCCGCAATGGCATGCCCGGAACCAACAAACAAACCGGCGCCGATGATCCCGGCGATGGACAGCATCGTCACATGACGAGGCTTGAAGCCCTGCGCCAAGTGGCCAGTCGAATCCTTGGAGGTGGGGCTGATCATTGTTTTCTTGTTCTCTGCTGATCGACGTTCAAGCGAATGAAAAGGGCCGAGCGATTACCGGTAATATTGGCTGAACAGCTCTAAATGGCCCCTCTCGAACGTCGCAGTGCTTATCGAATCCGCCACGATGGACGGGAGTTTTGCGCAAAAGCTGCGTCACCTTACCCGGCTTGTACGCCGAATCAGATGCCTGATCACGCCACGGTTGTGTCTGTTATCGACATTGGGGTGGGGGATTGTTTGAAGTGAGAACTGGTTGGTCATGGGGTGGCAAAGTGTGTTTATGAAGGGCGAGGGGTCGCCGTAAATAGATCTGGCGATCGCAACATTCATGGATTCAAAACAGATCAATCAGGTCGGCGACGCTCTCGAATCTCCCCCAATCGGTTCCCTCTCCCTCCGGGAGAGGGCTAGGGTGAGGGCAGCCATTTTCAGCACCTGCCACAACCCCAGAATCGCCACCGTCCTGGATAGTTTGAAGTATTTGTCAGGACGACGAAGCTCTCGAATCCCCCCCAATCGGTCCCCTCTCCCTCCGGGAGAGGGCTAGGGTAGGGCAGCCATTTCGGCACCCGCCACAACTCCCGAATCGCCACCGTCCCGATGTGCCCCCATCGACAATACCCGACCGCAAACAGGCAAGGGCAAAATCATTCAGCAAAGTGCTAAACGCAAAACCCAGCATTTGTTTAAAAGCGAAAAACGCACACCACCCAAACCCTACAACGCCTTGCGCCGTTACCTACGACTACGCCAGAATCCGCCGGCTTGTGCGTCTAGTGCGCCGGATCTATCGTTTGGCGGTCACTGAAAAAGCAGTGATCGGGTTTGGTAGCCCGTCATAACTAGTCGCATCGCGAACCGTTCGCAGACCTCATCAGGTCTCTGCTCAATGGTGGCCATGCGCAGGACACCTTCGGGTGTGCCGGGTCCTAGTTACCGGTCTACCAACCCGCGTATGGCCGCCACCTTCGTTTGGTAGCGAATGTGAAGGCTCCTTTTTCTCAACTAGGAGTTTCACCATGTTCAAAGTCACGCCCAACCCACCCGAAACCGACCCCACATCCCCCTACGAATCACCCGATTCCAGACGCTTCCACCAAGCCGCCGAACGCGCCCTCGACCACTACCTCAAACCCGCCAGCCAGATCATGGCCAGCGTCAACGAACCCGAACGCATGTACCTCGCCAACCCGAAATTCGACAGCGAATCGCTGCTCGCCAACGCCAGCGAAACCCTCGGCTCGGCCAGCGAAATGCTGGTCAACTTCGCCGCCATGCTCGACCCCCAACACCGCAAAACCGCACTGGGCATCGCTCAGGTCGTGATGCTCGGCGAACTCGCGGTCAATCAGGCACTCGACAACGTCGAAGTCACCAGCTGACCGCAACAAAGACGAGGGGAAACCCTCGTCGAAACACCGAAACAAACCGCGCTGGCACACCGCCATGCCTTGCGCCGCCAAGCCCCGACTGTCACGCTTCGCGCCGTTCTCAAGGATCAGGACCAAGGAAACAAGGATGAGTGGCTACGTACCCAACCCCCCGAAAAACTACCGCTACGAACAAGCCAAACCCGTCGACCTCCACGCCCAGCACTGGGCGGAATACGAAAAACACGGCAAAGAACCAGCGCCCGAGCCTGAGAAGGTTGGGATAGCGCTGCGGATTGGAGTTTTTTTTGATGGGACGGGGAATAATGCGAATAACACAGCGGCTGGGTTGCTGTGTGGGGCGCAGCATCCGATTGCGCCGGAGGATATTTCGGCGAGCTGTCAGCCCTACATGAAGGATCCGGATAGCAGTTATGGTGCTGGTGCGACGAACATAAAAAAACTCGCAGACCTGTATCACGAAGCTCCGGTTGCTGAGGGCGAGGGCTCGTTAAAAAAAGTCTCTCGACCTTTGTATATCGAAGGAATTGGCACTCAATCCAACGAGCAAGATAGTTTGTTCGGTCAAGGTACGGGGCGAGGGGAAACCGGTGTAGCGGGGCGAGTACAGACGTCCTTCACTTTTATCAAACAAGTCATTGAAGATACCCTTCAAGAAAATCCAGATGCGGAAATTACATCTATAACCTTTGATACCTTTGGCTTCAGCCGCGGCGCAGCGGCGGCTCGTCATTTTTCAAATGAAATAGTGAGAGGTAAGCAAGGTCCGTTACGAGAGCTGTTAACCATTTACTCTAGTAATTTCAGCCGTACATTTGTTGATCAGTACGGTGGCAGTATCAACATGGGTTTTATCGGGCTGTTCGATACAGTGCCGTCAATTGCTGGCCTAACTAACTTCGGTATGGTGAAAAGCCCAATCGCGCCAGGCATAAAACTCTATCTTGACCCTCGTTTTTTCAAGGATGTCGTCCATTTAGTTGCTCGCGATGAACGCCGGGCTAATTTTGCCCTCAGTAGTGTGAAACCTGACTTTCCGGAATACGAATTTCCTGGTGTCCACTCAGATATCGGTGGGAGCTATCTCGATGAAATCGAGGAGTGCGTTGTGGTGAGTCCCATGCAAAAACTTGATGTCTGGAGCAACACTGATGTAAGAACTACCTCGATCTATAAGGATGCTGCACTGGTAAAAAGTCAGTGGATAGCCAAAGGATGGCCTGCGGACCTGCTGGAAATCGTAACTCCCACCGCGCTTGCTTTGCCGCCCGATCCACAAGATCGGTTCGGTCCCAAACAGAAACGCGTGTACGCTGGCCTACTACTCAGGCGTCCAGTCAGTGGCAAGCTCTCAAATATTTATTTGAGATTGATGTATCAAATGGCCAAAGAAAGAGGTGTTCCCTTCACCGATATTCCCGGGCGAGCCGAATATGCCGTTCCACAAGAGTTGCAATCGATCTGCGACAGGTTCATTGCGGGTGACAACAGCACTACCGCAGAAGAAGAGCTATTGCTGAAGCTTAAGTACATCCATACTTCTGCCAACTGGAACCATCCACAAGGACGACGGGACGGTAGCGGCTTGAAAGTTGTTTACATTAACGCTCCAACCGACGACGGCATTCGTGTGCATCACCCTCACGTACCTGATTGGAAGCTTTGGTAATGAGAGTACTAGTAGCGATATTGGGCGTTTTGGCTTTCACCGGCTGTCACGCAACGAGTTCTAACTCAGGTGAAGCCGATCCTAAGTACCCTTGGTGGGAGCTCGCCTTCGTCAAACCCAATTTCATGAATGTGTGGGTTGAGGACAGCTCTGTGGAAGATATAGAAGGTAAAACCTTCCAGCGAGCGGGAGGTGGGAACGCCAGCGGAGCAGAACCAAATGATGAAGAAGAATCTGCCCGCGGTTGGATAGGTGTTGGAGGTACAGGCAAACCCGTTATCGGGGCGGGTTTGCCCAAGCGGATTTTTGTCCGCTGGCAATCGATACCTGAACAAAAAACCTATCGGGCTTGGGTGGATATTCCCGAGGAGGCCAGACAAGTGATGGTGAGGTCTACTCACCAACGGTGCCCGGAAACACCAGAGAAGACAGCACGGTTCATGGCGTCTGTCTATTTGGGGCTCGCGCCTGGGGGCGTGGTTCAAGTGTGGGTCAGAGACCTATGTCGGCGCCCAGTAAAGGTAGCGCGCGCCCAAGCCGAATTGGAACCGCTGGGACCAGACTTGGGAAAGAATGGAGGTCAGTACGCTTACCCTATAAGTGAAAAGGCAAAGCGCTACATCGAAAAATACGGCATTCCTTATGGAAGTTGGTAAGCCAAAACGATGAAGAAGCTTGTTATCGCTTTGTGCGCGCTTTTCGTCTGCGGTTGCCAGTCCACTGATCCGCTTTCAGCCAAAAATGATCCTAAATCCGAATGGTGGGAGCTGGCTTTTACAGAGCCTGACTATATGAAGGTGTGGGTGGAAGACAGCTCCGTACACGACATCACAGGTAAGGTTTTTTTCAAAACCGGAGCAGGTACGGCCGCCGGGGGAGAGCCTGACGATGGATCAGAGTCTGCGCGTGGCTGGACTGGCGTAGGTGGTAGCGGCAGAAAAGTCATCGGGGCCGATCTGCCCATGCGTATTTACGTTCGCTGGCAATCGATCGTTGAACAGAAAACCTGGCAAGCGTGGGTGGATATTCCGGAAGAAGCCAGGCGAATAATGGTGGCGTCCACAAATCAACGTTGCGCGGAGAAGCCCGACAGGACCGCAAGCTACATTGCTTCAGTTTATCTAGGTCTTGCTCCAGGCGGCGTGGTGCAAGTTTGGGTTAGAGATTCCTGCCACCATCCAGTCAAGGTCGCGAGAGGGCAAGGCGAAATCGATCCGTTGGGTCCGGAACGGGGCAAGAACGGCGGTCGTTATGCCTATCCAGAGAGTGACAAGGCAAAGCGGTATATCGAAAAATACGGGATCCCATACGGGAGTTGGTAGTGGTGTCAGGCGCCGAACTGCACGCCCTTTTAACCAAGCTATTTTCAGTCTCGCTGTGCGCACTGTTGATAGTTGGTTGTCATGCCCAGCCACTCTCGGCCAAACACGACCCCAAATCCCCCTGGTGGGAACTCGGATTTACCGAGCCCAACTACATGAAGGTTTGGGTTGAAGATACTGCCGTAGAAGATATCAAGGGCAAGACGTTTCTGCGCACGGGCGGCGGATCCGCGTCGGGCGGGCAACCAGAAGATGGAACAGAGTCGGCGCGAGGTTGGCACGGTGTGGGCAGCTCAGCGAAAGCAGTGGTGGGGGCTGATCTCCCGAAACGGATTTTTGTTCGCTGGCAATCCATCGTAGAACCTCAGACTTACCGCGCTTGGATAGACATACCTGAGGAAGCAAGACAACTGATGCTGACGTCGGTCAACCAACGATGCGATAAAACTCCAGATCAGACGGCTACTTATATATCTTCGGTCTACTTGGGATTGGCTCCCGGAGGTGTCGTACAAGTGTGGGTTAGAGACTCCTGCCATCATCCAATCAAAGTGGCCAAAGCTCAGGCAGAAATCGAGCCAATGGGGCCGAGTCAGGGTAAAACCCATGGGCGATACGCGTATCCCGTCAGCGAGAAGTCCAAGCGATATATCGAGAAATTTGGCATTCCGTACGGGAGTTGGTAGGCGTCAGCAATCTGCAGGCTTGCTGCGCTTGCATTGCCTGTACCTTGAGCCATCACTTTCGACGCCCGTGGCTTCTCCGTTTGTTGAGTGGCTGCTTACGGCCAAATGCGGTCGTTCAGCGTCTACGAAAACGAGCAGCGGTTCACTTGCAGGATTGGCCGGAGCGCCTAAGCTGGATAGGCCAATCGCCACCACGCAATTGAGGCTTGGGCTAGGCCGCCATCCGCGCGGTCACGACCCTCGAATTTTAGTGAGCACCGCCAGCTTGGCTCCGCTCCCTGCATAGGCGCAAAGAATGATCGAGTCGATTAGCCTTTCTAATATCGCCACCTATAGCCCCGACAAGTCCGAAGAAATTGTTAACCTAAAACCGATCAATTTCTTCTACGGTGCAAATGGCGCGGGCAAGACCACGATCAGTCGGCTGATCGAAAATCCTGCCATTTCGACGCACTCTCGGATCAAGTGGCTGAGGAACAGCCAGATCCCGGCAATGATCTACAACAATGATTTCATTACCTCTAACTTCACCGACTCGAAAGAACTGCCGGGTGTTTTCACGCTGGGGAAGGCCGAGCAAGCCGAGCTTGATCGCCTAGCGTTACTAAAGGATGAAAGAAAGCGCCACGAACAGATGAAGACGAAGTCAGTCATTCTTCTTGATGGCGAGGATGGTAGGACAGGAAAGAACGCCGAACTCGTTTCTTTAGAAGCAAAACTGGTCGCTCGGTGCTGGGAACAAAAGACAAAACATGACGAACACTTCAAGGGTGCTTTCACCGGCTTGAGAAATAATAAAGAGGCCTTTAAGGCTAGGGTTTTGCAAGAGCATGCGAGCAATACTTCATCTCTGGTCGACCTGGCTGACCTCCAGGCAAGAGCCTTGGTGTTATATGGTGAGCAACCTTTCAAGATGTCTTCTGTTCCAAACTTGAACTTGTCGCGGCTGATTGCATTCGAAACAAGCCTAGTTCTAGCCAAGAAGGTAATTGGTAAGGACGACGTCAGCATCTCAGCGATTATCCAGCGGCTAGCTAACAGCGACTGGGTTCGGCAGGGTATGAGATTTCTGGAACATACAGACGAGCAATGCCCGTTTTGCCAACAGAATATTCCACATGATTTCGAGAAAAATCTGGCTGAATACTTTGACGAAACGTTTGAAGCTGATTCCAAGGCAGTTTCTACTCTGCGTTCTACCTATTTTCAGGTTGCAGATGAGGTATTGACTCAGGCACGTGCTTTATTGTTCTCGGATTGTATTCATCTGGATAAAGATAAGATTAGTCTTGAGATCCAAGCCTTGGAAGCTGTAGTTATTGTCAACAAGGATCGAGTGGATAAAAAGGTTTCTAGCCCAAGCTCTGAAATTGAGCTTGAGGGGTTGAAGGATATTCAGGATGGCATCTTAGGGATTGTCGACGCTGCCAATGTGAAAGTCTCTGAGCACAATCGCCTTGTAGCTAGCTTCACCGCTGAACAGAACAAGCTCACCGGAGAGGTATGGAAGTATGTCATCGATACCGAGCTAAAAAATACGTTAACCGACTACACGTCTGAAAAGGACAAGTTGCAGAAATCCATCGTTGGCATCACATCGAGTCGGGACAAGGCCGCGGATAATATCAACACTGTTGAGATCGAAATTGACAAGATTGAAACAGCGCTGACAAGCGTGAAACCGACGGTCATCGCCATCAACAAGATCCTCAAAAACTTTGGATTTCGTAGTTTTTCGCTCGATCCTGCCTGTGTAGGAAACTCATATAGGCTTATCCGAAGTGATGGCAAAGACGCCAAGCAAACGCTTAGCGAGGGCGAAAAATCCTTCGTCACCTTCCTGTACTTCTACCACCTGCTCAAAGGCAGCATTACGACCTCAGGCATCACAAGTGACCGGGTCGTCGTCATTGATGACCCAGTTTCAAGTCTCGATAGTGATGTGCTCTTTATCGTGAGTAGCTTGATTAAAGAACTATTTGCGGAGGTGAGAAAGAAGGATAGCCATCTCAAACAGATTTTGGTGCTGACCCACAACGTCCATTTTCACAAAGAGATTACCTACGACCAACGGCGGAAGTCCGAAACTTCCCTCAGTGATGAGACCTTCTGGATCGTCCGAAAGCCTAGCGATTACTCCGTAGTCGAGTTTCATCCGAACAACCCCATCAGAACCTCCTACCAGTTACTTTGGGCCGAGTTGAAGAAAACTCCTGTGCCAGCGCTTACGCTGCAAAACACCATGCGAAGGATTTTGGAGAATTATTTCAAAATCTTGGGGGGTGTCGACACGTACGTTCTGGTCGGAAAATTTGAAGGTCTTGAAAAGGTACAGTGTCAGTCCCTAATCAGCTGGGTCAATGATGGCTCGCATTACGCTCCTGATGAGCTGTACGTGGCTATTGGTGAAAACATGGCAGCCAGCTATTTGAAGATTTTCTTCAAGATCTTCAAAGCCGCTAAGCATGACGCACACTACAAAATGATGATGGGCGATGATTATGTCGATCTCGATCCGGATGAGCTCTCGGACGATACTCAGGACGGCATCAGCGCTAATGTAGATGGTAACTTAGTCGCTAGCGCCGTTGATGCTCAGGACCTGTCCATACTCGTCCCTGGCCTATCTGCTATCCCGGCCGACAATCCGGCACTGGCATCGATTGTTCCGTTGGCAGGCAGGGACAGTCCAGAGGGAGATTCAGATATACCCTTCTGAACACCATAAAAATCGGAAAAAAGGGGGCAGATCTACTTTCAACGGAAATAGATCTTTCCCCTTTCCACAGTTCTTGCACAGTTCGTGAATGGCTGCTTCTGGCCGATTCCCGTCTGTGATCGCGGCTGATCGGCCAAAAGCTGTCACGCAGATATGTCTATAACATTAGTGGACATTCAGTGCTTAATCAGATAGGACACTGACTGAGCGACAACAAGTTATTATTCCATTGCCCATCTGCATATGTACGCAAATAAGGCGTATGACCAGATTCGCGTACAACTCCAATATTCGCACGAACACCATTTGCCGGATCGATCACAAAAAAAGTATTCGTTCCAGCATCAATGCTGGCAATCACTTGCTCGCGAGTCCAACGCCATTGATTAGTTGGATTTCCAAGATGAGTGATGTGTTCATGGGAACTGTTTACATTCGGTTTAGTAATACACGTTACTTGAGCGTCGGCCATTTGATTTCCTTTTCACGGATAAAAATCATTAAGCAATCTGACTACACTAATTCTTGTACTGGCTTAATGATGCCCTAGTCAATACTCCTTTAGTTTTTCGGGACCTATAAGGCATTCCTTGCCCTCCAACACCTGGTCCCTCGCCGCTGCAGCGATGTACGCCAGTACGCCCATCACGCTGAATCGCCCTTAGTTTTGGTAGACACGCGGAATGACAGCTTTTGGCCGAAAGCTGCCTTCCGTGACTCGAAGCTATTGGCCGAAGCAGCCTTGTCTGGGATTAACTCTCAATCGAATGGCTGCCAGTTTTCTCCCTATCCACAGCACCCTCAACCAACCAAATCAAAACCACCACTCCCCAAAACCTCCCCATTCACCATCACCCAAACCCCATGCCGCCCCGCAAAATGCTTGCGCGTCGTAAAGTCCCTGATCACCTGCCTCCGCTTCACCACCTCGCTCCCAAACCCCGCCAACTCCACCATCTTCAACTTGAAAACCTTCCGCGAAACCCCGCCATTCGCCTTCACATAGTCAATCGCATAATCAATCACCAACCGCTGCCCAACCGGCACCGTCGACTTCACCAAAAACGACAACGTAATCGCATCCCCCAGCCGCACCACCGCCGGCTCAACCCGCACATCCAGCAATTCCACCTCAGCCTTCGCCCCGGCACCAATCACCGTCAGCGCCCTTAGATCCCCCTGCTTAATCAAACTGCGCAACGCATGCTTCGCAATCCAGCCCGTGTGCTTGTTCTCCAGCGACCATCCTTCAATCGTGTCCAGCACCCACTGCGGATGCACTTTCGTCACATCATTCAGATGATTCGCCACGGACTTGCGCACGTACAAACTCTCATCGGCCTTCAACCGCTCGAGTATCCCGGCGGTAAACTGCGGATTCGCTTGGATGGGTTCCAGTCGAAACGACCACGGCAGGCGAGGGCGGCTGCCTTCGCTGGCGAGGCGGCGGATGTGGTGGTTTTCGTCGTGGGCCCAGTCGTGCATGTGTTCCAGGGTGCGTTCGAGGTCGCTGCGCAGGAAGTGGCGGATGGCGAATTCCGAGGAGCCGAACGTGGTGAAGAATTTCAGCGCGTTCATCGATGTATCGAACGCGTGTGCGCCGTAGCTGGCGACGTAGTGCGGCAGGCACATGCTGACGAAGCCGCTGTTCAATCGCGGGGCGAGTTCGAACAGCGCTTTGAGGGAATCTGCGTAATCCAGTGGCAGCACGGCGTGCAGGCTTTCGCTGACACGTGCCATGCGCTGCATCACCGATAATTCAGCGAGTCCGTGCTGGGCATGTTCAAGAAATGCCTTGGCCTTGAATGCCGGGTAAACGGCGCTCATCTCGCTGGCGATGTGTTGCAGGCGTTCGGCGTTGAAGATTTCCTTTAGCGCCGGAGCGGCGGTGTCGGGCGCGCTCATGCTCAGGTCATCGGCGTGCTGATGAACGCTTCGAGGGTTTCGGCGTACGCGGTGTATTGGGCGATGTGCGGGTAGCGGCTGGCGTCGATTTGATCGGGGACGACAAGGTCGGTGAAACTCCAGGCCACGGCGAGGCTGATGCCGGCTTGGGCGAGGGGGCCGTCGGTGGGCAAAGCGTGCTTTTGCAGTTCCTGTTCGAGGGCGGTGAAGGCGGCGGCGAGTTGGCTTTCGACGCGTTCGACCCACGGCTGGTATTGGATGTCGGCGGGGCGCAGGTTGCGTTCGTAATACAGCTGCACGGCTTTTTCGCAGGCGGCGAGGCTGAGGCCGATCAGGCGCAGGGCGTGGGCGCGCTGGCTCAGTTCGGTCGGCAGCAGGGTTTTGCCGGAGCGGGCTTCGAGGTAGTCGAGGATCAGCGTCGAGTCCATCAGTACGACGCCGTCGTCGAGCATCAGCGTCGGCGCTTTGACCACCGGGTTGATCTGCTGGAATTGTTCGAAGTGGCGGAACACCGAGACCGACTGGTGTTCCAGGTCGATGCCCAGGCATTTGGCGGAGATCGCCACGCGGCGCACGTATGGGGAGTCGAGCATGCCGATCAGTTTCATGACGCGTTCCTTTAAGTCGAACCGGTGGGGTACGCATAACCTAGCCGAGGTGGCGGCAATTGTCAGTCGTCGAATCCGGCCTGTTCGTGAATCTCTTCAACATTGAGCCCCAACCGATACGCCACCGCGACAAACAGCGCCTGGCACAAACACAGCGTCGCACTCAGCGAGCGAAAGGCCAGGGCGCTGCCTTCGTTGACCAGCAGCACGCTGTTGGCCCGTTTGACCAGCGGCGAGAGGTGGCTGTCGGTGAGGATCAGGGTGTTCGCCTGCTGCTCGCGGGCGAAACGCAGGCAGTGTTGGGTTTCCTTGGCATAAGGGACGAAGCTGATCGCAATGACCAGATCACCGGCGCGCACGCTGCGCATCTGCTCGCGATAGCTGCCGCCAAGCCCTGACACCAGATGAATGCGTTTCTGCGTGTGTTGCAGGTTGTAGACAAGGTAATCGGCGACGGCGAAGGAGCGGCGTACGCCGACGACATAAATGTTGTCAGCGTTGACGATGAGGTCGACGGCGGTTGTGAACGCCGCGTCGTCGAGTTCGCGGCCGAGGCGTTCGATGCCTGAGCGCGTCGCGTCGATGCATTCGCGGGCGAGGTCGCCGTCGCTGGCGTTACGTGAGGGGTTGGCGATCAGGCTGCGGATGCGTTGCTGGTAGTTTTGCGCGGGCGAGGCTTTATCCGTGTAGGCGCTGCGGAACAACGCCTGCATTTCGCTGAAGCCGCTGAAACCGAAGCGTTGCGAGAAGCGCACGATGGCAGAGGGTTGCACTTCGCATTCGCGGGCGATGTCACTGATCCGGTCGACCATGATCCGCTCGCTCTGCTGGCTGATGTAGCTGGCGATGCGCTTGAGCTGGCGCGGCAGGCTGTCGTATTGCTCAGTGATCAGGTGCAGCAAACGCTCGGCGTTGATCGGGGGGCTGGCGAGGGCAACCTCGGCGGTGGCCGGCAGATCGGGGCGGGGCATACGTCATCCTTCAGGCTGTTTGAGCGCAGGTTGCGCCTGATAGTAGTGAGGCTTGGCGCGCTCTGCTGTGCTGAAACGATGCACTTCGCGCGGAAAAATTCATCGGCAAGCGCGGCGTAGTTAGCCGTTTGTCTTCTATATACAGCCGCTCGACTGAATTTCTTGCTATAAACGCACTCCGATGGCCGTGTGAAGCCTGTGTCAGAGCAGTTTCCGGGCGTTGTCGGACAAATTCCCAGTATTTCCAGTTGCTGAGGCCTCGATCGGGCCTTAGACTGCCGCCCCTTCGTAAATTGAGTGCCGGGTGGCGTTTGCAATAAACGATGCCTTTTCGACGACCGGACACGGCTCGCCGAAACGCTCCCTAATTCGCCTTAATGCACGTTTTTTATAGAGATATCAATGACAAAGGACAAGTTGCTGGCGATGCCGGCAGATGACTACATGAATGCAGAGCAACACGCTTTCTTCACTGAGCTGTTGCAGAACATGAAAGTCGAAACCCACGAGCGCATTGAGCAAAACCGTATCGCCATCGAAAGCCTGGATACCCCGGCTGACCCGGCGGACGCGGCTTCGGTTGAAGAAGAGCGCACCTGGCTGGTCAACGCGATCGATCGCGACCAGCGCATGCTGCCGCAACTGGAACAAGCTCTTGAGCGCATCAAGGAAGACAGCTTCGGCTGGTGCGACGACAGCGGCGAGCCTATCGGCCTGAAACGCCTGCTGATCAGTCCGACCACCAAGTACTGCATCGAAGCTCAGGAACGTCACGAGCAAATCGACAAGCACCAGCGTCAGGCCTGATTTTTCCGGCGCTGTGATCGCGGGCAAGTCCGCCCCATCAGGTTCGAATCGAACCGGTGGGCGCCGGGCTTGCCCGCGAAGCTTTTTATCGCCTGCAACATTTGCTCCGCGTTTACATTGACCTGCCACAGACCTCACGACTAACGGACCATGGATAATGGCGTTGTAGTGGCGTTTAATGCAGTCACAACAATGAGAACAGGCGTGGGGTGATGATATGACGAGAGACGGATCTCTGGTTGCGGCGCTGCCTGCACCAGTGCAATCAGCAAAAAACCGCTGGATCGCACCGACCCTGCAAAGCATCGCCCTGATGCTGTTATTGGCTGGCACGACCCTGACCGAATGGTCGCTGTACATTGGCTTGCCGCTGGCAGTGCTGATCGTCTGGCTGCCGCGCCTGCGCACCCGCGCAGTCGCCGATTCGCTGCCAAGCGACAACCGCAGCGCAATTTCCGAACTCACTCGCGATCTTTCCTACACCACCAGCCATAACGCGCTGTCAGCGGCCGGCGTGGCGTTTTCGGTCAAAGAGCTTGCGAGCAAACTCGAATCGCAACTCGACGCGGCGGCGCAGATCGTCAGCAATGCCGAGGTGATGATTGCCACCGAACAGGCCACGTCGCAACTCAGCCGCGCAGCGCTGGAAGCCGCCAGTCAGGCGCATCACAGCAGCGCGGCGGGGCGCACGGAGCTGGTGGATTCGATTGCGCGCATGCATCAACTCAGTGAACGCGCCAGTGCCAGCCGGGAACTGATCGAAGCCCTGAGCCTGCGCAGCGATGACATTCAGCGCGTCACGCTGGTGATCCAGTCGATTGCCAGCCAGACCAATCTGCTCGCGTTGAACGCGGCGATCGAGGCGGCGCGGGCTGGTGAGCATGGTCGCGGGTTTGCCGTGGTGGCCGATGAGGTTCGTGGTCTGGCGGCGCGCACGGCGTCGGCGACCGGCGAAGTTGGCGAAATGGTCGCCGATATTCAGCAGCGCACGGCTCAGGTGGTTGAGCAGATTCGCCAGCTCTCCAGCGACCTGCAAACCGGCGTGGAGCAGGTCGAGCACACTGGCGAGCATCTGGAAAACATTGCCCGACTGGCAGCCGGGGTGGAAAGCCAGGTTGGCGAAATCGCCCACGGTGCACAGACCAATCGCGAGCAGCTCGATAGCTTGTTCATAGCGATCGAGCAGATGCGCAGCGACCTGGCGATCAGCGATCAACAGACTCGGCGCCTCGCTGAAGCAGCGGTACAGATGGAAGGGCAGGCGGAAACCATCAGCGAGCGTCTGGCCGAAGTCGGGCTGGATGACTATCACCAGCGCGTCTACGATCTCGCGCGTGAAGGCGCGAGCCAGATTGCCGCGCGTTTCGAGGCGGATGTCGAGCAGGGCAAGATCAGTCTGGAAGATCTGTTCGATCGTCAGTACCAGCCGATCCCGAATACCCAACCGGCAAAATTTCACAGCCGTTTCGACCGTTACACCGATCAGGTGCTGCCGGCGATTCAGGAGCCATTGTTGCCACGTCACGAAGGGCTGGTGTTCGCCATCGCCTGCACGCCGCAGGGTTATGTGCCGACGCACAATCAGCAGTTCAGTCAGCCACTGACGGGCGATGCGCAGGTCGACGCCATCAATAACCGCACCAAACGCAAATTCGCCGACCGCACCGGGATTCGTTGCGGCAGTCATCAACAACCGGTGCTGCTGCAAACGTATACGCGCGACACAGGTGAGCTGATGCACGACCTGTCGGTGCCGATCATGGTCAAGGGCCGGCATTGGGGCGGGCTGCGTCTGGGGTATAAGCCTGAGCGTCCGCACTGAGCGATTGTTACGGCTGACGCAATGAATCTGTGCACGGGCGTTGCTGTTTCCGCTCGACCGAAACCCTTAATCTGCAAACTTGTTAGGTTGCTAATGATTTTGGGAGGGCTGCATGCAATGCAGAATCGATGTGGCGGTGATGATCGGCAGTGGCGTGCCGGCCGGTTTGCGCGCGATGGGGCGCAGTGTGTGCTGGGTGGTTTTGCTCAACGGCGAGCGGCGTGGAACGGCGTTTGCCAGCCGCGACGAGGCTGAGGCGTGCAAGGCTGCCTGGCTCGATCAACTCAACTTCGAGCCGGGCGACCGTCTGCACTGATTGCATTTATTTACCGCGATGCAGGCGCACGTTCAGCTCATCGACAATCGGCGCTTCCTCGCCGTCTGCACGTAGCCATTCCTTGAGTAATTGCGCTTGTTGCGGCGTCCAGAAATCAGCATCAATAAGCTTGGTGTCCGGGTCCAGCGGGTGTGCTTCGACGAAATCGTTGATTGACGCCTCGTCCGACGGCAAGCCCAGCTGTTCAAAAAGGGTGGTCAGGTTAAGCTCGGTTGGCAGTTCCATCGTCTACTCCTGGTTCGGTGCCGGTGCGGCGTGTTCGTTTATTCCCCTTATCAGAGGCGGCAGCTGGCGCGGAGTTCGATTTGTGTTTCAAGGGCGCGGGCGAGGGCGCAAGCTTCGTTGTGATCGCCGCGGAAACCTCTTACAAGGCCGGTGGATGTTTCCTTTATATGAAAGAACGCGTTACCGGCAGGGACGACCCGATATCGCGGGTGCTGGCGGGTGTTGGAAGCTGTCGGCAGATCGTTCAGGTGGTTGACCTGCATGATCAGCGGTGCGGTGATTCGGGCGTCAGTCGATACGGCGAAATGAGTCAGAGTGCACATATGAAGTCCTTTTCATCAGTCGGCCGGGAATTAGCGGCCGTTTCGGGTAGTCGGAGTGAGCATCGCTGCTCTAGAATCGCCAGTGCCTGTTGACGACAGGGCTTATCTAAAGCAATTTTTCGCCAGCGATATGTCGGAAAAGTGCTTTTTTTCGTGAGAATTTTCCCTAAAGTTTGTAGTCAGTCTGCTTTCGCCATCAGTAAGGATTTTTCCTTCGACCTGTGGCGACTTTGGGACGAGTTTCGCGGGTGACAATCCAGTAGTCTTACCAACCTCGCGTTGAACGAGCGCTCTGCTCGAATCGGATTTCAGTTGAGTTTTGGCAGCTTCATCGGCCTGGACGTTTTTTGCCGTGCGCGTTTTCCGTGTGCGGTTTTTTCAGATGTGGGGATGTTTCCTTGGCAGTCAGTAATCTCGATATGCATGCTTTGTTCGTGTTGGGTGATTTGCGCGCAAAGCTGGTCAAACTTTTCCAATCGCGTTTTGTTTACATCACCGAACAAAATGCTGAAGGCATTTACGTTGCCGAAATCGACACCGAAAGTGCTTTGGTCGTCGACGACAAACCCGGCCTCAAGCTCAAGGTCGGCGATCACTTCAGTGCATCGGTCTTGCCCAGCCGTGAAGGCGGCAAGATGGATATCCGCTTCCGTGAAATCAAACTGACGGTGTATGGCCTGGGCGATTACGCCTTCGTCGAGACCGCTGACGGCCATGCGATCCTGTTCAAGGAAGGTCACAGCGTGGTGACCGTGTTCGCCGCTCATCAACAGTTGCAGGAAGGCCTGACCAAGACGCTCAAAGCCGTCACCGCCAAAGCGGCCAAGTGGCGCAAGGGTGAACTCGTGACCTTCAAGGCCAGCGAGTGAGTCGCGCAGATTTTCATTTGGAACATCTCGATGCCGCACGGCAAGAGGCCCGACGGTTGTTCGCCGCAAAGACCAAGCTGCAAGGCGCATGGCTCAACTGGGTGGCGGCGCAGCTCTATACCTTGCGCCCCGCTGAATACGCCGGGATGGTCAGACGCGAGCTGCAAAGCTTGCAGGAAAAGTCTGAAACCTGACCTCGTCGCGGCGTAGTCCCGGAAAAAGCAGGAACCTCGGCTACAGTGAGTTGACTGAGTATTCAGCGGCTTGCGGTCTTCTCTCAGGCCAACGGCCATGGCTGTGAACAGCACGAGGTGCAATGCATGAACGGATTTCGACGGTTACTGGCCGCCAGCGTGGCCACCTTCGGTTTGCTGGCGTCAGCGCAATCGGTCTCGGCGGCACAGGCGCCGATCCATTTCGCCGATCTCAACTGGGAAAGTGGCAGCCTGATCACCGATGTCCTGCGGGTCATCGTCGAGAAGGGCTATGGATTGCCGACCGACACGTTGCCGGGGACCACCATTACGCTGGAAACCGCACTCGCCAACAACGATATTCAGGTGATTGGCGAGGAGTGGGCCGGGCGCAGTCCGGTGTGGGTCAAGGCCGAGGCCGAGGGCAAAGTGGTCAGTCTGGGCGATACGGTCAAAGGCGCCACCGAAGGCTGGTGGGTGCCGGAATACGTGATCAAGGGCGACCCGGCCAAGGGCATCAAACCGATGGCTCCGGATTTGCGCAGCGTCAGTGACCTGAAAAAGTACAAGGACGTGTTCAAGGACCCGGAAAACCCCAGCAAGGGGCGCTTTCTGAACAGCCCGATCGGCTGGACGTCGGAAGTCGTCAACAAGCAGAAGTTGACGGCATACGGGTTGCAGAACGATTTCACCAATTTCCGCAGCGGTTCGGGAGCCGCACTGGATGCCGAGATCAGCTCGTCGATCCGTCGCGGCAAGCCCGTACTGTTTTATTACTGGTCGCCAACCCCGCTGCTCGGCAAGTACAAACTGGTGCAGCTGGAAGAACCCCCGTTCGATGCCGAAGCCTGGAAGACCCTGACTGACGCCGACAACCCCAATCCAAAACCGACCCGCTCGCTGGCCTCGAAGCTGTCTATCGGCGTGTCTACGCCGTTCCAGAAGCAATACCCGCAGATCGCTGAATTCTTCAGCAAGGTGGACTTCCCGATCGAACCGCTGAACAAGGCGCTGGCGCAAATGAGCGAGAAGCACACCGCGCCACGGGAGGCAGCGGTGGCGTTCATGAAGGCGCATCCTGATGTGTGGCAGGCGTGGTTACCGAAGGACGTGGCCGAGAAGGTTTTTGCTGATCTGGAATAGTCGTCTCGGCGACTGAGTTCATCGCCAGCAGGCTGGCTCCCACAGGGGATCGCACACCCGATCTGTGAGCCAGCCTGCTGGCGATGCTTTTGAAATCCCGCTCATGCCCCTGCATACCGCCGACCGGTCGTGCACACAAAAAAAATCCGACTACGATGGTTTGTTCAAATCCCTTTCCAAGGATTTCAACCATGACCTTTGCGTTGGCTCAATGGCTGGTGACCGTTTTTGCGTTGATCAGCCTGATGCATGTGTATTGGGCGCTGGGTGGGCAGTGGGCGGCGGCTGTGGTGGTGCCGCAGATACCGGTGGCCGGTTTTGTCGAGACGGTACGGCCAGCGTTCAAACCGTCGGGCTGGATCACCTTGCTGGTGGCAGCCGCTCTATTGTTGATCGCCGTGCTGGTCTGCATGCGTGTCGGCTGGGGCATGCCAGCGGTGCAGCACAAGGCATTGCAGTGGGTAATCAGTGCGATTGCCTTGCTGCTGTTTGCCCGGGCGATTGGCGATTCGAATCTGGTGGGGTTTTTCAAGGAAGTGAAGGATTCGCGCTTTGCCCGGCTGGATACCTGGGTGTATTCGCCGTTGTGCGCGGCGTTGGGGGCGGGGTTGTTGGCGGTAGCTTGGATATGAGGTGAATGAAAGATCGCTATCGCGAGCAGGCTCACGTCTACATGAAATGCGTTCCCATGTAGGAGTGAGCCTGCTCGCGATAGCTTCATTGCAGGCAATAAAAAACTTCAGCTACCGCTTTCACTTTTGCGGCTACTGACCTCAGCCGGAACATCATCCCCGGCCATGCGCTTGCGAAACAGTGCCGCCCGCGCCAGCAGCAGTGTCGTCACCGGTACGGTAATCGCCAGCAGGATCGGGATCAGCCAGGCGTGCACTACCGCCGTGGATTTCAGCGCCGAAAAACAAATGATCGAGGCCAGCGCCACACACCAGGCGCCCAGTGTCGACGCCAGTGCCGGCGGATGCATGCGTTGGAAATAATCCTTCATGCGCAACAGACCCAAGGCGCCAATCAGTGCGAACACGCCGCTGAGCACCAGCAGAATCGCCACCGGGATTTCGACCCATAGAGACAGTTCGTCGGTCATTCGATCACCTCGCCACGCAGCAGGAATTTCGCCAGGGCAAACGAGCCGACGAAGCCGAACAGCGCGATCAGCAACGCGGCTTCGAAGTAAGTGTCACTGGCATAACGGATGCCCAGGGTGAGCATCATCAACATCGCGACGATGTACAGGTAATCCAGCGCCAGGACGCGATCCTGCGCGGAGGGGCCTTTGAACAGGCGAATCAGCGTCAGCACCATGGCCAGCGAGAACAGGAACAGCGTCAGCAGAATCGCATTCGACAGCAATGGGCTCATTCGAAAATCTCCATCAACGGTCGCTCGTAGGTGCTTTTAAAGTGCTCGATGAATTGCGCTTCGTCGTGCAGATCCCAGACGTGCAGCAACAAAACGCTGCGATCCAGTGCCAGCTCCGACCACACCGTGCCGGGCACCACCGTGCAGATCATCGCCAGCGTCGCCAGACCGTGAGCGTCGCGCAGATCAAGCGGCACCTTGATGAAGCAAGAGTGCGGCGCACGACGGCCGGCGTTGAGCACGCCCCAGGCGACAATCAGGTTCGACATCACCACGTCGCGGCCGACCAGAAAGAACAGGCGCACGATGCTACCAGGGCGGCGAATGCGTGCGCGTTTGGGGCGTAGTTTGCGCATCATCAGGGGCGCCGCAAAACCCAGTGCCGCGCCGAGCAGCACGTTGCCCGGACTGATCGACAGGTTCAGCGTCAGCCACAAAACCCAAAGTGCCAGAGACAACCACGGTGCCGGAAACAGTCGTTTCATGGTTGAACCTCCAGCAGCGCGGCTTTGCCTTCCGGACTGGGCACGGCACGGGTGCCGAGCACCGCCATCACGTATTGCTGAGGATTGTGCAGCGCGTCGGCGGTGGCTTGGGTATAGCGCAACAGCGGCTCAGCCTTGAACGTCAGCACGATGCTCAGCCCCAGCAGCAGGAAGATCGGCGCGCATTCCAGTTTGCGCAACAGCGGCGAAGGGCGCTCTTCGGGCGTCCAGAAACGCTGGATGCCCAGACGCGAAAACGCCATCAACGACGCCAGCCCGGTCAGAATCAGTAAGGCTAACAGCGCCCATGCGGCATTGGAGATTGGCCCGCCGTTGCCCAATTCCAGCGGATTGAGCAGCGCACCGATCAGGCTGAGTTTGCCAATGAACCCCGACAGCGGCGGCATGCCAATGATCAGCAGTGCGCAGGCAATAAAGCTCAGGCCGAGAAAGGCCATGGTCCATGGAATCACCTGACCGACCACGGCTTTTTGCTCATCGTCGAGGTTGATGCCTTTGGGCGGTTGCAGGGATTCCTGCGGTCGTGGCAGCAATTCGCTTTCGTCTTCCAGCGGGATTTCGTTGGCCGAGCGCGAACGCTCGATCAGTTCCGCCAGCAGAAACAGCGCACTCAGTGCCAGGGTCGAGCTGACCAGATAGAACAGCGCGCCGCCGATCAGGTTCGGCTGAGCGAAACCCACCGCCGACAGTAGAATCCCTGCCGACACCAGAATGCTCAGGCTGGCCATGCGCTCGAGCCGTTGCGCCGCGAGAATCGCCAGCGCCGCGATGCCCATGGTCGCCATGCCGCCATAGATCAGCCAGTCGCCGCCAAAAAATGCTGAAGCCCCGGCCTGCCCGGAGAACAGCAGCGTCCACAGGCGCAACAAGGTGTAGACGCCAACTTTGGTCATGATCGCGAACATCGCCGCTACCGGCGCACTGGCCGAAGAATACGCCGGCACCAACCAGAAATTCAGCGGCCACATGCCAGCCTTGGCCAGGAACGCCACCGCAAGAATCCCGGCGCCCGCATGCAGCAAGCCACGGTCGGCTTCCGACACCAGCGGAATCTTCAACGCCAGATCAGCCATGTTCAGGGTGCCGGTAACGCCGTAGATCAGCGCCGCGCCAATCAGAAACAGCGACGAGGCGAGCAGGTTGATCGAGATGTAGTGCAACCCCGACGACACCCGCGCCCGGCCCGAACCATGCAACAGCAAGCCGTAGGACGCGGCGAGCAGGACTTCAAAAAACACGAACAGGTTGAACAGGTCCGCGGTCAGGAACGCGCCGTACAGCCCCATCAGTTGAATCTGAAAGAGTGCGTGGAAGCTCGACCCTGCGCCATCCCAGCGTGCCATGGCGAACAGCAGGGCGCTGACGCCGATGATCCCGGTCAGCACCAGCATCAGCGCCGACAGTCGATCGATCACCAGCACAATACCGAACGGCGCCTGCCAGTTGCCCGGCAGGTACACGCCGATCGAGCCAGGCACCCCGGTGGTCTGGGTCCATTGCAGCAGCATCACCGAAATGAACAGCCCGAGCAGGCCGGAGAACAGATTGATTTTTGCCTTCAGCGGCCGGTGCCGTTCGCCGAGCATCAACATGAGCGCGGCGGTGAGCAGCGGCAGCAGAATCGGTGCGGCGATCAGGTGCGTCATCGCCATCATTCCTTAGGCTCCCGGCCGTCTACATGGTCGGTACCGGTCAGGCCGCGCGAAGCGAGCAGCACGACGAGGAACAGCGCAGTCATGGCGAAGCTGATGACAATCGCCGTGAGGACCAGCGCTTGCGGCAGCGGATCGGTGTAGTGAAGCAAGTCCTGGGTGACGCCGTCCTTGATCACCGGCTCCTTGCCGATGAACAGGCTGCCCATACTGAAAATGAACAGGTTGACCCCATACGACAGCAGGCACAGGCCCATGACCACCTGGAACGTCCGTGGCCGCAATATCAGCCAGACCCCGGACGCGGCAAGAACGCCGATGGCGATTGCGATGACTTCTTCCATCAGACGGCTCCTTTGCTGGCGACGGACCTGGGTAGCGACGCGGTCTTGTGGCCGCGCACCGATTGGTGGGCGAGGGCGGTCAGGATCAACAACGTCGAACCGACCACCACGCCATACACACCGACGTCGAAGAACAGCGCGCTGGCGATGTGGATATCACCCAGCAACGGCAACTCGAAGTGCCAGGTGTGCGTGGTCAGGAACGGATAACCGACCAGCATCGCCCCAAGACCCGTAGTGGTAGCGAACAGCAACCCGGTGCCCATCCAGCGCAGCGGTCGCAGGCTCATTTGCGCTTCGACCCACTGCGTTCCCGCCACCATGTATTGCAGAATGAACGCCACCGACATCACCAGACCGGCGACAAAACCGCCGCCCGGCTGATTGTGCCCGCGCATGAACAGGTAGAACGACACTACCAGCGCAACCGGAAGCAGCAGACGCACCAGGACCGCTGGCACCATCATGAAGCCGAGCGCGGTGTCGCTGGCCGAGCGCGGGTTGACCAGGTCAGTGACCACGTCGGGCGCCAGCAGGCGTTGCTGCGCTGGCAGTTGCAGGCTTTCTTTCGGTGGGCGGAAACGGCGCAGCAGGGCGAACACCGTCAATGCCACGGCGACCAGCACGGTGATTTCGCCGAGGGTATCGAAGCCTCGGAAATCCACCAGCATCACGTTGACCACATTGCTGCCGCCGCCTTCGGGCAGGGCGCGACTGAGATAGAAGGAGGAAATGTCGTTGGGCGTCTGCCGCGTCAGCATGGCGTAGGACAACAACGCCATGCCGCCGCCGACGGCAATCGACAGCAGCAAGTCGCGCAGACGACGAATCCGCGCCTTGCGCAGGCTGCTCGGCAATGGCGAGACTTCTTCGATGCGCCGCGGCAGCCAGCGCAGACCGAGCAGAATGAGCACCGTGGTGACCACTTCGACGGCGAGCTGGGTGAGCGCCAGATCCGGCGCGGAGAACCAGACGAAGGTTACGCAGGTCATCAAGCCGCAGACGCTGACCATGGTCAGTGCCGCGAGACGGTGATACTTGGCCTGCCAGGCGGCGCCGAGGGCGCAGGCGATCGCCAGCAGCCACAGGGTGACGAAGACGATCGAGCCGGGGATCTTCGGCCGGTCGCCCCAGCTCAGGCTGCTGTGCAACATCGGGATCAGGCCGGCAAGCACTGCCGCCAATACCACCAGAAACAACTGCATCTGCAGGCGCTTGGTGCCGAGGCGGCGTTCAACACGCCGGGCCAGACGCATCATCAGCACCAGACTGCGCTCGAACAGGCGCTTGCCATTGAAGCGACCCACCAACGGCGGGTATTTGAAGCGGCCCAATCGGAATTGCCTGCGCAGCAGCCAGTAGAGGACGATGCCGCCGGACATGGCGATCAGGCTCATGATCATCGGCGCGTTCAGGCCGTGCCAGATCGCCAGGCTGTATTCAGGCAACTCGCCGCCGACCACCGGCAGCGCCGCAGCGGCGAGCAGCGGGCCGACGATCTGCGCGGGAAAAATCCCCACCAGCAAGCAGGTGAACACCAGCAATTCGACCGGTGCCCGCATCCAGCGCGGCGGTTCATGCGGGGTGTGCGGCAGGTCGGTGGCAGTCGGGCCGAAGAACACATCGACCGTGAACCGCAGCGAGTAGGCGACGCTGAACATGCCGGCGATGGTGGCGACGATCGGCAGACTGATTTCGACCCAGGCCGTGGCATTGATGAACACGGTCTCGGCGAAAAACATTTCCTTGGACAGAAAACCGTTGAGCAACGGCACGCCGGCCATCGAGGCGCTGGCGACCATGGCCAGTGTTGCGGTGAAGGGGATCAGCTTGAAAAGGCCGCTGAGTTTGCGGATATCGCGAGTGCCGCTTTCATGGTCGATGATGCCGGCGGCCATGAACAGCGAGGCTTTGAAGGTGGCATGGTTGAGAATGTGGAATACCGCCGCCACGGCTGCCAGCGGACTGTTCAGACCCAGCAGCAGGGTGATCAGGCCGAGATGGCTGATGGTCGAATAGGCCAGCAGGCCTTTCAGGTCGTTCTGAAACATCGCGCAATACGCGCCGAGCAACAGCGTACAGGCGCCGGCCCCGCTGACGATGTAGAACCATTCTTCGCTGCCCGCCAGCGAGGGCCACAAACGTGCAAGCAGGAAAACCCCGGCCTTGACCATGGTCGCCGAGTGCAGATAGGCAGATACCGGGGTGGGGGCTGCCATTGCGTGGGGCAGCCAGAAATGAAAAGGGAACTGCGCACTTTTGCTGAGGGCGCCAATGAGAATAAGAGGCAAGAGGATGGGGTAAAGGGCGTGTGCACGAATCATGTCGCCGGCGGCCAGGACCTTGTCGAGGTCATAGCTGCCGACCACATGACCGAGGATCATGACCCCCGCCAGCAGGCACAATCCGCCGGCGCCGGTGACCATCAACGCCATGTAGGCGCCGCGCCGGGCGTCGGCACGGTGATGCCAGTAGCCGATCAGCAGGAACGAGAACAGGCTGGTCAGCTCCCAGAAAAACACCATCTGAATCAGGTTGCCGGAAATCACCAGACCGAGCATGGCGCCCATGAACGCCAGAAAAAACGCGAAGAAACGTGGCACCGGATCGTCCGGCGACATGTAGTAACGGGCATATAAGGAAACGAGGGTGCCGATGCCGAGCACCAGCATCGAGAACAGCCAGGCGAAGCCGTCCATGCGCAGAATGAAATTCAGGCCGAGGCTGGGCAGCCACATGAATTCTTCGCGGATCACGCCGCCATGGGCGATCTGCGGGTACAGCATCGCCACCTGGACGGTACCGATCAAAGCGACCAGACCTGCCAGCAGGGATTCGGCATTACGCGCATTGTGTGGCAGCACGGCTGCCAGACAGCTGCCTATGAAAGGCAGAAGCAGTAGAACTATCAGGGACATAGGCTTCTAATCTGCGGAGGTTTGTGAAGCATCATACGTGCCAGCTCCCCGATCACCAAACGCCAGGATGTCTCAGAATCCTACAAAGTAGTCCGGAATTTAGTGTTTAGCCTTGTTTCAGTAGCGCAGATATTGCCCATATTGGCACCATCGCGAGCAGGCTCGTTCCCACAATTGAAATACATTCCCCTGTAGGAGTGAGCCTGCTCGCGACAGCGATCGGAATGGCACTGGATATTTCGGATCAGCCCTGTATTTCCCGCTCCAATTCCGTTTCTGCTTCGACAACTTTCCTCTTGGTCTTTAACTCACTGACAATCACCGCCGCAACAATCAACCCCGCACCCACCAGTGCAATCGCCGGCAACCGCTCGCCAGCGATCCGTCCGACAATTCCGGCCCACACCGGCTCACCGGCATAAATGAGCGTCGCCCGAGTCGGCGAAACGCTTTTCTGCGCCCAGTTCATCGCCACTTGAATCGCCGCGCTTGCAGCGCCCAGCCCCAGCGCAGTGACCAGCAATGTCCAGGAAAAATCCGGAATCAGCTCACCGGTCGGCACGACCAACAGGAACGACAGCACCGACGTGGTCGCCAGTTGCACCACCGTCACCCGGCGCACATCGACCTGGCCGGCGTAAGTGCTGATCAGAATGATTTCGGCAGCAATGGCGATGGCGCTGATGAGCGTCGCGATCTCACCGGGGCTGAAATTCAGCGCAGCGCCGGACGGGCCGGACAACAGCATCAACCCGGTAAACGCGAGCATGATGCCGATGCTTGGCATCAATCCCGGCCGCCGTCCCAGTACCAGCCATTGCAGCAACGGCACGAACGGTACATACAGAGCCGTGATAAACGCCGACTGGCTGCTTGGAATGGTTTGCAGGCCCACCGTCTGCAAACCGTAACCCAGCATGATCGCCACGCCGATGAACGCGCCGGCCTTGAGTTCGAACAGGGTCAGTTCGCGCAGGTGACGCCAGGAGAACAGCGTAACAATCAGCGCAGCGGCCGCAAAACGCAGGCCGACAAAAAACATCGGGCCGCTGACGGTCATCGCATGCTGAACCAGCAGGAACGTGCCGCCCCAGATCATGGTGATCAGCACCAGCACGCATTCGGCTTTGCTGAAACGGGAAAGACGCACAGGTATAGGAGAACCGTTTGAAGACATGATGGCCTTGCGCACTATAAAAAGGAGGCCGCACAATGCGGCGCAACGTTGCGCAGTATACTGCCCAACCCCACCGAGTGAGCAATATAGTGCACAAAGATTCCACGCAACGCGCCTCCGTCCTCCAACACGTCAGCCAGAATGTCCGGCGTTTGCGGCATGCCGCCGACCTGAGCCAGACAGCACTGGCGGAAAAATCCGGGGTCAGTCGGCGCATGCTGGTGGCGATCGAGGCGGGCGAGAAGAATGTCAGCCTGACCACGCTTGATCGCGTCGCCGAAGCGCTCGATGTGGCATTCAGTGATCTGATCCAGGCTCCGGATGCGCGCGATCCCAGCCGCATCAATGAAGTGGCATGGGCCGGCAGCATCCCCGGCAGCAAAGCAGTACTGCTGTCGAAGGCGATCGCTACACGCGAAGTCGAGCAGTGGGAGTGGTGCCTGCAACCCGGTGAGGTCTATCCCTCACAAGTCGATGCCGAGGGCTGGAGCGAGCAGATATTTGTATTTGCAGGATGTCTGACGCTGATGCTCGGCGATCAGCCGCAGCACATCAATGCCGGGGAGTTCTACATGTTTGCCAGCCACCAGCCGCACTCCTATCGCAATGACGGCGATGTGGCGGCGCGATTCATCCGTAATGTGGTGATTTGACTGATGGCTACCATTCGTCGCTAGCGGCTCGACCCTGTAATTTCTGACAGTAGACGGTGAAACGCACTTCCACTCCAATGTGATGGCAATGAATGCCATTGGATATCTGAAAAAGGAGTTACACAATGCTTAAGCCGCTCAGTATTAAAGAGGCAGTAAATGGTGTCATCAACCTTCAGAACATAGTTGAATTCGCGACTGCGATTATTCCTGCTGTGCAAGAAAATCCTCAACCCCATGACGAAGCTGACGTATACATCGGAAAGGAAGGGACTGAGGAATATTTGGATACTGTAAAGATCACCCCGGGGGGTGAAGGCACATTACAGATCCCTAAAAACGTCTTGTTAAAATACTCAGGGAACAATGCAGTTGCGTTTCACTACGTACTCTTTCCAGGTGGGGGAGGAAATAGCTACCCTTCGGAGAAAGCTGTTTACAAGATCGTTCTCGCAGTAAAGCCTGACCGTAAGAAATAGCTCAGTTCAGGTAGAGCAGCCCCTCTGGTTACCAGGGGGGCTTTTTGCCGCTTTTTTTCGATGGTCAAAATTTCGTCAATTGGTTGTATTGGCTTGGTCGCCAACGAGTCTCAATAAGACCCGCTGATAAGAGAAGCGATTTAGCATATTGTTAGCCAAATAAATCCTCCTAGAAAAAAGCAATGCGTGAGCAAATCCACACGGAGTCACCCGTTTCTTTGCGCTGTGCAGACGTCCTGATCATCGGCGGCGGCCTCAGCGGCACGATGCTGGCGGTGCAATTGCTGCGTCTGCCCGGGCAGCGCAAGATTCTGATTATCGAACCGCGCGCCGAACTCGGCCGGGGCGAGGCCTACAGCGCCGTGGAACCGGGCCATACGCTCAATGGCAACGCCGCGCGCATGAGCGTCGACCCGGATAACGCTGATGACCTGACTCAATGGCTCACCGAGCACATCGCTGGCGGCGGCTGGCCGGAGTCTGCCGAACAGGGCGTGCCAGTCAGCGAACTGTTCCCGCCGCGCGGATTGTTCGGTGTCTATGTCCAGCAGCGTCTGGCTGAAGCCCGCGCAATCGGCGCGCAACACGGCTCGAGCGTCGAACACATCTGCGCCGAAGTCACAGACTTGGTATCCGCTACCGATTCGGTACAGCTGAGCTTGAGCGACGGGCAAACCCTGAGCGGGACCTATGCGGTACTGGCGACCGGCATGTTTCCCGCCGCGCGAACACCACAAAAAGCCTCCAGCGGCCTCAACGCTGCCGCGCTCGATCCTTGGGATGTCGCCGCCATGCGCCTGCTCGATCCGCAATCGACGGTGCTGATCATCGGCTCCGGCCTGACCATGGTCGACGCAGTGGTGTCGCTGGAGCAGGCCGGGCATCGCGGGCCGATCAAAATGTTTTCCCGGCATGGCTTGTTGCCGCATGTGCGCCGGCAGCCACCGGCCTGGGTGGATTTCCTCGGTGCCGATCATAATCTGCGCACGCCACGGCAGTTGTTGCGCGAGCTGCGCCGGCAGTGCCGTGAGGCCATTGCGCAAGGTATCGACTGGCAGGCGCCGCTGGACACGGTTCGCGTGCATATCGCGCGCTTGTGGAGTCAGGCGACCGACGTACAGCGACGACAATTCGTACGCCATGTGCGGCCATGGTGGGAAAGTCATCATCACCGTTCGCCGCCGTTGAGTGCGCAGTTGGTTGAGAGACTGCACGGGGCAGGGCGGCTGACGATTGATGCGGCATCGTTCAAGGGGCTCGAACCGAGTCCGGAAGGCGGATTCGGGATTCGCGTCCGCCTTCGTGGAGAATCCGAAATGCGCGTGGCGTATGGCGCTGCGTTGATCAACTCCAGCGGCATCGAATACGACTGGCGCCGCGTGGCACGGCCGTTGCCGCAGCAGTTGCTGGCGCGAGGTCTGGTGCAACCGGGGCCGTTGGCGCTGGGCATTGCCGCAGCGGCGGACGGCGCAGTGCTGGATGCCGAAGGGCACGCTTCCAGGCGTTTGTTTGCCATGGGGCCGCCGTTGCGCGGGATGTGGTGGGAGAGTACGGCGGTGACGGATGTGGCGCTGCAGGCCAAGGCACTGGCTGCGCGGTTGGTGAGCTGAGGTTGTTCTTCAGGGCCTCATCGCCAGCAGGCTGGCTCCCACAGGTTTAGCGGTGTGGCGAAAAATCCTGCTCACAACCCGATCCCCTGTGGGAGCCAGCCTGCTGGCGATGGCGGAGGAGCAGTCAGCACTTATCTGTCTGATCCACCGCTATCGCTGGCAAGCCAGCTCCCACATTTGTGGACGGGCCTGAAAGTTAGGCCACCACGCGGTAGCACGGCACATACGCCGCGCCACCCGGCAGTTTCATCCGGTGCTGGGCGACGAAGGCTTTGAGCAGGGCATCGAGCGGTTGCATGATCGCCGCGTCACCGCGGATCTGGTACGGCCCGTGTTCTTCGATCAGGCGAATGCCCTTGTCCTTGACGTTGCCGGCGACGATCCCCGAGAACGCGCGACGCAGATTCGCCGCCAGTTCATGCGCGGGCTGGTCAAGATGCAATTTCAGGTTGGCCATGTTTTCGTGGGTCGGATCGAACGGGCGCTGGAAGCCTTCGTCGATCTTCAATAGCCAGTTGAAATGGAAAGCGTCGTTGCGTTCGCGGCGGAACTGCTTCACGGCTTTCAAGCCTTGCGTCATTTGCCGCGCCACTTCGGCCGGGTCATCGATGATGATTTCGTAATGCTGACGGGCCGCTTCGCCGAGAGTTGCAGTGACGAACGCATCAAGTTGTTCGAGATACGGCGCGGCATTTTTCGGGCCGGTGAGGATCACCGGGAAGGGCAGGCCCTTGTTGTCCGGGTGCATCAGGATGCCGAGCAGGTAGAGAAATTCTTCTGCCGTACCGGCGCCGCCCGGGAAGATGATGATGCCGTGGCCGACCCGCACGAACGCTTCCAGACGTTTTTCGATGTCCGGCAGGATCACCAGTTCGTTAACGATCGGGTTTGGCGCTTCGGCGGCGATGATGCCCGGCTCGGTCAGGCCGAGGTAGCGACCGCCATGAATGCGCTGTTTGGCATGGGCAATGGTTGCGCCTTTCATCGGGCCTTTCATCACGCCCGGACCGCAACCGGTGCAGATGTCGAGACTGCGCAGGCCCAGCTCATGGCCGACCTTCTTGGTGTATTTGTATTCTTCGGTATTGATCGAATGACCGCCCCAGCACACGACAATCTTCGGTTCGACACCCGGACGCAAGGTGCGCGCGTTGCGCAGCAGGTGGAACACGTAGTCGCTGATGCCTTGCGAATTGCTCAGGTCGATGCGCTGGCTGTCCAGTTCGTTTTCGGTGTAGACGATGTCGCGCAGGGCGCTGAACAGCATTTCACGGGTGCTGGCGATCATTTCGCCGTCGACGAACGCGTCGGCCGGCGCGTTCAGCAGCTCCAGGCGCACGCCGCGATCCTGTTGGTGAATGCGGATTTCGAAATCCTTGTAGGCCTCGAGAATGGTCTTGGCGTTATCGACGTGGGCGCCGGTGTTGAGGATGGCCAGGGCGCACTGGCGGAAGAGGGTGTAGGTGCTGCCGGAGCCGGCTTCGCTCAGTTGTTGCACTTCACGTTGAGAAAGGGTTTCGAGGCTGCCTTTCGGGCTGACCGAGGCGTTGATTACGTGTCGTTGGGTCATGCAATGATCCTTAAAACGATGTCATTCCCTGCTCAGGCGAACGGCATCCGAATAATGTGTATCCATGAATGAAGATGGCACGATCTGCGCTATACCGCCATGTCCCGTTGGACGCTGAAAAGATCAAAAGGAGCCTCAGCATAGCTAAATCCGCACCAGAGGCGATAATGCGCCGGCTGGTTTTTTCCGTTACCCCTCTTGTCGCTCAAGGAAGTCATTTGTGATGTTCGAGATTCAGCCAATGGACGCCGCCACTTTCCGCCAGCAGACCCGGCGCAGCACGATCATCATCGCCGTGCTGTTTCTGGTATTGGCGATGCTGTTTTCCAGCGTGGCCGTGGCGCTGTTCGGCGAGCCTGACGGCGACAACCTGCGCTTCAATGTCGGCGGGGTGTTCCTGGCCTTTTTACTGACCGGCGCAGTGCTGCGCGGGCGCTTCTGGCATCAGAGCTGGATGGCGCCGGCGGTGTATAGCTGGCGGCTCAAGCGCAGCCTGATGAGTATCACCAACGTAATGCATCACCTCACCGCCGCCGTCGCACAAAACGATCCGACCGCGTCGAAAGTGCTGCGGTTCTATCATCTGGGGCTGATGCAGATGCACGAGCTGGACGGCAACTCCAGCGATCAGGGGCAGCTGTGGCGGGAAGTCGAAGAACATAAACAGCGCATGCAGGCGCAAGGGCTCGATACCGAGCAGACGCGCCTGGATCCGACATGGCTGGACGCGTTGAAGCAGACGCCGCGCTAAGGCGTCAGCGTATTCAGCCGAAAATCAGCGAGCGGTGGGTGCCTGCTCCGGCGCGGGCGCCATCGCCGACCGCCAACGCGACGGAGCCGGCAGCCAATGCTGCATCACCGCACGCGAAGACGCCGGGCACGCTGGTCTGCTGGGTCGCGTCGGTCTGAATAAACGGCCCCATAGGCCCTTCTTCGAATGCACAACCCAACTGTTCAGCCAACGGGCTCGTCATGCTTGTTCGCGGCATGGCAAACAGGCCGGCTAGCGCGATGATCTCGCCATCGCTGAGGACTACGTCCGCACGCGCGCCATCGATACGCCTGACGCGCCGGGTTTCCAGCCTCACACCGCGTGCAGCCAATTGCGCCCGTTGCTCGGCATCTGGTTCGAAAACATCATTGATGAAGAATGTCGTCGGGCCCCAGTCAGGCAGCATCAGGGCGTGATGAATCGACAAGGGCGAAGTCGCCAGTACGCCGATTGCGCCCTGATTCAGTTCATAGCCGTGACAGTAAGGGCAATGAAAAACGCTTCGGCCCCAGCGCGGTTTGAGTCCCTTGATGTCCGGCAATTCGTCGATCACGCCCGACGCGAGGATCAGGCGCCTGGCGCTGAGCTGTTTGCCGGCAAGGGTGCGCAAATTAAATCCAGCGTCAAATTGCATCGCCTCTACCGCCGTATCTGCCAGCCATTGCACGGTAGGGTAGGCCATCAATTGCGCTCGCGCCTCGGCAGCAATGTCGCCCGGCGCGCGTCCGTCCTGTCCGAGAAAGCCGTGGGAGGTGTCGGCGAAGCGATTGCGCCGCAGGCCTGAATCGAGCACTAGCACATTGCGCCGGGCCCGGGCCAATTGCAGGCCGGCGGACAGCCCCGCATAGCTGCCCCCGACAATGATGACGTCGTACATGATTCAGATCTCGCTGTGAGGTTTTCAGCGTACAGCGTAAGTTACATGAAAAAAGACTGTCAATAGTCTCGTAACTTAAGACCTTGCAAGCGATACTCGGAGCATTCTTTGTTCAGTCTGGAAATGCTCAAGTGAGAAACGACACGCGCCTGTCGCGCATGCTGCATGTGTTGATTCATATGGATCGTCATGAAAAACGCGCCACTTCGGAAACCATCGCCGGGATGCTTGGCACCAATCCCGTAGTAGTGCGGCGCACCATGGGTTTGCTCAAGGAGCAGGGTTTCGTGACGTCGGAGAAGGGCCATCAGGGCGGTTGGGCGCTGGCCAAACCGCTGGAGCAGATAACGTTGCTGGATATTCACCAAGCATTGGGCACACAGTCGATTTTTTCCATCGGTTTGTCGACGGATCACCCGCAGTGCCTGGTCGAGCAGGCCGTGAATGCGGCGCTGACCCGCAGCTTCGATGAGGCGCAGGCGCTGTTGCTGTCTCGACTGGGCAGTATCACGCTGGCGGATCTGGCGGCGGATTTCGATGCGCGCTTTAAAAACGTGTGCGAGGTCGATCAGGGCTGAGCGGCGGCGCGGCGCAAACGCCACGAGCGGATCAAGCGCCCGTACACAAACAAGTTGACCGCCAGTACCACGCTGCCAAGCGCCAGTTGAATCTGCGGGGTCAGCCCGGCTGGGTAGATGATCGGCCAGATGTAATGCTCAATGAAGCCACCGGCGTACTCGGTCTGCCCGGCGGCGTGGCGCATGAGGTTTTCCCAGTAGGTCAGCGGGCAGGTCAGGTGCAGCAATTCGACCGCCACGCCCCAGGCGGCGGCTGGCAAATGCAGCCACAGCAACCGTGGCCATTTGAGCACCAGCAGCCCGCCAAACAGCACGAACAGAATGAACAAAAGATGAAACAGCACCAGCCCGTCGGCTGCGATTCGGTACAGCATGTCGTTTCCCTGACGCAATCGTGAATGTCGCCATGTTACGCCGGCGCGGGGATTAAAGCTCAGGGCGGACGCCACGCATGGAGCCCTTGGCTGAAACCTGATCTATGCTTGAAGAAAGACTGTTGACGATGGCAGGAGGTGCGCAGGGTGAATGAGCAAAAGCAGCCTGAAAACGATATGGAAACGGATGAACCAAGTGAAGAAGAAATAGAACGCGAGAAGCGCAAAGGAAAAAACCTGGAAGCATGACGATAGCCAGGAGCTTTCCGAACCTGACCGCAAGTTCTAAGCAGTCGATACGAAAAGCCCCGCAAGTGCGGGGCTTTTTTACAGGCTCAAAGATCGTCCAGCTGGGTGAAGTCCGGGTGTGAGGCCCGATAGCCCAGTGTCCTGTCGATCCAGGCATTCAGCTCGTTGACCATCACTGGCGCATGGCCGGGATAGTTTTCGAGGGTACTGCGCAGGGTGCGTTCGATGTCGGGAACGGCACTCAGGTTTCGGGTCTTGATGTAGTGGCCGATAAAACAGTCGAGTTCAAAGCGCTCTGTCGTGGACAGATGAATACACTCCAGGCCACCGACCTGTTTGATTGCAAAATCGTCGCGCAACTTAGTTCTCTGCAAGGCTTGTAGATGTTGTTGGGATCCTGGTTTGTTGACTCTTTGGTCAACTGGTATACCAAATGGAAATGCGGCGCGCATGCTAGCTGTAGTGCAGCGAAATGTATGTACGATGGTCGGGTTGTCGGACAAGCGGTTGGTCTGTTTGCGTATCGGTTACATTTGCACTGTTTCACGTGTGAAACAGCCGTTGTAACGACGCCGAGTCAATGGTTCGCTCAAAGGGCGTTCGCCTCTCATTCAACCGGCTGAATCAATTCAGCATTCTGGTTACGGACGTTTCCAACGGCTCTTGCGACTTTGTGCCACTCGAACGACTCGCTGCTTTCACCTTCGAACAGCAACATCTGCTCGGCGCGCTCAATGGAGGTCGCCGGATCGAGCCACTCGCGTGCCAGTTTCGGGCACAAAACCACCGGCCGACGATCATGAACGTCCAGTAAGCCGCCCACCGCTTCGGCAGTAATGATCACAAAACCATCGTCGTCTCGAGCCGCGCTTTCGGCTGTGGGAAATTGTCCGATGGCGGCACAGAAAACCGGGCTCTGGTCTGCACGATGAATCAGCCACGGCTGTCGGGTCTTTTCCCCCGTATCGACCCATTCGAACCAGTTGTCGACGGGGACAATCAAGCGATGGCGCCAGATTGCGCGGAAAAACGCACCATGGGCGACTTTTTCCACGCGCGCATTGATTGGCGCGGGGCGATCCCTGGCCCAATGCGGCCGCCAGCCCCAGCGCAGATTGTCGGCTTGAAGATGTGGGCCGTGTTGATGAAGCACCGCCAACGCGGTGGTCGGCGCCGCGTTGTAGCGAGCCAGCGCTGCATCGCCGACGTGATTGATCAAGGCGTCGGGAATGCTCAGTGCGGCGACGAAATCGTGAATGCCGCGGTATTGCGAGAGTCTTCCGCACATGGGCTGAATCTCCGGTTGGACATTTCAGCTTAGTCGCTGACGTCCCCAGTGGAGATCACCACGTCGAATCGCACGTTAAACAACCGAGGTAATGAGCGCCGGAACCAAAGCCTGTGTACCCTATCCAACCTCCGCTCGCGAAGGGCGATGCACGGATGGAAAGGGCGAGGGAAGTTGCCAAACGACAACATGAAGGCAGCGGTCGCGCTCAAGGCAAACATGACATCCGGATTCAAGCTTTTTACTGCTGCGCTCATGGTGCTCGGTCTGGCCGGTTGTATCGCCGCACCGATAGAAATGACCACGCAAACCGAAACGCGGCTGCGGGGCCAGGCGCCGGTGCGGTTTCTACTGACCTTTGACGACGGCCCCAGTGCTTCGAGCTTGTGGAACCCGACGGCGATGGTCCTCGACGGCCTCAAGGACAATCCGCTGCAAGCGAATATCAAAGCGGTGTTCTTCGTGCAGACCCGGGCGCCGCGAGCGGGCAACAGCGAGATCGGCCGCAACCTCATGCGAAGAGAACACGACGAGGGGCACATCCTCGGATTTCACACGGCGACCCATTGGCACACCAACCATCGTTCACTCGACCCACAACAACTGGAAGCGTCGCTAAGTAACGGCACGGCCGATATCGCTGCCATCACCGGGGCGCCGCCGAAATTGCTGCGTCCGCCATTCTGGAATTACGACAAACGCACCTTCGCCGCGTATCAGCAGCACGGTTTGCAGGTGTTGCTGACGGATCTCAGCGCCAACGATGGCAAGATCTGGGGCTTCAATGCCAGCCCACGCCGGCGCGCCAATCTGTTGCGGCAGTTATCCGAGGTGCGTGAGCGTATCGCCGTGGGGGCGTTGCCGACGGTGGATGGAGTGATACCGGTGGTGGTGACCTTTCATGACCTCAATCGCTACACCGCGCGGCATACCCGCGAATATCTGCAGATCCTGCTCGACAGCGCCGCCGCTACGGGCGTGAAGCTGGACCGCAAGCCTTTCTATGATGATCACGAAGCGCTGCAAAAAGCGGCACTGGCGCGCACCGTTGAAAAAAGTTCTGAGCCGGTGAGTCTGCCGGGGATGTGGAACTGGATCTGGGACCATGACTCGCATTGATTTGTGAGCCAGTAGACATTTGCGCGACAACGCATAGCAAATGCTGATCTATGCTCTACCGATTGAACGGCCCCATCGCCTGCGAGGCGTGCCACCATGCTTGCTCTTGACGACATCTGCCGCATCGTTGAATCAGGCTTTCCCGGGTTTGAATGCGAATGCACACCCGCATCGCATGGGCTGTTCCAGATCAAGGTCAATCGGCCGGAAAACGGCCAGGTCGAGCTGCTGCTTACTGGCGTATCGCCGGAACATCTCGTCACGATCCGCGACGTATCAAATTTCATCGGTGAACTGCGCACGGAGATGAGCGCCGGGCGCCGCGCGTTTGCCGGTTGAGCCTTATAGACGCCGTTGGAACGCTTCAACAATGCGCAGCGTCGCTTCATTGGTATTCAAATGGCGCACCGCATCGAGTGGATGCCAGATGCAATCGATGATTTCGTTTTGCGGCCGCACTTGCTCCAGGTCGGCTACTGACGCTTCGTAGACGTGATGTCGGGTGCTACCGCTCTGCATTTCCATCAGATACAACACGTCATCGGCGTTCAGCCCGGTTTCTTCCTGCAATTCACGCACGGCCGCCTGCGCACGGGTTTCCCCGGGCTCGACTTTGCCACCGGGCAATGTCCAGTGGCTGCGCGGTTTGCGGACCAGGAGGATGTGGCGATCCTGTTCGCATATAACGGTTGCACGTACTTTCATCTGTTACCTGTTTACGGCTTGTCACGTAATTGTCATCAAACTGCAATATTTGAGCCGCGGCCTCGAATAAAGGTTTCAATAAGATTTGAGCGGGCGTGGGGGCGAAAAGTGCAAGGTTTCTGAGGGCCAGACCTGGCGACATCCGGTCGGCAAATCCAGTGAGTCAGGGTGTAAGGTAAGCCGGTGAAGCTTGAACTGACCGTAAGCAACTATGGAGGTGTCCATGAGCATGCCGATGTTGAACAAGATGCACATGAACGGCTATGACGTGCTTAGCGTGAACAATGGGCCCTGGCGGGTCTGTACCCAGGGTGACCGGCTGGCATCGTTTGCCAGCAAAGAGGAGGCGCTGGCTTACGCCGCAGCACTGCCTGGCTACAAAAAACGCTCGGAGCGGGCGAAAAGTCACACAACCCACTGATTAGCCATAACAACAGCCCCGGCATTTTTGCCGGGGCCGTTTATTGTGCGGGCAGGGCCGGGCGCCCCTCAGTGCACCTTGATCCGGCTGATGGCACGCGCTTTCACTTCTTTGGCATAGAGTTGCAAACGCTCCTCGTCGCTTTGCAGTACCTCACAAGACCTCAGTACCGCTTGCGCGTCCGCTTCGTTGCCCGATTTGCGCAGTTGGTCGGCGATACGTTTCAAGTCGACGGCCGACCATCTCAAGTCCGATGCGACGCTTTGCAGGTCGCGCTGAAGTTCGTGTTCATATTCATTGAGCCGCATCATCTCCAGAACATTCTCGGTAGAAAAGAGTAGTCGCATTTTTCGCCGATGGGCAAAGCACGTTCGTCTGTCTGTGCAGCTTGTGAAAAGTTGTGCAGATTGCGCCACGGGCGGCGTGCCACGATGGATGTACACCCCGGTTACGCGTTACATTCGCTTTTTTTCAGATCAGGAAAATACCATGCGGATATGGATCGGGGGTTTGGCGTTGGCCCTGTTGGCGGGTTGCTCGTTGCCGAGGTCACTCGTGCCGGGTGAGCCGAATGTCAGCAAGACCAGCGACAAGGCCCCCAAAGACTATGCCGCGTGTGTATTACCGTTGTGGCAGCGGGATGTGGCGAAGACCTCGCAAACCTCGATTTCCAACGGCTACCGCATCACCGCCCCGAGCGTCATCACCGCGGATGAGATCCTCGACATCGTCAAATACAAGGACGGCAGCCGCGTCTCGTTGTACCAGGGGCCGCCCTGGGCCAAGTCCGGAGCTTTGCGCCAATCGGTGCGTGATTGCCTGTAACCGTCGACGGCGTGAAACGCCCGGTGACAGTTGTACGCGAACGGTTTGCCAGCGTGCGCTAGGCTTTCGAATGTCGGTCGGCAAGACCTCGAAGGGAGCCTCGGATCATGGATGATCTGGTCAAAGAAGTCATACCGTTGCTGCAGTATCTGATTCCCGGGTTTCTATCCGCATGGATTTTCTATTCGCTCACGGCGTTCAAGCGGCCTGATACGTTCGGGCAGATTGTGCAGGCGTTGATCTTTACGTTTGTGGTTCAGGGAGCGGTGTTGGCTGTCAGGTCGTTGTGTTTGTGGATTGGCTCAAAAGGTTTGTCCATTGGGCAATGGGACGCAAGGGCAGAAACAGCGTGGGCAAGCGCTTTTTCGCTGATGCTCGGACTTCTCGCGTGTTATCTGGCCACCGGCGATAAATTGCACGCGTGGTTACGCAAGAGAAACGTCACGAAACAATCTTCTTACCCTAGCGAGTGGTTCTGCGCCTTTGCGCAATATGAGCGTTTCATTACCTTGCACTTGAACGATGAAAGGCGCGTCCTGGGCTGGCCGGTGGAGTGGCCAAGAGAATCAGTCAGCGGTCACTTCGTGATGCAATACCCTCGCTGGCTCAACGATGATGGCCAACCGGCCTCTTATGGTGCTGAGTTTTTGTTGATAGATTCCGCGAACGTCAAATGGGTTGAATTCAGCCCTACATCAGAGGGATCCGCATGCCGACTGCCAGAGCACCACAACCCATGCCAAAACATTTAGAGCGCCTCTTCGTCGGGCCGGATGGAAAAATGCTGGAGGTGCCATTGATCAAGGGGCCGAGCGCGCCGCCTCCGCTCAAGCGCCGGCCGGCAAGATAGATCACTATCCCCAACCTTGCACCACAGCCCGGCGAATCGCTTCCAGCAGCATCGCAAACGCCGGGTTGTCATTGTTCTCCCGCCAGATCAGGTGCAGTTCGCTCTGCACCCCTTCGCCCAGATCAATATCGCGAAACACCACGTTCTTGAACACCACGCTGGTCGCGCAACGCGGTACCAGCGCCAGGCCCATGCCGGCGTTGACCAACGCCAGAATCGTCAGCGATGAACCCAGCCACTGCACATAGTCCGGTGCGACCCGCGCCGAGCGCAGCATGCCGGTCAGCAGTTCGTTGAACGGTGGATAGGCGGCGTGGGAGTACATCAGAAACGGTTGTTGGTCCAGATCGCTCACCAGCACTTCGGCGGCGGTTGCCAACGGATGCGCACTCGGCACGGCCAGCACAAACGGCTCGCGGACCAGGCATTCGGTGGCGTAGCCCGGCTCCAGCAGCGGCGCGCGGGCGATGCCCAGGTCGATGCGTCGCGCGCGCAGGGCTTCGTGTTGCTGATAGGTGTTCATCTCGCTCAGATCGATTTTCACCTGCGGCTGTTTCAGCCTTGCCTCGGCGATCACCTTGGGCAAAAACTCATACACCGCGCTGCCGACGAAACTGATGTTTACCGAACCAATATCACCCTCGGCAAAACGCCGCGCGGTAATTGCTGCCTGCTGGGCGCGCTCGAGCAAATTCTGCGCTTCGATGAAAAATGCGCGCCCGGCGGCAGTCAGCGCAACGCTGCGGGTGCTGCGGGTAAACAACTCCACGCCAAGATGATGCTCAAGCAGCTGGATCTGCCGGCTCAATGGCGGTTGGGTCATGTTCAGCCGTTCGGCGGCGCGGCGAAAATTCAGTTCGGTAGCGACAGTGGTGAAGCAGCGTAGTTGGGTCAGTTCGAACATTGATCTAATCCGGGTATCAATCGAATGCCAAGTTAGATTAGACGGGATCAATACGTGGCGTCCATGATCGATCCATCGCTTCACGCCATTCCTAAAAACAACAAGATCGGGAGTCGCCCCTTGAAAACCCTGCAGAGTCCAGCGGACGTCACGGTGCTCGCCCGCGCCGCCGCCAAGGTAAAGCGCCACGTGCTGCCGCTGTTCGTGGTGATGTTCATCGTCAACTACATCGATCGGGTCAACATCGGCTTTGTTCGCAGTCATCTGGAAACCGATCTGGGTATCGGGGCTGCGGCCTATGGTCTGGGTGCCGGGCTGTTCTTCATCGGCTACGCATTGTTCGAAGTACCTTCCAACATGCTGCTGCAGCGATACGGCGCACGGGTATGGCTGACGCGGATCATGTTCACCTGGGGCGCGGCCGCCATGGCTATGGCGTTCGTGCGCGGTGAAACCAGCTTCTATGTGCTGCGCTTCATTCTCGGCGCGGCCGAGGCGGGGTTCTTTCCGGGGATCATTTATTACTTCACGCAATGGCTGCCAGCCTCCGAACGTGGCAAGACCATGGCAGTATTTCTCAGCGGCTCGGCGATTGCCTCGGTGATCTCCGGCCCGGTGTCCGGTGCGTTGCTGCACATCAGTGGCCTGGGCTTGCACGGCTGGCAGTGGATGTTTCTGATCGAGGGCGCCGCGTCGGTGGTGCTGTGCGCGTTCGTCTGGTTCTGGCTGCAATCGCATCCGCGTCAGGCCAAGTGGCTGAGCGAAGACGAGCGTGAAGCGCTGGTCGCAGCGATTGCCGAAGAGCAGCGTGCCCGCGAAGCGGTGCAGGTGAGCAAGCCGTCAATGTTCAAGCTGCTGGCGGATCGGCAGATCGCGCTGTTCTGCTTCATTTACTTCTCGATTGCCCTGACCATTTACGGCGCGACGTTCTGGCTGCCGAGCATGATCAAGAAGATGGGCAATCTCGGCGACTTCCAGGTCGGTCTGCTCAATTCGATTCCGTGGATCATTTCGATTGTCGCCATGTACGGGTTCGCCGCGATGGCCGGCAAATGGAAATTCCAGCAGGCGTGGGTCGCTCTGACCCTGGTGATCGCCGCCATCGGCATGTTCATGTCGACCATCGGCGGCCCGGTCTTCGCCTTCGTTGCCATCTGCTTTGCGGCGATTGGCTTCAAAGCCGCATCGGCGCTCTTCTGGCCGATCCCGCAGAGCTATCTCGATGCGCGCATCGCGGCGGCGGTGATCGCGCTGATCAATTCCATCGGCAATCTCGGCGGCTTCGTTGCGCCGACGGCGTTCGGCATTCTCGAGCAAACCACCGGCTCGATCGAGGGCGGACTGTATGGCCTGGCGGCGACTTCGCTGATCGCTGCGGTGGTGATTTTCTTCGCCCGTACGGCGCCGGGCGCCAAAGACAAAACCCCGGCAAAGCCCGCTGACGAAACCGCCGTCGTCGCGACGGCCAGCCCGGCCGCGAGCCACTGAATCGATTGTTGATCTGTCAGGAGCATCATCTTGAAAATCACCCGTGTCACGGTCACCCCGATTGCCTTTCGTGATCCGCCGCTGCTCAACGCCAGTGGCATCCACGAACCTTATGCCCTGCGCTCGATCATCGAGATCGAAAGCGACAACGGCTACATCGGCCTGGGCGAAAGTTATGGCGACGCCCCGGCGCTGGCGATCCAGCAACAAGTGCAGGCGCAACTGATCGGCCTCGACCCGTTCAACCTCAACCAGTTGCGTGCGATCGTGCAAGCGACGGTGGCGGCGCATAAGCCTGTCAGTCTGGCCGGAGCCGAGCTGGCGCCGGGTTCCCACGCCAGCAAAGCGGTGAGCAACGCGTACTCGGCATTCGAAGTGGCGTTTCTCGATCTTCAGGCGCACTACCTGAACGTACCGCTGGTGGACTTGCTCGGCGGCGCAATCCGCGAAGAAGTGCCTTTCAGCGCCTACCTGTTTTTCAAATACGCGCAGCACGTCGATTCGCCTTACAAACCGGATGACTGGGGCGAAGCGCTCAGCGAACAACAAATCGTCGCGCAAGCGGCGCGGATGATCGAGGCGTACGGTTTCAAGAGCATCAAGCTCAAGGCCGGTACGCTGCCGCCGGAGCACGAAGTGGCCTGCATCAAGGCGCTGAAAAAGGCCTTCCCCGGCTATCCGCTGCGCATCGATCCAAATGGCAACTGGTCACTGCAAACCTCGATTCGCATGGCTGAATTGCTCGGTGATGATCTGCAATATTACGAAGACCCGACGCCGGGTCTCGACGGTATGGCGGAACTGCACAAGCGCACCGGCCTGCCGCTGGCGACCAATATGGTGGTCACCGATTTCGACGAGTTTCGCCGCAGCGTCGCGCAGAACAGCGTGCAGATCGTGCTCGCCGACCACCACTATTGGGGCGGCCTGCGTGACACCCAGACCCTGGCGAAAATGTGCGAGGTGTTCGGCCTCGGTGTGTCGATGCATTCCAACTCGCACCTGGGTATCAGCCTGATGGCCATGGCGCATGTCGCGGCGGCCGTGCCGAATCTGGATTACGCCTGCGACACTCATTACCCATGGCAGGAGCCGGACGAGGAGGTGATCAAGGGCGGCAAGCTGCCGATTGTCGATGGTTGCGTGAAGATCAGCCGCGCGCCGGGGCTCGGGCTCGAGCTGGATCATGAGCAGTTGGGCAAGCTGCATGATCAATACCTGACGTGCGGGATTCGCCAGCGCGACGATGTGCGGCAGATGCAGCGGTACAAGCCGGACTGGAGGGCGGTCAAGCCGAGGTTTTGAGGCGTCTGCGGCGACGCCATCGCGAGCAGGCTCACTCCTGCATTTGGAAAGCGTTCCCTGTAGGCGTGAGCCTGCTCGCGATTGGCGTCCTCAGTCACAACGTTTTTATCAGCCAGTCCCGAAACGCCGTCAGCGACGGCAACTTCTCATTACGCGGCGGATACACCAGATAGTAGCTGCGCCGACTGGTGATCGGCTCGCCCAGTTGCAGCAGCTCGCCATTCGTTAATTCATCCTCGACCAGAATCCGCGGCACCAGTCCCACACCAATATTGGCCCGTACCGCTTGAATCAGGTGCGAGGTCATTTCAAAGCTCGGCCCGATGCGCATGCTGCGATGGGGCAAGCCGCGCTGGCTGAACCATTCCGCCCATGCCTGAGCGTTGCTGCTGACGTTGAGCAGCAGTTGCCCGGCGATGTGCCGTTCGGCGTCGTCGTGCTCGACGGCGGACAATTGCGCGCTGGCGATCACCACCAGTTCTTCGGTATGCAGGGGCAGGGCGGTCAGCCCCGGCCAGTCGCCGCCACCGACGCAGATCGCCGCGTCGATTTCGCTGGTATCAAAATCGATCGCTTCGATGCGTGAATGCAGATGCACGGTCATGCCAGGATGCGCGGTGTAGAAATCCTTGAGGCGCGGCAGCAACCATTTCGAGCCGAAGGTCGGCAGCGTCGCCAGGCGCAGGCTATGAATGCCCGACCCGAATGCCATCGCCTGCAGCGTAGCGCTGCGTATCTGCCCGAGCGCTTCGGCCAGCTCCCGCTGATACAGGCGCCCGACGTCGGTCAGCACCACTTGCCGGCCTTCGCGATTGAACAGGCGCATGCCGAGCATTTTTTCCAGAATCTGAACCTGACGGCTGACCGCACTTTGGGTCAGCGACAGTTCGTGGGCGGCGCGGGTGTAACTTTCGTGGCGGGCGGCGGCCTCGAAAGCCAGCAATAACGACATGGACGGCGTGAGTGTGCGCGGATTCATTCGCAAAAGTCATCGATAGCGGGTCGAATTTACGGTTGTCCCTGAGTCGTTCAGCAATGAACATGGGCACCCTGAGATGGCGGAGCCTGACGCAATCATTCGTTGCGTACAACTGTTCAGCGCCACACGGCCCGTTTTTGACCGAGATCCCTTGACCGATGATTGCCCAGCTGTCGCCCGCAAGCACCCTCACTGCCGATTATCAGGCGTTCCTCAACGCCCTCAAGGCCAGCGGCTTTCGCGGTGAAATCAGCGCCGATTACGCCAGTCGCGTGGTACTGGCCACCGATAACTCGATCTATCAGCGTCTGCCCCAAGCGGCGGTGTTCCCGATGGATACCGACGATGTCGCGCGGGTGGCGAAGCTGATCGCCGAGCCGGCACATCAGCACGTGGTGATCACGCCACGCGGCGGCGGCACCGGCACCAATGGCCAGTCGCTGACGGACGGCATCGTCGTCGACCTGTCGCGGCACATGAACCGCATTCTCGAAATCAACGTCCAGCAGCGCTGGGTGCGGGTGCAGGCCGGGGTCGTCAAGGATCAGCTCAACGCCGCACTGAAATCCTCCGGGCTGTTTTTCGCCCCGGAGCTGTCGACGTCCAACCGTGCCACCGTCGGCGGCATGATCAACACCGATGCCAGCGGCCAGGGCAGTTGCACCTACGGCAAGACCCGCGACCATGTACTGGAACTCGACATGATTTTGCGTGGCGGCGAGCGCTTGCACGCTCAGCCGCTGGAGGAAAGCGAGCTGCAGACGCTGTGCGCGCGTGATGACCGGGTCGGTGAAGTCTATCGCTGCGCGCGGCAGATCATCGATGAGCAGGGCGAACTGATCAAACAGCGCTTTCCCGATCTGAACCGCTGTCTGACCGGTTACGACCTCGCGCACCTGCGTGAGGCGGATGGCCGTTTCAACCTCAACAGCGTTTTGTGCGGCGCCGAAGGTTCGCTTGGGTTTGTCGTCGAGGCGCGGCTGAATGTGCTACCGATTCCCAAGCACACGATGCTGGTGAACATCCGCTACGCCGGTTTCATGGACGCGCTGCGCGATGCGCGCGCGTTGATGGCGCTCAAGCCGCTGTCGATCGAAACCGTGGACTCGAAAGTGTTGCTGCTGGCGATGCAGGACATTGTCTGGCACGGCGTTGCCGAGTATTTCCCGGCCAGCGCCGAGCGGCCGACGTTGGGTATCAATCTGGTCGAATTCTGCGGTGACGATCCGGATGAATTGCAAGCTCGCGTCGCTGCGTTTGTCGAGCATTTGAGCACAGACCGCACCGTCGAGCGCTTGGGCCACACGCTGGCGGTCGGTCGCGCGGCGGTGAACAAGGTCTATGGCATGCGTAAACGCGCGGTGGGTCTGCTTGGCAACGTCGCCGGCGAAGCGCGGCCGCAGCCGTTTGTTGAGGACACCGCGGTGCCACCGCAGCACTTGGCCGAGTACATCGCCGAGCTGCGCGATCTGCTCGACAGCCACGGCTTGCAGTACGGCATGTTCGGCCACGTCGATGCCGGCGTGCTGCACGTGCGGCCGATTCTCGACATGAAAGACCCGCAGCAAGCGGCACTGGTGCGCCCGGTATCGGACGGCGTTGCCGCGCTGACTCAGCGTTACGGCGGGCTGCTCTGGGGCGAGCACGGCAAAGGCCTGCGCTCGGAATACGCGCCGGCGTTTTTCGGCGAGTTGTACCCGGCACTGCAAGCGCTGAAGGCCGCGTTTGACCCGTTCAATCAGTTCAACCCCGGCAAGATCGCCACGCCGGCCAACACCGATGCGGCCTTGCTGAAAATCGATGAAGTGACCCTGCGCGGCGAACTTGATCGACAGATCGACGAGAAGGTCTGGCAGGACTACGGCGCGGCGATGCATTGCAACGGCAACGGCGCCTGCTACAACTTCGATCCCGATGACGCCATGTGCCCGTCGTGGAAAGCCACCCGCGAGCGCGCACAATCGCCCAAGGGCCGCGCCTCGTTGATCCGCGAGTGGCTGCGGTTGCAGGGTGAGGCGGGTGTCGACGTGTTGTCCGGGGCGATTCGCCGACCGGCGTTTTTTGCGACGTTATGGCAGCGCTGGCGCAACACGCGGGCGCAGTCGGCGGATTTTTCCCATGAAGTCTATGACGCCATGGCCGGTTGTCTGGCGTGCAAATCCTGCGCGGGGCAATGCCCGGTCAAGGTCAACGTGCCGGATTTTCGTTCGCGTTTTCTTGAGCTGTACCACACGCGGTATCTGCGTCCGGCGCGGGATTATCTGATTGCTTCGCTGGAGTACAGCATTCCGTACATGGCGCGAATTCCGGCGCTGTACAACGGCTTGATGGGTGCGACGTGGGTGCGCGGAGTGCTCGAGCGAGTCGGTGGCATGGTCGATGTGCCGTTGCTCAGCCGTTTCGATTTTCACGCCGCGATGCGCCGCTGGCAGGTGCAGCCGGCAACCGCTGCGACGCTGTCGGCGCTGACACTGGCGCAGCGTGAACGCAGCGTGGTGATCGTGCAGGACGCGTTCACCCGCTATTTCGAAGCGCCGCTGCTGGCGGATCTGGTCGAATTGATTTCGCGCCTGGGCTATCAGGTTTACCTGGCGCCCTTCAGCGCCAACGGCAAACCGTTGCATGTGCAGGGCTTTCTTTCGGCGTTCAACCGTGCGGCGCTGCGCAATGCGCGGCAGTTGCGTGAATTGGCGGATGTCGGCGTGCCGTTGCTGGGCCTCGACCCGGCGATGACGCTGGTGTATCGCCAGGAATATCTCAAGGTTCCCGGCCTGCAGGATTGCCCGGAAGTTCAACTGGTACAGGAATGGTTGCTCAAGGTGATGCCCGAGCAGGTGCCGCCGCACAGCGAAGCAAAATTCCGTCTGCTCGCCCATTGCACCGAGAAAACCAATGCGCCCGCTGCGACCCGCCAATGGGAGCAGGTGTTCGAGCGTGCCGGATTGAAACTGACAACCCAGGCCACCGGCTGCTGCGGCATGTCCGGCACTTACGGCCACGAGGCGCGCAATCGTCAGACCTCGGCGCTGATTTACGAGCAGTCCTGGGCGCGCCAGGTCGACGCATCGGCGGAGCAGGGCGAAGCGCTGGCGACCGGCTATTCGTGCCGCAGCCAGGTCAAGCGCCAGTCGGATCAGGCGTTGCGTCATCCGTTACAGGTGCTGCTGGCGGCTCAGCGTCGCTGACGCTGTCGTCGGTGTCCTTGTCCCAGATCAGGCGCGGATCGAAGCTCATCGCCGCGAGCATGGTAAACACCACGACCAGGCCGAAAAACAGAATGCCCGGTCGTGGCTCGATGTCGCCCAGCGTCTGGAATTTCACCAGCGCGGCGACCAGCGCCACCACCAGCACATCGAGCATCGACCAATAACCGATCAGCTCGACGAAACGGTACAGCTTCGAGCGCTCCTTGCGCGCCCAGGCGCTGTCGCGCTGCACGGTGATCAGCAGCAAGGTCAGGGCGACGAACTTGATCCCCGGCACGGCAATACTGGCGATGAAAATGATCAGGGCAATGTCCCAGGCACCGGCTTCCCAGAACTCCAGCACGCCGCTCATGATCGTGCTGTCGGCGCCGCTGCCGAGCATCAGCGTGTTCATCACCGGCAGCAGATTGGCCGGCACGTAAAATGCCAGCGCGGCGAGCATGTACGCCCAGGTGCGCGTCAGCGAATGGGTCTTGCGTCGGTGCAGTGGCGCATCGCAGCGCGGGCAATAATGCGGTTCGTCGCGCATATCGCAGGCCAGGCCGCAACTGTGGCACAGGCACAGGTTGAGCTCGGCGGCGGTCGGTGGACGCTTCATAAAATATCCCACAGTTCACGGATGTCGCGCCCGGCAATGCGGATCATCATCAGGCTCAGCGCCGCCAGAGCGAACAGGCCAATGCCCGGCAGCACATCGAGCAGCCCGGCGAGTTTGAACACCGCGACCATTGCACCCAGCAGGCACACCTCAAGCATGCTCCACGGACGCAAGGTTTCCAGCCAGCGCATCGACAGCTTGAAGCCTGGTGCCCGTCGCGACGTCAGGGCAAAGCCCAGCACCCAGATCAGCAACACCAATTGAAAGGCCGGGGCGATGATGATCGCGATCGCCGCAACCATGGCGATGAAGGTGATCGGCCCCTGACTCAGTGCCAGCACCGAATCCCACAGCGTGGCGCTGTTCTTCAGGCCTTTGAGGCTGATGCTCATCACCGGGTAGAAATTGGCGAACAGCCACAGCATCGCGGCCGTGAAGGTCAGTGCCAGGCGCTGTTCGATGGTCAGGCCGTTGTAGCGCTGCAAGACGCCGCCGCAGCGTACGCAGAGAGTTTTCTGGTGTTTGGCGAGGACGACTTTTTGATAAACGCAGTCGCAGTGCTCGCAGATGATCAGGCGTTCGGTGTTGACCATGGACCACGCTCGGCAATCAGCCGCAAGGGCAGGGGAGACTTGATCACTATAGAAGTCTGAGGCGATTGGGCAAATGCAACGGGGCATGCGATGGATAATTCCTGAGAATCACTCTCGATCGTGTTTGGATGTTGCGTTTTTAATGTTATAAGGTAACGCAGTTTTTCAGGCGGCCAGTCGCTCCCGCCTGGTGTCTTTCCTTCGAGTGTGAAATATCCATGACGATTGCGCTGTCCCGTTCTGCTCCGGTTACGTCCGGCCGACTGTTGTCCATCGATGCGCTCAGGGGGCTGGTGATCCTGTTCATGTTGCTCGACCACGTGCGTGAAACCTTCCTGCTGCACCGTCAGGTTGGCGATCCGATGGACATTGCCAGCACTGAGCCGGCGCTGTTCTTCAGTCGCACCCTGGCGCATCTGTGCGCCCCGGTGTTCGTGCTGCTGACCGGGTTGTCGGCGTGGCTGTTCGGGGAGAAATATGCCGGCAAGGCGGATGTCAGCGCGTTTCTGTTCAAGCGCGGGTTGTTTCTGGTGGTGCTGGAATTCACCTTGGTCAACTTTGCCTGGACGTTCCAGCTGCCGCCAAGCGTAATTTATCTGCAAGTGATCTGGGCGATCGGCTTGAGCATGATCGCCTTGTCGGCACTGGTCTGGCTGCCGCGCGCGCTATTGCTGACGTTGAGTGTGCTGATCATCGCCGGTCACAACCTGCTCGACGGCGTGCATTTCCCGCTGGAATCGGCGCTGCATGTGCCTTGGGCGATCCTGCATGATCGTGGCTGGATCGACGTCAACGATAGCTTGCGTCTGCGCACCTCCTATCCGTTGTTGCCGTGGATCGGTGTGATCGGTCTGGGCTACGCCTTGGGGCCGTGGTTTGCCCGCGGCGTCGACGCCGTTGTGCGGCAACGGCGCCTGCTGATCGCCGGTAGCGCAGGGCTGCTTGGTTTTGTCGCGCTGCGGCTGCTCAACGGTTACGGGGAAAAGCCATGGGCCGCAGGCGACACGCTGGTGCAAACGTTGATGAGCTTTTTCAACATCACCAAGTACCCGCCGTCGCTGCTGTTTATTGCATTGACAGTGAGTATCGGCTTGTTGCTGCTATTGGCGTTCGAACGCGTGCAGGAGCGGCGCTGGATTCGCTGGCTGACCGTGTTCGGTTCGGCACCGATGTTTTTCTATCTGCTGCACTTGTACGTGTTGAAAGTGCTGTACCTGATTGGCGTAGCGCTGTTCGGGCTGAATCAGGGCAGCTATTTTGGTTTTTCGTCGGTGGCGGCAATCTGGCTGGCCGCAATCATTCTGGCAATTGCACTGTTCCCGGCCGTGCGCTGGTTTTCGGACTTGAAGGCGCGCCGTCGGGATCTGGCCTGGTTGAAGTATTTGTAAGCACTGACCGCCGCCATCGCCAGCAGGCTGGCTCCCACAGTGTTTTGTGTTGTGTCCACAAGAGCTGAAACGCAGTACCTGTAGGAGCGAGCCTGCTCGCGATAGCGGTTAACCAGCCAAAGTTGATTCGGCTGATCCGCCGCCATCGCCAGCAGGCTGGCTCCCACAGTGTTTTATGTTGTGTCCACAAGAGCTGAAACACAGTACCTGTAGGAGTGAGCCTGCTCGCGATAGCGGTTAACCAGTCAAAGTTGATTCGACTGACCCGCCGCCATCGCCAGCAGGCTGGCTCCCACAGTGTTTTGTGTTGTGTCCACAAGAGCTGAAACGCAGTACCTGTAGGAGTGAGCCTGCTCGCGATAGCGGTTAACCAGTCAAAGTTGATTCGACTGACCCGCCGCCATCGCCAGCAGACTGGCTCCCACAGTGTTTTATGTTGTGTCCACAAGAGCTGAAACGCAGTACCTGTAGGAGTGAGCCTGCTCGCGATAGCGGTCTGTCAGCCAAAACATTTCAACTGATCAGCTGCAAATCGCCAGCAGGTTGGTTACAGGGTTATTTACGATCCAGCCACACAGTCTGCGCGTTGCAGAACTCGCGGACGCCGAAGTGTGAAAGCTCGCGGCCGAAACCGCTTTTCTTCACGCCGCCGAAGGTCACGCGCGGGTCGCTGGCGGAGTAGCCGTTGATGAACACGCCGCCGGTGTCCAGTTCGCTGGTCAGTTGCTGAGCGAGTGGCACGTTGGCGGTGTAGATCGTCGCGGTCAGGCCGAATTCGCTGTCGTTGGCCAGCGCTACGGCGTGCGCGCAGTCGCGGGCGGTGATGATCGAGGCAACCGGGCCGAACAGCTCCTGTTTGAATGAGGTCATGCGGTCGGTGACGTTCGACAGTACGGTAGGCACGTAATAATTGCCCGGGCCTGCCGCTTTACCGCCGCCGAGCAGCAGCGTCGCGCCTTCTTCGAGGGTGTCGCGTACTTGCTGGTCGAGTTCATCGCGCAGGTCGAAACGCGCCATCGGGCCGATGTAAGTGTCGGCGGCCAATGGATCGCCGACCCTCAACTGACGTGTGGCTTCGACGAATTTACGCGTGAACTCCTCGACCACGCCTTCCTCGATGATCAGACGCTTGGCCGCCGCACAGACCTGACCGGAGTTCTGATAGCGACCGATCACGGCAGCCTGCACGGCTTCATCGATGTCAGCGTCATTGAGCACGATGAACGGGTCGGAGCCGCCCAGTTCCAGCACGCATTTTTTCAGGGCAGCACCGGCCTGAGCACCGATGGCCATACCAGCGCGGACGCTACCGGTCAGCGTGACCGCAGCAATGCGCGGGTCGGCGATGGCGGTCGATACGCCTTCTGGCGTGACGTTGATCACTTCAAACACACCCTCGGCGAAACCGGCGCGGGTGAACGCGTCGCGCAGCAGGTAGGCGCTGCCCATCACGTTCGGCGCATGCTTGAGCACATAAGTGTTGCCAGCGATCAGCGCCGGCACGGCGCCGCGCAGCACTTGCCAGATCGGGAAGTTCCACGGCATCACCGCCAGAATCGGCCCGAGTGGACGGTATTCGATACGGGCCTTGCCGCCCTCGACCTGAGTCGGTTCGGCGTCGAGCATGGCCGGGCCGTGTTCGGCGTACCACTCGCAGAGCTTGGCGCATTTTTCGATTTCACCACGGGCCTGAGCAATCGGCTTGCCCATCTCGAGGGTGATCATGGTCGCCATGGCGTCGGCGGTGTCGCGCAGCGAGCCGGCGAGGGCAGTCAGCAAGCGAGAGCGATCCTGCAACGGCTTGCGCTTCCACTTACCGAAGCCGTAAGCGGCGCGGGTCAGCGCAGCATCAAGGGCGACAGCGGATTCGAAGGCGTAGTGGCCGATCTGCTCACCGGTGGCTGGGTTGATCGAAATGGCGTGGGTCTGGCTGGAAATCTGGCTCATGGCGTCGTCCTGCGTGTTCAGTGGATGGGCCTAGAGTAGGGTGGCGTTTGTTTTCTGGAAACTGAATAATAAAGATCGTTTCTTTCACGATTGGAGAATGCCTGTGGATCTGGTGCAACTGGAAATCTTCAAAGCCGTCGCCGAGCACGGCAGCATCAGCGCCGCAGCCGCGCAAATTCATCGCGTGCCGTCGAACCTGACCACGCGGATCAAGCAACTGGAGCAAGACCTGGGCGTCGATCTGTTTATCCGCGAGAAAAGCCGTTTGCGCCTGTCACCGGCCGGGTGGAGTTTTCTCGAGTACGCGCGGCGGATTCTCGATCTCGTGCAGGAGGCGCGGGCAACGGTGGCGGGTGAAGAACCGCAGGGTGCGTTTCCCCTGGGATCGCTGGAAAGCACGGCGGCGGTGCGCATTCCCGAACTGCTGGCGGCGTATAACCAACTGCATCCAAAAGTCGATCTGGACCTGTCGACCGGTCCATCGGGGACCATGATCGACGGCGTGCTGGCCGGGCGCCTCGCGGCGGCGTTCGTCGATGGCCCGGTGCTGCATCCAACCCTGGAAGGCGTGCCGGCCTTCGAGGAAGAAATGGTCATCATCGCGCCGCTCAACCATGCGCCCGTCCAGCGTGCGGCAGATGTGAACGGCGAAAACATCTACGCCTTTCGTTCCAACTGCTCTTATCGCCATCACTTCGAAAAATGGTTCAGCACCGACGCCGCCGTGCCGGGCAAGATCTTCGAAATGGAGTCCTACCACGGCATGCTCGCCTGCGTCAGTGCCGGCGCCGGGTTGGCGCTGATGCCGCGCAAAATGCTGCAAAGCATGCCCGGCAGCGCAACCGTCAGCGTCTGGCCATTGACTGCGGATTTTCGTTACCTGACCACGTGGCTGGTCTGGCGTCGCGGCACGGTGTCGCGCAGCTTGAGCATGTTCGTGCGCTTGCTGGAAGAGCGTGGGGTGGTGCCGGCAGATGCCTGACCGCGGCTGCAACTCAGCCGCGGTCAGGCGTGGGCTTATTGCGACTCGAGGCTGGCGATCAACGCCTCGGTGTCGGTAATGACATGGGCGAAGGTCGGACCGTTGAGCTCGTGGGCGGCGTGCATCATCTCTTCTTTGAATGCGGCGGTCGCATCGCGGACCAGCGTGACGTGGTAGCCGAGTTCCGCTGCATAGCGGGCAGTGGCTTCGATGCAGGTATTGGCCAGCAGGCCGACAATGATGACGTGAGTGATGCCTTTCTGCTTCAGGCGAAAATCCAGGTCGGTGTTGGCAAAACCGCTTGAGCCCCAATGTTCCTGAACGACAATGTCGCCGTCCTGCGGGGTGAACTCCGGATGCCATTCACCACCCCATTCACCGCGGGCGAAATGATGCATGTGCATGATCTTGCACTGCGTAGGCGTGGGGTGATCCCAGCTTTCGTAATCGCCTTTTTCCCAACGATGATGCGGTACGATCACCACCGGAATGCGCAGGCTGCGCACCGCGCGGTCGAGTTTGCGCAGGTTGTCGAGCAGACCGTTCTGCTCGGCCATGGGTTTGAGCAAAGGGAAAACCTTGCCACCCTCGGAAAGGAAATCGTTGTACGGGTCGACCAAAAGATAGGCAGTGCGGTCCAGCGGGTAGAGAGGGTGTGACATGGCGGCTTGCTCCGGCAAAAGGAAAGAGCGGTGCGCAGGGCTTGTCCCGGCATCTTGTTGATATGATAATCATAGTAACTGAAGAAGAGGCAAGCCCCGATGGCTGAAAACCATAGCGCACCCGACACTCTGTGCCCGATTTCACGGGCCGAAAACATCGTCGGTGATCGCTGGACCGTGCTGGTTCTGCGCGAGTTGTTCATGGCCAACCATCGCTACGACGAGATCCAGGCGCAGACCGGTGGCACCCCACAGATGGTCGCCACGCGCCTCAAGTGCCTGGAGGCGGACGGACTGGTCGAGCGGCGTTTGTACAACGAACGGCCGAAACGCTACGAATATCACCTCACCGCGAAAGGCGAAGCCTTCTACCCAGTGATCCTGGCCTTGCGCGCCTGGGGCGAAACCTGGTGCAAAGCCCCCGAGGAAGAACTGGCGGTGGTCTTCACCCACAAACCCTGCAACCACCCCGCAGGCCTCGGGCCGGTGTGCGCGCATTGCGGCGAACCATTGCGCCGTGAAGATCTGATCAGCCAGCCGCAAGCGGCTTACGTCGCCGAACGCCAGGCACGGCGCGAGGCGTTCAAAAACAGATAGCCATGCAAACAACGACCCCTGCAGGAGCGAGACTGTTTGCCAAGGCGGAGTGTCAGTTGCAGTTGCTTTATCTGAACGCCGCTATCGCCAGCAGGCTGGCTCCCACAGTTTGGATTGGGTGGACCAGCAAAGAGAATGCTTGGCTGACGCGCTGCCATCGCTTGGGGGCAGAATCAAAAGCCCCTCACCCTAGCCCTCTCCCGAAGGGAGAGGGGACTGATCGGGGTGGATGTGAGAGGTACGCCGACTTGCGATACCGAGTCGTACTCCACATTCGAAGCCAACCCAAATCGGCTCCCTCTCCTAGGGGAGAGGGCTGGGGTGAGGGGCAGCCACACCACAAATCCCAAGCCGAACAACCGCTTCTAACCACTCAACAATGAGCGCCAGCTCGAGTGCTCTTGATCTTGATCTTGCCTAACCAGCGACATCGGAAGGCTGAGTGGAGGGATTGATCCGGGCGTGGGAGCGCAGCGACCGTCTGGCGCAGCCAGACACAGCGGAAGTAGGTGCAGCGAAGCAAACCGTAGCCGCTGCGCCCGGATCGATCCCGGAGCGAAGGGACCCGAGCCTGCGAGGGCCGTACGTAGGAGCAAAGCCTTTTGGTTCCTTTTTGGCGTTTGAAAAAGGGACTCGCCGTAAGGGCGAAACCGCCAGCCGCAGCACCCGCAGCAACGGATATGTCCCCAAACCAAAAAAGCTCACCGCCCGGAAGAAAGCCATCGCCAGCAGGCTGGCTCCCACAGATTCAAGAGCCTCGCGGCCAGATTCAAAGGCTCACGGCGTACCATTACGCCCATACAACCGATACCCCTCACGCAAACTCAACCGCTCGTAATAAGCGCTGACCGCAGGGAAATCAGGATGCGCCAGCGGCGTTTCGAACCAGCGATTCACCGACAGCCCGATCGGAATGTCCGCCAGAGAAAACGCCTCCCCGCTGACGTAACCCCCGGTCTTCTGCAACTGGCGATCAAGAATCTCCATGTTCCGCGCCCAGTCCCGACAACCGGCGGCCAGCGCAGCGCTGTCCTGGTAATCCGGGGACTTGCGCACCAGCGCCATCAGCGGATACGACCACGACCGGTTCAGCTCCGAAGCCTGCCAATCGATCCACTGATCAACTTGCGCCCGCGCCCGCGCTTCAACGGGATAAAGCGCCGCGCCGCCATAACGCGCCACCAGATAACGAATGATCGTGTTCGATTCCCACAGGGTGAAATCATCGTCCTGAATCACCGGCACCATTGCGCACGGATTGAGCGCGAGAAACTCCGCTGTATGCGTCGACTGAAACCCCGATCCCCAGTCTTCGCGCTCGAACGGAATGCCCAATTCGGCACACGTCCACAGCACTTTGCGCACGTTGATCGATGAAGCCCTTCCAAGTATCCGCAACATGGATTGTCCTTCCCGAGAGTCGATACAAGCCAATAAATAGCACAGCAGAAAAAAGAAGGCCCGCACACGGGCGGGCTCTTCTCGTTCATGTCGATTTATCAGCGTTGCAGGAACGCGAGCAAATCTTCATTCAACGCCTGTGCATGAGTCACGGCGAAACCGTGCGGCGCACCCGCGTAGACTTTCAGCTCGGCGCCCTTGATCTGCGCAGCGGCCTGTTTGCCGGTGGTTTCGAACGGTACGATCTGGTCACCGTCACCGTGGATTACCAGCGTCGGCACATCAACCTTGGTCATGTCCGGGCGGAAGTCGGTTTCCGAAAACGCGGTGACGCAATCCACCGTACCTTTCAAGGACGCCATCAGGGCGATGTTCAGGGTCTGCGTGAGCACCCCGTCGGAAACCGTCTGGCCTTGATTGGTGCCATAGAACGGCGCGGCAAAATCGGCGATGAACTGCGCGCGGTCCTTCAGCAGGCCAGCCTTGATCCCGTCGAACACGGACTTGTCGACGCCTTGGGCGAAGTCGGGCTTCTTGCCGAACAGCGGCGTCACCGCACCCAACAACACCAACCCCGCCACGCGCTCGCTGCCATGCCGGGCGATGTAACGGCTGACGTCACCGCCACCCATGGAGAAGCCGACGAGGGTCACGTCGCGCAGGTCCAGATGATTGATCAAATCGGCGATGTCATCGGCAAAAGTGTCGTAGTCGTAACCGGTCCACGGCTGATCAGAGCGGCCAAACCCGCGACGGTCAAAAGCGATGGTGCGGTAGCCGCGGCTGCTCAGGTATTCCATCTGGTATTCCCACATGTCGGCATCCAGTGGCCAGCCATGGCTGAACAGCACGGGTTTGCCGCTGCCCCAGTCCTTGTAATAGATCTCGGTGCCGTCTCGGGTCTTGAAGGTGCTCATGAAAACTCCTTGTGATCGTGTGTGGGTATGACTGAATGCCGAATGGGCAGCGTTCACTATCTGCCCAACAACGGTTTTGCACTTGTACGCAGGTGCTGGTTTTACCCGCGCAACATCGCCTCGAGCCCGACCAATGGTAGAACATAAGTTTGACGTCAAAATGATGGCCATCTAATATCGCGCCACTATTTTGATGTCGCTTTCGTCTCGAGGGATCGAACATGTCCTCACCCGCCCTCGTGGCGCGGTTGTGCGTAGCGTTGCTGTGCCTTTCTCCGCTTCATTTCGCCGTTGCTGCACCCACTCCCGGTGAAACCGACCTTATCCGCGACCGCCAGAATCGCCTGCTCGAAGAGCAGCAGCGCCGTCTCGAAGAACTCAAGGATTTGCCCGGCAAAGATCTCAAGCCAGCGCAACCGGCTACTCCCACCGATAGCCGCTGTTTCCCGATCGAGCACATCGAACTCAAAGGCGCAGACAGCCTGAGCGAGGGCGAAAAGACACGCCTGCTCAAGCCTTACATCGGCGCATGCCTCGGCGTGCCCCAGCTCAATGAGCTGCTCAAAGTCATCACCGATCACTACATCGAGAAGGGGCTGGTCACCAGCCGCGCCTATCTGCCGCAACAGGACCTGTCCAGCGGGCATCTGCAAGTGCTGGTGGTCGAAGGCCGGCTCGAAGGCATGAAGGGCACCGACAACAGTCGGCTCTCGGATCGTGAACTGTCCATGGCCTTTCCCGGCAAGACCGGTGAACTGGTCAACCTGCGCGAGATCGAGCAGATGGTCGATCAGCTCAATCGCCTGCCGTCCAATCAGGCAAAAATGGAGCTGGCCCCCGGGCAGAATGTCGGCGGTAGTGAGGTGCGCGTGACCAACACGCCGCAGAAGCCATGGCGCGCCGGGCTGTCGCGCAGCAACGACGGCCAGCGCAGCACCGGCGAACAGCAGTGGGGCACTTCGTTCGACTGGGACAGCCCGCTCGGCCTGGCCGATCAGTTGAGCTTGCGCGGCGGCCACGATGCGATGACTGACCATCAACACACCTCCAACAACGCCATGCTCTATTACAACCTGCCGTGGGGCTGGTGGACGTTCAGCTACACCTACAGCCAGAGCGAATACCGTTCGCAGATCGCCGCCAATGGCTACAACTTCAAGCAGACCGGCGACAGCGAAAACCATCAGCTGCGCGCCGAGCGGGTGATTCATCGCGATTCGGTCAGCAAGACTTCCCTCAGCGCCGGCCTGTCGTACCTGCGCACCAACAACTTTATCGAAGACAGCAAGCTCAAGCTGAGCAGCAACCGCATCAGCGAAGCGCAGTTCGGCTTCAACCACGGCCGCCGTATCGGCAGTGCGTTCGTCAACTTCGACGCGGGCATGCAAGAGGGCATCGGCGCCTTCGATGCGCAGGGCAGCCACGATCCGGGTCCCGGTGAACCCGAAGCGCGCTACCGCAAATACAGCGCAACCCTGAGCTACTTGCAGCCGTTCAAGCTGTGGGGCGAGTCGTTCAGCTTCAGCAGCCTGATGACCGGTCAGCGCAGCGAAGACGTGCTGTTCAGTTCGCAGCGCACCAGCCTCGGCGGATCGTCATCGATCCGTGGCTACAAGGACCAGTCGCTGTCCGGCGACAGCGGTGGCTACTGGCGCAACGATCTGCGCTGGAGCCGGCCGGTGAGCGCCGACTGGCTGCAACCGGTGTTCGCCGAGTACGGCGCCAGCCTCGGTTACGACCAGGGTGTGATCGCCAACGATCGCTACAACGGCGATCAGCACGGGCGCATGTCGAGCAACTCGCTGGAGCTGTTCGCCCGCGGCCAGCACGTCGCCGCCAGCGTGACCTTTGCCCATTCCCTGGAACGACCGGATGCGCTGCCCGAGCGCGAAGCACCGATCTATTTCCGCCTCGACTTTTTCATCTGATAACGACTTTTTAGAGAATCGCCCACATGGACGTTCGTCACCCCGTCTCGCTCGCCGATCAGCCCCGCGCAGCCGCAAACAACCAGGAGACTTTCCTTGGCATGCCCAAGCGCGGCCTGGCCTTTGTGCTGGCGAACGTCATGTTCTGGCAACCGCTGTGGGCGCAGGCCGACGGCATTGTCGTCGCCAACCCGAACACCACGCTGGATCGCGCCGGCAACGGTGTGCCGATCGTCAACATCGCCACGCCCAATGCCAGCGGTCTGTCGCACAACCAGTTCCACGATTACAACGTCGGCGCGCAGGGCGTCATCCTCAACAACGGTTCTGCACAAACGTCGAACACGCAACTGGGCGGTCACGTCATCGGCAACCCGAACCTGAAGAACAGCGGTTCAGCGCAAGCGATTCTCAACGAAGTCATCAGCGGTAATCCGAGCCAGTTGCGTGGTTATACCGAAGTGGCGGGGCAATCGGCGCGGGTGATCGTCGCCAACCCGTACGGCATCACTTGTAACGGTTGCGGTTTCATCAACTCGCCGCGCGTCACTCTCACCACCGGTAAACCGGTAATCGAAAACGGCCGGCTGGACCGGTTCCAGGTCGATCAAGGCACGGTAGCGATTGAAGGCGCGGGCATTAACGCGAGCAATGTCGATCGCTTCGAGATCATCACCCGCAGCGCGAAAATCAACGCGCAGATTCAGGCAAAGAACCTAGCGATTGTTGCCGGTCGCAACGACGTCAATGCCGACAGCCTGAATGCCACCGCGCGCGCCGATGACGGCAGCGCCAAACCGCAACTGGCGATCGATTCCTCGGCGCTCGGCGGCATGTACGCCGGGGCGATCAAACTGGTCGGCACCGAAGCCGGCGTCGGGGTGAAACTCGACGGCAAACTGATTGCCAGCGGCGGCGATATCCAGCTCGACGCCAACGGCCAGTTGAGCCTGGCCGACACCTCGGCCACCGGCGCGGTCAACGTCAAAGCCGCCAGCCTTGATGCAAAAAGTCCGATCTACGCCGGCACCGCGCTGAACGTGCAAACCCAGGACAACCTGACCAACCGCCAGACCCTCGCCGCACGCGACAGCATCACCCTCAGCGCCGGCGGGCAGTTGACCAACGCTGGCGCCATCGAGGCCGGCGTCAATGCTGACGGCAGCCGCAATGCCAACGGCGATCTTAGCCTGAGCGCACAGATCGTTGATAACGCCGGCAAAAGTCTTGCCGCCAGCCGCAACCTGAGCGTCAACGCCACGCAAATCCTGAACAACCAGAGCGGCATGCTCAGCGCGAAAAACATCACCGTCACGGGCGGCGTGCTGAACAATCTCAGCGGCCAGGTGCTCGGTGATCTGGGTCTGTCGATCGATCTGCGCGGTGCGCTGGACAATCGTGACGGTGTGCTCGGTTCGGGCGCTGCGGTGTTCGTCAGAGCCGCGAGTCTGGATAACCGCCAGGGTGGTGCGCTGGTCAGCGATGGCAGCCTGACGACACGCATCAGCGGCACGCTCGACAACCGCAACAAGGGCGATATCTCGGCCAAAGGCGCCATCGATGTGCAGGCCGGTACGCTGGATAACCGCGACGGTAAAATCATCGGCAAAAGCACACTGGCGTTACGCGGCGATGTGGCCGATAACCGGGCCGGGGTGGTTCAGGCTGATCAGCAGTTGAGCGTGAATATCGCGCGACTGGATAACCGCGACAAAGGCGTGATCAGCGCCAAGGCCGGCCTGACTTACGTCGGCAACCGTCTGGACAACAGCGGCGGTCTGGTCAGCGCAGCGGGGCCTTTCAATCTCACGGCCGCCGAGATTCAAAACGCCGCCGGGCGTATTTCCAGCCAGAGCGACCTGCTGGGGACCATCGGCCTGCTGCAACAGCAGGGCGGCGAACTGGTCGCCCAGGGCAATCTGAACCTCAGCGGTAAAACCCTCGACAACCGGAACGGTGGTCTGATCGGCACTACCAAAGCGCTGACACTCAGCGTTGACGACATCGATAACCGCAGCGGCGAGATCTCCAGCAGCCTGTTGCTGAACGTCAAAGGCCTGCGCCTGGACAACAGCGATGGCGGCAAGATCCTTGCCGGTACCGACCTCGGTCTGAGCGTCGCCAGACTGATCAACCAGAACAAGGGCTTGATCTCCGCCGTCAAAGGCGCAGCGACCATCACTGGCACGACGCTGGACAACAGCGGCGGCACGCTCAGCAGCCTCAACGGCCTGGTGATCACCCTGGACGATGCGTTAATCAACGCTGGCATCATCAGCACTGAAGGCGCGCTAAGCGTCAACGCCGCGCGTATCGACAACCGCAGCGGCAGCCTCGGCAGCGCCGGCAATCTGCGCCTGACCAGCACCGGTGCGTTGCTCAATTGGAGCGGTTCGATCAGCACGGACTCCGCGCTGACCCTCAACAGCGCCAGCCTGGATAACAGCCACAAAGGCGTGATCTTCGGCCAGGGCATCAGCCGCGTCGAAACCGGCGCATTCGACAACAGCGCTGGCGGCAAGCTCACCAGCGGTGCGGCACTGACGCTCAAGGCCGGGCAGGTCGACAACGCCAGCGGACGCATCGCCAGCCAACAGGCGCTGGACGTTTCGCTGACCGGGCTGGATCAGCAGGGCGGCGAACTGTTCAGCAAGTCCGATCTGACCCTCGATCTGCACAACGGCCAGCTGAACAACCAGAACGGCCTGATCAACGCGCCGGGCACGCTGCTGCTGAAAAACCTCAACGGCGTGAACAACCAGAATGGTGAAATCTCCAGCCAGCAAGCCTTTGCGCTTGCCGCACAAAGCCTCGATAACAGCTACGGCAAGCTGCTTAGCCAACAGGGCCTGACGCTGCGCATTGCGGCGGCCCTGAACAACGTAAAAGGCGTGATTTCCGGCGCTTCGGTGGACAGCCACAGCGCAAGTCTCGACAACGGGCAAGGCCTGATCAGCAGTCGCGGCGCGTTATTGCTGATCAGCGTACCGATCAAGACAGTTGAAGACCTCGCCAGCGCATTGAGCAGCGGTGTCATCAAGCCGAGTCAGTTGCCTCTGGATTATGTTGATCTGAATGGAACTCGGCTGATCCTGAACACACGATCATCTACGGCGCTCGAACAAGCGGGAATTCCAAGGAGCGAGTGGGTGGGGCGAAATCAAACTGGAGTTGAAGCATATCCCGGTAAGACATTCAATGATCTTGCGCAGGATCAACTTAGAAATAATGGCCTTCCACCTACTGGCGCAAATGAACTTAAATCGGTGAGAAAATGAAGATTGGTGAACCCCTACAAGTGCTCAATCCTTACGACTGGCTACCTGGTTATGGTGAGTCGAAAGTGGCTTTCTGTTCTGACGGCTTGGATATAGTTGTTGAAATAATTTATCACCGTGTTGGAACTGATGCTGAAGAATTTTCCTCGGCAAAACGGACCTTATGCTTCAAGAACGTAAGTAGCTTTATAAAGCTCCCTTTCCCCGGAACTGCTGTGTTTGATTTTATTGGCGATGCAGTTGGACTTGAATTGGGGAGATTGACTGAATTCAAAACGTCTGACTTATTAATGCTGGCGAAAGGGAGTTTCGGATCTGAGCAGCAAAAACATTATACTATTCAGTTTTTGTCGGAAAATCTAAGTTTGCATGTGGTAGCCGAAGGTTACTGTTTGTCAGAAGAAATTCCTGAATTGACTCAGTTGTAATTTGATGAGGAGGGGTTAATGGGGGCAGGTAAATGGGGACAGGCCACGTTTAAAGGTAAAAGGGGACAGGCCACGTTTAAATAACACCGCTCCAAAAACGTGGTCTGTCCCCGTTTTCCCTTGAACAATCCAAAACTGCGGCTAAAGGATATCGCTTTTACTCCTGCAATTCGACCCAGAACCGGGGAGGTAGTCCCTCGCTGTGAAAACTGTATCAATATATTTGGAGTTGAAAAATGAATATGGATGAAGAGTTTTTAGAACTCAACGATCTTGATTGGTTTACGTCATGCCAAGAAGGTGGTGTGTTGCATTTTGCTACGGCAGGAAAAGGTTTCATACCCCAAGTGATAAGGGCTTCAATCGAAAATTACGAAGAAATCTACGATTATTTTTTTTCTAGGGTCGCCAACTCTGATGTTGAAGTAATCGAAAATAACTTGCCTGTTTTCATTAGTCAGCTCGAGCGGGACCGATATTTGCAGTGTTTTTGCGATATGGCTAGAAAAGGTGTTTATAGTTACGACTTTTCGCAAGGCGAAAAATATAAACTAATAGCAAGGCCTGTGACGCCGCTAGCGTTTTCGAAGCTTCCTGAAAGAGTTCGGAGAATCATTAGTAAGGCGCCGTTATCACCAACATTTTTCATGGATGTAAGTGAGCTGAAAAAGATTGATTCAGTGATTGCTGGATCTGGTCAATGTGCGGATGACAAAGGATAAATGTGGACAGACCACGTTTAGAAAGCACTCTAACAACGTGGTCTGACCCCTTTTTTTCTTGATTGCTTCGGGTCTAGGCGCGGCAGCGGGGTCTGGGGGCGGAGCAACGGGCGCGACGACTGCGATCACCAGTGCAACCGGTGTCGAGATGTTCAACCGCCAATTGCACAAGCAACAGGAAATCCCGTTGCTGAAGAAAAAAGCTGGGTGTAAAGGGGGACAGACCACGTTTAATGTAATTGACTGCAACAATACGTAAAAATTTGCCGTCATGTTTACCTTTCGGCCCGCTAAGCTTTCAGTTCGACCAATTGAAAGGATTCATCGATGCCGCGTAGAGCCCGAGTTTTGATGCCAGGCGTACCGCTCCACTTGATTCAGCGAGGAAACAATAGATCTGTCTGTTTCTTTGCCGAGGAAGATTACCTTTTTTATCTGGAGCTTTTGGTCGAGCAGGCTTCTAAAAATGATTGTGATATTCATGCGTGGTGCTTAATGACCAATCACATACATTTATTAGTCAGTCCTCATAATGCCAACAGCGCAAGCCTGCTGATGAAAGGTGTCGGGCAAAGATACGCCCAATATATAAATCGTACGTATAATCGAAGCGGAAGTTTGTGGGAAGGCCGGTATCGTTCATGCCTTGTTGAGAATGAACGATATTTGTTGTGCTGTTATCGATACATCGAAATGAATCCCGTCAGAGCTAAAATGGTAAATCATCCGTCAGAGTATCGCTGGTCAAGTTACCGTGTTAACGCACAATCAGAGCGATCACACATTGTTACTCCTCATGCTCAGTATTTGGCGCTTGGAGGGCAGGGCAGGCAACCGGCAGATGCTTATCGCGAACTGTTCAAAAATGACTTAGAGTCAGGATTGGTTGACCAGATTCGTGACGCGACCAATGGAAATAATGTATTTGGCGGTTCAAAGTTTGCTGTTGATGTCGAGGCAATGATCGGTCGTCGTGTGCAGCGAGGGAGCCCGGGACGGCCGAAAAAAACGACCATTTAATGGAAAACGTGGTCTGTCCCCGTTTTCGCGCCGTTCCCGCCCGATCAAAGGTTGTGTTCCGGCTGACTACATTAAACCGGTGAAAAAAATAGGTGAGGGCGATGGATCCCAAAACATACGAACTGCTCAATGGTATTCCGGAGCACGCCGATTACGCTGTGGAGGCGGGTGACCTTGACCGAGAAGACATTTCAGAAGAAAGAATGGCCGCAGTGAGACAACTGCTCAACAGTGAGAATGAAATGGAGCGTTTTCAGGCTTCTAAACTTCTCACCAACTGGGGCGTCCATGACGGCTTGATAGTGCTGCAAGAATATATGCGGCGCCCAGAGTTTATTGAGGGTATTTATACCCATAGACTCCATGGGTACGATGATACATATCGGCATGTATTGATGGCAGTGACGATGTATTTCGCGAATGCTGCTGAGGTCAGTGGAAAGGAATTAGCGAGGCGTCAGGTATATGATGTGCTTTCAAAAACAATCGCTCTGGCCAACGAGAGGCCTTTTGAAATATCGGAAATATATTCTTTCGTGCACCGTGAAAAGTATTCAGAGTACCTCCCGCTGCTAAAGCAGCATTTGATCGCAATGGTTGAACATCCCGAACTGCACCGATGGAAAATCAAGGATGTCATTGGTTTGATAATGGAGTTTGATGCTGATTTTGTCAGAGCCTTATTGTCTGAGAAAGATAAAATTCTGGAAGATTTTGTGAAACAATAAAAGTGGGATAAATGAGGGCGGACCACATTTAGAAAGCACTCCAAAAGCGTGGTCTGTCCCCGTTTTCGTTTAGTGGAAAACGTGGTCTGTCCCCGTTTCCTCCTCGTTCGAAATGCGATAACCAACAACCTGGTAAATATCCATATACGCAGCGAGATATTGATTTTGCCAGAGAGCTGATTGGAGATATAGAAAATGCGCTCTATAAATAAGGGCTTCAATGAATTTCTTTCTTGGCTTGAGTCCTTACGGTTTTTTTCTATCCATGAAGTGGAAGGGCTTTTGGCTCCCTTGGGTGGAGCCAGTGGAGTAGTGGAGAACTCGCTATATATCTCTGCTTACGAAATTTTAGGTTGTGCCTTGGTCGAGAAATTTCCAAGCGTGATTATTAAAGAGTTCTTGGTAGCTAATGAAAAACAGCTTGGCGCAAATTCAAGTCAGCTCTATTATTTTGTAGAGTCTATAGTCGATCAGTCAGTCGTTCGAGGTGTTAAATCTGAATTGCTGATTGAAGTTGCTCCTGCGGATTACAAACCATTCTTGTCAAAAAGGTTTGCTTCAAGCTAGGCATAGATAAATGTAGATAGATGGGTACAGGCCACGTTTAGACAAACAAGGAATCAAATGGGGACAGACCACGTTTAGAAAGTATTCCAGAAAATGTGGCCTGTCCCCGTTTTCGTCACTGATACGTATCGACCTCAGTTTAAAGGGCCGAACGAGCCGATTTATGACAAGGATACGCTTTTCATGAACCCTCAGGGGCAAGAAGTGCTATTTAACCCGGCTACCAACAAGTGGGTACCAAAATGAGTAATGTTTGCATATCTTGGGTCGCAGCCATATTGCCCGGGAATCACTTGCTGGAGTGCCGCTAGGGCTAGCGGCGCCTGATCTCGAAACATGGCTGGCAATGTATGCTATTGATGAAGCAAAAACCTTATATAAAGAGGTTGACAAAGTACGACAATCGAAAGGGCGAAGGTGGTTATGTATTTTATTTATATGATAATAGTGTTATCAATCCCAATGAATCTGGTGTTCCTGCTTTAAGTATGATGCTGAAATGCAACAAGGTTTTCGCGCTTAAAGTTTATGATTTTAGTTTTCCCGGTGAGGCGGCTAGTGCTTTTGTCTACCAGGGATCGCTAACTTCGAATATAAGATTGGGGAGCAATGTTGCTGAGTTGAAAAAATTCACGTCATTGGACTTTGATAAGGGCGAAGGCTGGTTTATAACAGATGAAGAGTTTGGTTTGATTGAGGTTTCAGGCTGGGGAGTACCGCTTGAAGAAGAACCTCAGCAGCTGATTACGGCCATTTGTGTAATTTGATGCACTTGCACGGAAACCGATCCGGATTCTTCTTTATGACTCGATAAGATAAATGGGATAAATGGGGGACAGAACACGTTTAGGAGATAAATGGGGACAGACTACGTTTAGAAAGCACTCCAGAACGTGGTCTGTCCCCGTTTTCTCTGCCCGTTTTCTCTTAGATAAATGTCCAAAACGTGGTCTGTCCCCGTTTTCTCCCTGATCACCAAATGCATCAAATACAGTGTGCCTCTGCCAGCGCAAATATCCTCGATGACACGTCAGGATAGCCGTGATTGCGGTGTGGCCTTGCACCCTCGCTGGACGTTGCTGGTTCCGCGCGTTGCTCACGGGGCGCGCAAGTTGCGTTTCAATCTGAAGCAGTTTCGCAGATCGCGGAAAGGCTCATTTCAGGGCTAGTTTCTGTACGATGACTCAAGCAAAAAAAGGGGCGAATTCATATCGATGAATTCGCCCCTTTTTTATTGAGTGTCAGCCTATCGTGCTGTCAGCGAAACGCCGGCACCACATGCTTGATAAACAACTCCAGCGACTTCTTCTTCTCCGCATGCGGCAAGCTGTTGTCACACCAGAAACTGAACTCATCCACGCCCAGTTCCTGGTAGTACTTGATCCGCGGAATGATCTCTTCCGGGGTGCCGATCATCGCGGTCTTGTGCAGGCTTTCCAGTTCAAACTCCGGACGCCCGGCAAACTTCTCTTCAGGGCTCGGCGCGAGGAAGCCGTTGACCGGGGCTTGCTTGTTGCCGAACCACGCGTCGAAGGTGCGGTAGAAACGCGAGATGGCTTTGGCGCCGACTTTCCAGCCGTCCGGGTCGTCGGCGGTGTGCACGTGGGTGTGGCGCAGCACCATCAATTGCGGACGCGGTACGTCGGGGTTGTTGTCGAGCGCGGTCTGGAATTTGTTTTTCAGGTCGACGACTTCTTCGTCGCCCTTCATCAAGGGCGTGACCATCACGTTGCAGCCGTTGGCCACGGCGAAGTTGTGCGAATCCGGGTCGCGGGCGGCGATCCACATCGGCGGGTTGGGCTTCTGGATCGGTTTCGGCACGCTGGTCGAAGTGGGGAATTTCCAGATGTCGCCATCGTGGGCGTAGTCGCCTTGCCACAGGGCGCGGACCACAGGGACCATTTCGCGCAGGGCCTGGCCGCCGCTCGAGGCAGGCATGCCGCCGGCCATGCGGTCGAACTCGACCTGATAGGCGCCACGGGCGAGGCCGACTTCCATGCGGCCGTTGCTGATCACGTCAAGCAGGGCGCATTCGCCGGCGACGCGCAGCGGGTGCCAGAACGGCGCGATGATGGTGCCGGCGCCGAGGTGGATGGTGGTGGTTTTCGCCGCGAGGTAGGCCAGCAGCGGCATCGGGCTCGGCGAGATGGTGTATTCCATGGCGTGGTGTTCGCCGATCCACACGGTGCTGAAACCGCCGGCCTCGGCCATCAGGGTCAGTTCGGTGAGGTCTTCGAACAGTTGCCGGTGGCTGACGCTTTCGTCCCAGCGTTCCATGTGGATGAACAGGGAAAATTTCATGACGCTACCTCGAGTCTTTTGTCATTGGCCGGTCGTGTGCTGGCCTGTCGAACTGCCGTGAGCGCTGGACGCTCGCGAGTTTTATCACCCTTCAGGCACGCCTTCGAGGACGGCTGGTCGGTTGATTGAATATTGGTATACCATAATACGGAATATCCGCAAAATATTTCTGACCGACACTTCGAACAAGGAAGGCGCAACAGATGAACATCAAACAAAAACTGACCATGGCATTCGCTGTGATCGCCAGTCTGCCGGTGTTGCTGGTGGCGGCGCTGATCATTCTCAATGTCCGCGATGGGGCGCGGGACAATTTCGTCGACAGCACCGGACGCGAAGTGCGTCAGGTCGAAAATGCGATGCAATTGTTCTTTGAGGGGATCAGCCAGAACGTCGCTTATCTGGCCGAGCATCCGCAATTGCAGAGCATCGACGGCAGCCTCAAACGCTACCTGAGCAGCGATGCCGCGCAAGTGCCCATGGGGCCGCAAGATCAGCAATTGTTCAAGCTGTTCGCCGGGCTGGCCAAGGCGCATCCGGCGTACACCTATCTATCGCTGGGCACCGAGCAGGGCGGTTATCTGTTCTGGCCGGGCGATGCGCAACTGGCCAATTACGACCCGCGCACGCGGCCCTGGTACAAAACCGCAATGGCCAATCCCGGCAAAACCGTGCGCACCGAAGCCTATTACTGGGCGGCCGATGATGTGGTGCTGGTCAGCACCGTGCGCAGCTTCAACAACCAGTTGGGCAGCAATGCCGGCGTGGTCAATATCGACGTTTCGCTCAAGCAACTGACTGATCTGGTCAAGCAGATCCGCCTCGGCGACAGCGGTTATCTGATGCTGATGGAGGCGAACAACACCGTGTTGGTCGATCCGAGCGATCCGGCGCACAACTTCAAGAAACTCACCGATCTGGGCGATGGCTACCGGCAACTGGCCGATGCGAGCAAAGGCCTGGTGGAGGTGGAACTGGCCGGCGAGCGCTACATGGCGCTGGTCTGGCCGTCCGAGGCGCTGGGCTGGCGGTTTGTCGGACTGGTCAAAGCCAGTGAAGTGATGGCCGGGGCCACGCGGCTGACGTGGATCATCGGCGTCATCGCTGTGGTCTGCGCGCTGCTGTTTGCCATGGCCGGGGCGTGGTTTGCCGGGTTGATGGTCAAGCCGATACGCGGCGTCGCCAGTGGTCTGGAAGGCATTGCCCAGGGCGAGGGCGACCTGACCGCGCGCCTGGAAGTGCGCGGGCAGGACGAAACGGCGCAGCTGGCCGGCTGGTTCAACCAGTTTCTCGAAGCGATCCGCACCTTGATTCAGCGCATCGGCCAGGCGGCGGGGCAGATCCACAGCAGCTCCGGCAGCGCCACCGAAGTCTCGGCAGAGATGGCTGAAGTGGCGTCGCGTCAGCGCGAGGCGGTGGACATGGTCTCGACCGCGTTCCATGAAATGGTCGCCACTTCCAACGAAGTTGCGCGCTCCTGCAGTCAGGCTGCGGACTCGGCTGACAACGGCCAGCGTCAGGCCCACACCGGGCAGCAGCAGATTGATGCGGCGGTGAGCAATGTCGGCCGTTTGAGCGAGGAAATCGGTCATAGTGCCGAGTCGATGCAGCAACTGGAGCAGGACAGCAACGACATCCAGTCGATCCTCGGCACCATTCGCTCGATCGCCGAGCAGACCAATCTGCTCGCGCTCAACGCCGCTATTGAAGCGGCGCGCGCGGGCGAGCAGGGGCGGGGTTTCGCGGTGGTGGCCGATGAGGTTCGTGCATTGGCCAAGCGTACTTCGGATTCAACCGGCGAGATCGATGCACTGCTGGGCAATCTGGCGCGGCGCACCCATCAGATGGGCAAGCAGATGCATGCCAGCCTTGAGGTGTCGCAGGAAACCGTGGTGTCGATCAACGAGGCGCGGGCGAGTTTTGAATTGATTCGTGAGTCGGTGGACGTGATCCGCGACATGAACACGCAGATCGCCACGGCGGCCGAGGAACAGCATCAGGTGGCCGAGGATATCAATCGGCATATCAGCCAGATTCATGGTGATGCGCAGCTGGTGGCGAGCCTGGCGGATTCGACGCGTCAGGATGCTCAGAATCTGACGGCGCTGTCGCAGACGTTGAATCAGTTGGTGAGCCGGTTTCGTACGTAATCAATAACTCAAACAACACCGAACCCCTGTAGGAGTGAGCCCGCTCGCGATAGCGGTGTGTCAGTCAACATATACGTCAACTGATACACCGCTATCGCGAGCAGGCTCACTCCTACAGTTGATTGAGGTGAGCCATCAAACCAGCACCGGCAAAGCCCCCATCTTGCCGTGGCAATACACCAGCGGCCCGGCCACTTGCTCGGGCACGATCAGGTTTTTCACCGCGCCGACCATGATTGCATGGTCGCCACCTTCGTATTCGCGCCACAGTTCGCACTCGATCACTGCCGTCGCATTGGCGAGGATCGGGTTGCCCAGTTCACTCAATGTCCACTCGATGCCTTGCGCCTTGTCCTTGCCTTTACGGGCGAAGGCGTAGGCTTCGCTTTGCTGGCCGCCAGACAGAACGTGAATCGCGAAGCGCTTGTTCTTGATCAGCACGGGGTAGGAGTCAGAGCTGTAGTTGGGGCAGAACAGCACCAGTGCCGGGTCCATCGACAGCGAGCTGAACGCGCTGGCGGTCAGGCCGACGATCTGGCCGTCATCGTCGAGCGTGGTGATCACGGTGACGCCGGACGGGAACGAGCCCATGACTTGTTTGTAAATGGCAGCATCGATCATTGGTCATTCCTCGGGTGGTGTGCAGCGTTTTTTGTTTGTTTGATGGTCTGATGGTATACCAGTATTTTGCGTTTGCAAGGCCTTTCCAGCTGAACCGATAAACGTGCCACGTTCGTCGGAAACTCAATATTTACGGGGCATTCGGCTGGTTTGCCAGCAGCGCTTTGGGCGAGGATGGCGTATCAGATGGCGCGGTAAATCACGGATCAGTCTTGTGAAAAGTTTGGAATACCATAATATGGTCTGCATCTGAGGGGCGACCTAAGAGTCCCCCCGGTTTGGCTTCATACAAAGATAAGAACAGACAAACTCGAGTTCATGCATATGTCCCAGATGTCCCGGCAAGATCCGTTGATCGAGAATCACACGGTCGATTACGTCCCACTCGCGGAACGCCACGGGAAGGCCCGCGACCTGTTCACCCTTTGGTTCAGCACCAACATTGCGCCACTGCCCATCGTCACCGGCGCCATGGTGGTTCAGGTGTTCCATCTTGATTTGTTCTGGGGGCTGCTGGCGATTGCGCTGGGGCACATGATCGGCGGCGTGGTGATTGCGCTGGCGTCGGCCCAGGGTCCGCGCATGGGCATTCCGCAGATGGTCCAGAGTCGCGGTCAGTTCGGTCGTTATGGCGCGCTGCTGATCGTGTTTTTTGCGGCGCTGATCTACATCGGTTTCTTCATTTCCAACATTGTCCTGGCGGGCAAATCGATCGTCGGCATTGCGCCGTCGGTGCCGGCGCCAATGAGCATTCTGATCGGTGCATTGGCGGCCACGGCGATCGGGGTGATCGGCTACAACTTCATTCATACGCTGAACCGCATCGGCACCTGGGTGATGGGCGGCGCGTTGCTCGCCGGCTTCATTTACATCTTCGCCAATGACTTGCCCGCGGACTTCTTCACTCGCGGCAGCTTCAGCTTGTCCGGCTGGCTGGCGACGGTGTCGCTGGGGATCATCTGGCAGATCAGCTTCTCGCCGTACGTGTCCGATTATTCGCGCTACCTGCCGGCCGATATCGGCATTGCCAAGCCGTTCTGGGCGACTTATCTGGGCGCGACGCTGGGGACCATTCTGTCGTTTGCCTTCGGCGCCGTTGCGGTGCTGGCGACGCCGGAGGGCACCGAAGCGATGGCGGCGGTGAAGCAATCGACCGGTTGGCTGGGGCCGATTCTGATGGTGCTGTTTCTGCTCAATATCATCAGCCATAACGCGCTGAATCTGTACGGCGCGGTGCTGTCGATCATCACCTCGATCCAGACCTTCGCCAGCCAGTGGACGCCAAGCATCAAGGTGCGCGTGGTGTTGTCGAGCGTAGTGCTCGCCGGTTGCTGCGTGGTCGCGTTGGGCGCATCGGCGGATTTCATTTCGCAGTTCATCGGGCTGATTCTGGCGTTGTTGCTGGTGCTGGTGCCGTGGGCGTCGATCAATCTGATCGACTTCTATCTGATCAAGCGCGGCTGCTACGACATCAGCTCGATCTTCCGCGCCGATGGCGGGATCTACGGACGCTTCAACCTGCACGCAATCATTGCCTACTTCATCGGCATCATCGTGCAGTTGCCGTTCGCCAACACCTCGCTGTACGTCGGACCGTACGCCAATCTGGTTGAAGGCGCCGACCTGTCGTGGCTGGTCGGCCTGGTCGCCACCGTGCCGCTGTATTACTGCCTGGCGACCCGTGGTCAGGCGCAGCAAAGCAGGGCGGCGAAGTTGGGGTATACCGACTAAGGTGATGGATACCGACTGAGTCGCTCCGCTGTCCAATCAATGCCCGGCCTGTGCCGGGCATTGTCGTTTGCGCATCCTGGCGGTCATCTAAATTGGCCATATCGATCCCCTTTTGGCCGATGCCCCACTGTGATCCCCTGGCGCTCTCGGCAAGAATCAAAGGCACAACGAAACGCTCGACCTTATGACCCTTGACCGCCATTTCGGCCACTGCCGTGTACAGAACATAAAAACCATCGAACTCACGCCGCTTTCGGGGAACAACCATGGTCACGATGAAACGTATTCTGGGTGCCACTGTGTGTGGGCTGACGCTGTTGGCCAGCGCCGTCCAGGCCGAGCAACGCGAGCTGCGCGTCTACAACTGGGCTGATTACATCCTGCCCGCCGTGCCCAAGGATTTCGCCGCGCAAACCGGCATCAAAGTGACCTGGGACACCTTCGACACCAACGAATCGCTGGAAGCCAAGTTGCTCACTGGCAACTCCGGTTACGACCTGGTGGTGCCGTCCAACCAATTCCTCGAAACGCAGATCAAGGCCGGTGTGTTCCAGAAACTCGACAAGTCGAAATTGCCGAACTGGAGCCATCAGGACCCGGAACTATTGAAACTGTTGGGCAAGAACGATCCGGGCAACCAGTACGGCGTGCCTTACATGGTCGGCACCGTGTTGATCGGTTTCAACCCGGCCAAGGTCAAAGCGGCGCTGGGCGACAACGCACCGGTGGACAGCTGGGATCTGGTGTTCAAACCGGAGAACATGGAAAAGCTCAAATCCTGCGGCGTGGCGATGCTCGATTCGCCGACGGAAATCCTGCCGCTGGCGCTGCACTATCTCGGTCTCGACCCGAACAGCCAGAACCCCGCCGATTATGAAAAAGCCAAAGCGTTGATGCTCAAGGTTCGCCCGTACGTGACCTACTTCAACTCGGCCAAGTACATGACCGACATCGCCAACGGCGACATCTGCGTGGCCATCGGTTACTCGGGCAGCTTCTACCAGTTCGGCAACCGCGCCAAAGAGGCGGGCAATGGTGTGGTGGTCGACTGGCGCCTGCCGAAGGAAGGCGCGCCGATCTGGTTCGATACGTTCGCCATTCCTAAAAGCGCGAAAAACGTCACTGAGGCCCACGAATTCCTCAACCACTTGCTCGACCCGAAAGTCATCGCGCCAATCAGTGATTTCCTCGGTTACCCGAACGCGAACAAGGATTCGCTGGCGTTGATCAACAAGGAAATCACCGACAACCCGAACCTGACGCCAACCCCGGAAGCACTGAAAAAACTCTACGTGGTTCAGCCGTTGCCACAGAAGCTCGAACGCGTACGGACCCGCGTGTGGACCAGCATCAAGTCCGATAAATAACAGCGTTCCCCTGTAGGAGTGAGCCTGCTCGCGATAGCGTTGTGTCAGCCAATATCCAAGTCACCTGACCCACCGCCATCGCGAGCAGGCTCACTCCTACAGGTTTTATGTTGTGTCATTCAGTCCCGCGTTCACGCTCCCGCGTCATGACCAGGCAACAACACCGAACCCAGAATCCCCCCAGTCCCTGTAGGAGTGAGCCTGCTCGCGATAGCGGTGTGTCAGCCAATATCCAAGTCACTTGACCCACCGCTATCGCGAGCAGGCTCACTCCTACAAGGTTTTTGTGTTGTCATTCTGTGCTGCGTTCCGCCTCGCGCGTCATCACCAGGCTCAGCAACACCGAGCCCAGAATCACCGCGCCGACCACCGCCAGCGACCATTCCACCGGCATGTGGAACCACGGCATCAGCACCATCTTGCCGCCGATGAACACCAGCACAATCGCCAGTCCGTACTTGAGCAAATGAAAGCGGTCCGCCATGTCCGCAAGCAAAAAGTACAGCGCACGCAATCCCATGATCGCGAAGATATTCGAAGTGAAGACAATGAACGGGTCGGTGGTCACCGCGAAGATTGCCGGGATGCTGTCGACCGCGAACATCAGGTCACTGGCCTCGATCAGCACCAGCACCAGAAACATCGGCGTCGCCCAGCGCACACCGTTCTGCACGATGAAAAACCGTTCGCCGTGAAAGCCGCTGGTGATGCGCATGTGATTGCGTACCCAGCGCAGCAGCGGGTTTTTTTCCAGGTCCGGTTGCTGCTCGGCAAACACCAGCATCTTGATCCCGGTGATGATCAGGAACACCCCGAACGCATACAGCAGCCATTCGAACTGCGACACCAGCCACACCCCGGCAAAGATCATCACCGCGCGCATCACGATCGCCCCGAGTACTCCGTACAACAGCACCCGTCGCTGCAATTCCGGTGGCACGGCGAAGTAGCTGAAGATCATTACGAAGACGAACATGTTATCGATCGACAGCGATTGCTCGATCAGATAACCGGTGAGAAATTCGAGGGTTTTCTGCCGGGCGATTTCGCCGCCGAACTCGCCGTGCAGATACCACCAGAGCAAACCGGCAAAGCTCAGCGCCAGCAGACACCAGGCAATCACCCAGGCCAGCGCTTCACGCACTGACACCCGATGCGCCTTGCGCCCGCCGAAGACAAACAGGTCCAAGGCCAGCATCGCCAGCACAAAAACGATGAAGGCGCCCCACATCCACGGTTCGCCGATATTGAGGTTGGTCGCTGGCATGTCACGCTCCCTGTCGATGGGCTTGAGGTAGACAGGGCCATGCTAACGACGGATTTATGCGCAGGAAAAATCGTTTATTTCTGGGCAATGCTTCGAGAAAAACGAAGTGTCGGAGATTTTCCTAGCGAAAAAACTCCCCTGGCGTTTGCCCAAACTGTTGCCGAAACGCCGCAATGAACGCCGACGTCGAGTCATACCCGCACGCCAATGCCACGTCAGTCACCCGTTCGCCTTTTTCAAGCGGCGTCAGCGCGCCGAGCAGGCGCAGGCGTTGGCGCCAGGCGCGGAAGGTCAGGCCGGTGTCGCGCAGGAACAGACGGGTAAGGGTTTTTTCGGTGACGCCGAACCGCTCGCTCCAGTGGCTGAGCGTGGTTTGTTGTTCCGGGTGTTGTTCGAGGCTCTGGTAGATCTGCTTCAAGCGCGGATCTTGTGGCAGTGGCAGCATCAGGTCGATCTGCGCGGCCTCGGCGAGCTGGTCGAGGATGACTTGCGCCAGGCGACCGTGCGCGCCGTTCTCGTCGTATTCCACCGGCACCTGGCTGAACGCACGGATCAATTCGCGCAGCAGATCGCTGACAGCCAGCACATGGCAATGCTCGGCGGCCCAGCTCGAAACGCTGCAATCGATGTACAGGCTGCGCATTTCCGTGTGCGGCGCGCTGAAGACCCGATGCGGCACACCGGCGGGAATCCACACGGCGCGCTCGGGCGGGGCGACGAAACGCCCGGCGCTGGTCTGCACCTCGAGTACGCCCTGGATCGCGTAGGACAACTGCACCCATGGGTGACTATGGCGGCGGGTCAGGGCGCGATTGGGCAGCGATTCGGTTCTGCCGTACAGCGGACGCGGCAGGCTGGGCAGCCCGGGAATGCTGCGGCGAACGCTGTTGGTTTGTCCTTTAGGCGGCATCTTGCGGCTCTTCGGCGTTAGTCGGTAATTGCCAGTCACGTTAGAGTTGTCGGCAAGCACTGGCAACCCCCGGATGAATATCATGAAGCGCCCCCGTTTTTTGCCCGACAACTTCACCCTGACACTGATCGGCGTGGTCCTGTTGGCGAGTTTTCTGCCGGCCAGCGGCCAGGTCGCGGTCGGCTTCGGCTGGCTGACCAACCTCGCCATCGCGCTGCTGTTTTTCCTGCATGGCGCCAAACTGTCCCGCGAATCGATCATCGCCGGTGCCGGTCACTGGCGCCTGCATCTGCTGGTGTTCGGTTTGACCTTCGTACTGTTCCCGCTATTGGGGCTGGCTTTGAAACCGGTACTGTCACCGTTGATCGGCGACAAGCTGTACATGGGCATGCTGTACCTGTGCGCATTGCCTGCCACGGTGCAATCGGCGATTGCCTTCACTTCGCTGGCGCGGGGCAATATTCCGGCGGCGATTTGCAGCGCGGCGGCGTCGAGTCTGTTCGGAATTTTTCTCACGCCGTTGCTGGTCACGCTGTTGCTCAACGTCCACGGTGACGGCGGTTCGACGCTCGATGCCATCGTGAAAATCAGTGTGCAATTGCTGCTGCCATTCATTGCCGGGCAGATCGCTCGGCGCTGGATCGGCGCCTGGGTCGGGCGCAACAAAAACTGGCTGAAGTTCGTCGATCAGGGCTCGATTCTGTTGGTGGTCTACGGCGCGTTCAGCGAGGCAGTCAACGAGGGCATCTGGCAGCAGATTCCGCTGTTCGAATTGCTCGGGCTGATCGTGGTCTGCTGCATCCTGCTGGCGCTGGTGCTGATGGCGTCGATCCTGCTCGGCAAGGCGTTTGGCTTCAATCAGGAGGACCGCATCACTATTTTGTTCTGCGGTTCGAAAAAGAGCCTGGCCACCGGCGTGCCGATGGCGCAGGTGTTGTTCGCCGGCAGCACCATTGGCGTGCTGATCCTGCCGCTGATGCTGTTCCATCAGATCCAGTTGATGGTCTGCGCGGTGCTGGCCCAGCGGTATGCGCGCCGGCCCGAATCAGTGCCGGAGTTGATGGCTCAGATCGATCCCTGAGCGCTGCGCCTCAGACGATATCGTCGATCAGAATATGGTGCAGCCCGCGGCTGCACTGTTCGATCCGCGCTTCAACCTTGTACACGCTGCGCAGCATCTGCTCGGTGATGACCTCACTGCTCGGGCCGCTGCCCTGGGTGGTGCCATCAGCGATGACCAGCACCTGATCGGCAAACCGCAGCGCCTGGTTCAGATCATGAATCGCAATGAACACGATCACCTCGCGTTGCCGCGCCAGGCTGCGCATGAAGTTCAGCACCTGCACTTGTCGATGCATGTCGAGGGCGCTGGTCGGTTCGTCCATCAGCAGGATTTCCGGTTCGCGCACCAGTGTCTGCGCGATGGACACCAGTTGCTGCTGCCCGCCACTGAGTTCACCGAGGTTGCGAAACGACAGGGCGGTGATGCCCAGTGCGGCGAGAATGTCGTCGACCAGTTTCAGTTCGTCATCGTGGACGACCCAGCCCGGCGTCAGTTGTTTGCGCGCCAGCAGCACCGATTCGTACACGGTCAGGCGGGCGCTGGCGTTCAGGCCCTGGGGCATGTAGCTGATCCCCGTCGGGCCTTTTTTCGAGTCCTGCAGGATCACTTGGCCAGGGCCGTCGATCAGCCCGGCCATGCGCTTGAACAACGTCGATTTGCCGGCCGCATTCGGCCCGACCACTGCGACCACCTGACCACCCAGAAACGGCGCGGTGGAGACGCCGCGGATGATCTCGCGCTGGCCATAGCGGGCGCCCAGATTGTCCAGTTGCAGCTTCACCATGAGTTTTTCTTCCCGCCGAGAATAAGTGAAATGAAGAACGGCACGCCGATCAGCGAGGTGACCACGCCGATCGGGAAAATCGCGCCGGGAATCAGGGTCTTGCTGACCACCGAACTGGCCGACAGGATCAGCGCCCCTGTGAGCAGCGAGGCCGGCAGGAAGAAGCGTTGGTCTTCGCCGATCAGCATCCGGGCGATATGCGGGCCGACCAGGCCGATAAAGCCGATGGTGCCGACGAACGCCACGGGAAACGAGGCGAGCAGGCTCACCATGATCAGCGTCTGAAAGCGCAGGCTGCGCACGTTGATGCCGAAACTCGCCGCCTTGTCATCGCCCAGGCGCAGGGCGGTCAAGGCCCAGGCACGGCGGGCGAAAATCGGCAGGGTGATAAGGATCACCAGGCAGATGATGCCAAGTTTTGGCCAGGTGGCTTTGGTCAGGCTGCCCATGGTCCAGAACACTACGGCGGCGACGGCTTGCTCGGTGGCAAAAAACTGCACCAGCGCCAGCAGCGCGTTGAAGGTGAAGACCAGGGCAATGCCCAGCAGAACAATGGTCTCGGCGGTGACCCCACGGCGCATGCTCAAAAAGTGAATCAGCAGCGCCGAAAGCATGGCCATGATGAACGCATTGAGCGGCACCATGAATTGCGCAGCCAGCGGAAATAGCGCGACGCCGAAGGCAAGACCCAGCGCCGCGCCGAAGCTGGCGGCGGCGGAAATGCCCAGGGTGAACGGGCTGGCCAGCGGGTTGTTGAGGATCGTCTGCATCTGCGCGCCGGCCAGCGACAACGCCGCGCCAACGGCCACCGCCATCAACGCCACGGGCAGGCGAATGTCCCACATCACCACGCGCACTTGCGGCGAGGCACTGTCCGGTGACAACAGGGCGCCGAGCACTTCGCTGAGGCTGTAGCTGGCCGGGCCGAGCGCCAGATCGAGCAGTACGCTGCACAGCAGTAAAAACACCAGCCCGGCGAGGATCAGGCGTTTGCGCAGCACCAGACGGCGATAGGTTTCGCGCTGGACTTCCACGGTGTCGGTCATCGAGCTCATGGCTTGGCCTCGGTCTCGCCCAGGCTGACGAAGTAGCCGGATTCGTACGGCACCGGCAGGAAGCGCTCATGCAGTTCGCGGAACGCTGCGTCCGGGTCGAGATCGGCGAACAGCTCCGGGTGAAACCATTTGGCCAATTGCTGGATGGCAACGAACTGGTAGGGGCTGTTGTAAAACTGATGCCAGATTGCGTGGAAGGCGTGATGCTCCTGAGCCTTGATGCCGGCGTAGGCCGGGCGCTGGGTGTACCAGGCGAGTTTTTCCCGTGCCTGCGCCATGTCTGCGCCGGGGCCGACGCCGACCCAGTGCCCACCGGGGGCAAACGCTTCCCAGTTGGCGCTGGTGACCACCACATGCGCCGGATTGGCGACGATGACTTGCTCGGGATTCAACTGGCCGAACGTGGTCGCAATGATGCCGCGCGCGACGTTGTTGCCGCCGGCCATGTCGACGAACAGGCCGAAGTTTTCATTGCCGAAACTCAGGCAGCAATCATCGGTGTAACCGCCGATGCGCTCGATGAACACGCTCGGGCGAGGCGGGTGCTGTTTTTCGATGACGTCGGTGACGCGATGGATCTGCTGGTTGCGAAAATCGATGAACGCTTCGGCCCGTTGCTCCTTGCCGAACAACTGGCCGAACAGGCGCATGGTCGGCTCGGTGTTCTGCATCGGGTTGTTGCGAAAGTCGACGTACACCACCGGGATGCCGAGGGCGTCGAGCTTTTCGATGTAACGCGCATCCTCGGTGGCGTGCTGCGCCTCGATGTTGAGGATGATCACGTCCGGGCGTTGCGAGATGGCCTGCTCGATATCGAAGGTGCCATCCTCGAAACCACCAAAAGTGGGGATTTTGGCGATGGCGGGGAATTTGCGCAGGTACGCGTTGTAGGTGTCCGGGTCGGACTGGATCAGGTCCTTGCGCCAGCCAACGATGCGTTCGATCGGGTTCTGTGTATCGAGCGCCGCGACCAGATACAGCTGCCGGCCTTCACCGAGGATCACCCGTCTGACCGGCAGATGCACCTTGACTTTGCGTCCCAGCAGGTCGGTCACCTCGGTGCGCGCAGCGTCGCTGTCAGCAGCGTCAGCACTGCGCGGCGCGAGGGAAAACAGGCTCAGCACGCCCGCCAGTAACAGCGCAGCAACCGCCTGGCTGCGTCGATCGAAAATCGCCATGGTCCAACCTTTGCCAAAGTCAGCGCGGCCCGCGGCGCCTGCCGCCGCCACGCTGAACGTTTCAGAAATCGACAGTCGCCGACAGTAATAAAGTGCGCGGTGAGCCCTGGGAGAACGCGCCGTAAGAGGCGACGCCCGACCAGTACTCTCGATCGAACACGTTCTGCACCGTGGCGCGGAACGTGGTCGGCCGCTCATCGATGCGCGTGGTGTAACGCGCACCGACATCGAAGCGGGTCCAGTCATCGAGTTTTTGCGTGTTGGCCTGGTTCACGTACTGGCTGCCGGTATGGATGGCGCCACCGGTCAGGGTCAGCCCTTCGACCCACGAGGTGTCCCATTCGGCCCAGAGGTTGGCCTGCACCGACGGCACGCCGACCGGCTTGTTGCCGCGATTGCCGGCCACGGCGGTTTTCGTCAGTTCGGCGTCCAGCAGGGTCACGCCACCGAGCAACCGCGTGCCCGGCTTCACTTCGCCAAACACGTTCAGCTCCAGGCCACGGTTGCGCTGCTCGCCTTGCACCGAGAACACTCCGGCGGCCAGTTCGCCGCTGGGCTTGGTGATCTGGAACAGGCTCAGGGTCGAGGTGAAGGTGCCGTAGTCGGCCTTGACGCCGAGTTCATGCTGGCGCGAAACGTACGGCGCGAAGATCTCCCCCGCATTGCTGGCGGTGGAGGGCGCGATGTCGCCCTTGCTCAGGCCTTCGATGTAGTTGTAATAGAGCGCGACGTGGTCCCAGGGCTTGATGACCGCACCGAACAGCGGCGTGGTGCGGCTGTCGTCGTAGAACGTGGTGACCACGCCGCTGGGGTTGTAATTGTCCGATTTGATGTTCTGCTGGCGCACGCCGAGGGTCATCTGCGCGCGGTCGTCGAGGATCGACAGGGTGTCGGCGAGTGCCACGCCGGTCAGTTCGCTCTCGGAGACTTTCGGCGTGGCCGGCTCAGGAATGTAAGGCTCCGGGCGATCCACGGGGTGATAAATGTTCGACAGGATCGGCGCGGCGGAAATGATCCCCCGTGACAGCACATCGCGATAACGGCTGACCTGCACCGCGGTGCGGTGGCTGATCGGCCCGGTGTCGAAGCGCAGCCGCGCACCGGTGTCGACGGTGTAGCGCTTGACCTCGAATTTGTAATAACCGGGCGTCGAAGACGTGTCGCCAGCCGGGTTGATGATGGTCGGTGTCTGGTCGGACATGCGCGCCACCGCCGATTTGCCGCCGCCGGCATGGGCGAACACCGTCAGCGCATCGCTGAGGTCGTATTCGCCGCTGAGCAGCGCCGAGGTGTCTTGGGTTTTCGACCAGCCCCAGTCCTGGCTCACGCTGGTTCGGCCGTTGGCGGCGGAGGGAATGTCCACGCCCGGGGCAATCAGAAACGGCCGCGAGGCGGCATCGAAGCGTTCTTTCTGCCGCAACCAGTCGAAGCTGGTGCGCAGCCGCTCGCCTTGATAATCGAGGGCGATCGCGCCGATGTTGACGTGGCGCGACTGCTTGTCGATCGCCGTGTCGCCCAGTTGCGTGCTGCCATTGATGCGCACGCCGAAGCGCCGTTCTTCACCGAAACGCCGACTGACATCGACATGCCCGCCGAGCTGCGCATTCATCGCATAACTGGCGGTGAAACGGCTCAGGTCTTCGTCCAGCGAACGTTTCGGCACCACGTTGATCACGCCGCCCACCGCGTTGTTGGGGGACATGCCGTAGAGCAGGGCGCCGGGCCCTTTTACCAGTTCGATGCGCTCGGCGTACTCGGTGAAGACCCGGTAGTTCGGCGCGACGCCGTAGACGCCATCGAACGCCAGTTCACCGAGATTGCCTTCGCCCACCGGAAAGCCCCGAATGAAAAACGAGTCGACGATGCCGCCGGTCTGCCCGGTAGAGCGCACCGAGGAATCGCGTTCCAGCACATCACCGACGGTGACGGCCTGTTGATCCTTGATCAGCGCCGAGGTGTAGGTGCTGACGCTGAACGGCGCGTCCATCACATCGGTGTTGCCGAGCAGGCCCAGACGTCCGCCGCTGGCGACCTGGCCGCCGGCATACACCGCCGGCAGCGCGTCGCTGCGCCGGTCGATGCCGAGCACCGCCGTTTCATCCAGCGTGACCCGACGCGCAACCAGCGTGTAACTGCCGTCGCTGCGCCGCACCATGTCCAGACCACTGCCGGCCAACAGGCGATTGACCGCTTCCTGGGTCGAGTAGCGGCCGATCAGCGCCGGGCTGCGCAAGCCGTCGGTCAGCGCCGGCTGGAACGACAGGGCAATGCCGGCGTCCACGGCAAAACTCGACAGGGTCGCACCGAGCGGCCCGGCCGGAATGGCGTAGGCACGCAGGGCGAGCGTATCCAGTTGCGCAGGCTCGCCGGCGACGGCCAGCGGGCAGGCGACAACGATCAGGACAAGGCTCAGCAACGCACTGCGAATAGCGGGTTTGAACGGACGATCCGGGCGCAGGAGGCGTGCAGCGGGCATGGATGGATGAGCCTATGAACAGGACGAAAAAATGCATCTCCCTCATAGCCAGTCGAGATTGGAAAAAGTATCAGCACGGCGGCAAATATTTTTTCGCTCAGGCGCGGGAGAGCATGACCCAGTAGCCATTCAAGTGGCCGCTGACCAGAATCGGGTAGGTTTGCGCCAGCATGTTCAAGGTGCGCTGGCTGTCGCTGATCGGGTAGGCGCCAGAAATGCGCAAGTCGGCAATCGCCGGATCGACGCGGATGAAACCGCGACGATAGCGCGTCAGTTCCGCGACGAAATCGGCAAGGCGCATCTTGTCGGCCATCAGCATGCCTTGGCTCCAGGCACCGGCGTAACGGTCGGTCGCACTGACCGCGCCAAACGTCGAAGACGAGAAATCGGTGCGCTGTCCGGCGTTGACGATCAGTGGCGTGTGCTGGCGATTGTCCGCGAGTTCGACTTTTACCGCGCCTTCCAGTACCGCGAGGTGCGTTTGCGGAGGCAGTGCGCGTACGGTGAACCGCGTGCCCAGCGCCTGCATCCGGCCCTGCCGGGTCGTGACCACGAAGGGCCGTGCCATCGGTGAGATATCCGCTGCGGTCTGCACCAGTATTTCGCCTTCGCGCAGGTGTATCAGGCGCTGACTGGCATCAAACAGCACGTCGATGGCGGAATCGGTGTTGAGGGTGATTTTTGAGCCGTCGGCGAGGGTCAGCTCGCGTCGTTCGCCGACGGCCGTACGATAATCGGCCGACCATTGCTGGGTTTGCGAAAGCTTCCAGCCACCCCAGCCGGCCGGGACCAACGCCAGCAGCAGCGCCAGTTTGCCAATCGCCGCACGGCGTTCCGGGCTGCTCGGCCGATCAAGGGCCGACATGGCCAAGGACGGCGGCAGGCCGCCCAGTTTGCCCTGCAACAATTGCGCACGCGCCCAGGCGCGCGTGCGCTCGGGGCTGCTGGCTTTCCACAATTCCCATTCGCCGCGTTCGCGGTCGCTCAGCTCGCGCTCGCTCATGCGCATCAGCCAGTCAGCGGCTTCTTCCAATGCCTGAGGAGCGGGTTGCGCTTCATTGCGCCGGGCGAGCATTCACTCCACCAGCAACAGGCATTGCACGAAGGCTTGCTTCATGTAGCGCTTGACCGTGATCAGCGACACGCCCAGTTGCTCGGCAATGTCGTCGTATTTCAAACCACTGATCTGCGACAGCAGAAACGCACGTTTGACCAGCGGTGGCAGGGCGTCGAGCATTGCGTCGATTTCATGCAGGGTTTCCAGCACCATGAAACGCAATTCCGGCGAGGGCACCTCGGGCGCAGGCAACTGCGCGAGCGCATCCAGATAGGCGCGTTCGAGCGCCTTGCGCTGATACCAGTTGACCAGAATGCCCTTGGCCACGCAGCTCAGATAGGCGCGCGGCTGCTCGATCACCGTGACCTGCGAGGCGAGGATCCGGGTGAAGGTGTCCTGCGCCAGATCCGCCGCATCCATGGCGTTACCCAGTTTTTTTCTCAGCGTCGCATACAGCCAGCCGTGATGGCCGCTGTACAGGGCTTCGATCGCGCGCAGATGCTTGTCGTTATTCGCGGGAAGGGTTTCGCTCATGGCTGCAGATTTTCATGCAATTGAGAAGTATTCCCAATGCTAGTTTACAACGCCTGTGCGATGCAAGCGCCGATTGGCCTGCCGTTTCAAAGGCGCGGCAGAGCGCGTAACGCGGCAATCATCGCGTCGATTTCCGCTTCGGTGTTGTAGACGTGCAGCGAGGCGCGGCTGACTTCCAGCAAGTCCCTGCGCTGCATGTCCAGCAGGGTCGAGCGAAAGGTTGAAGTGCTGACGTTGATGCGCTTGTCCTGCCCGGCCAGCCACTGTTGCACCTGCGCGGCGCTGTGGTGGCGGTGACTGAAGGTGACGATACCGGACCTGTTCACGCTCGGATCCTGCAGCGTGAAACCGGGGATTAGCCCCAGGTGCTGGCGCAGATAATCGGCCAGTTGCTGGATCCGCCGCCACATCGGCTCGATGCCTTGCGCCAGTGCGTACTCCACCGCCGCACCGAGGCCGAGTTTTGCCGCGACATTGCACTCCCAGTTTTCGAACCGTCGGGCATCAGCGCGGACCGTGTAGCTGTCGGCGCTTTGCAACGATGCCGCATGCAAATCGAGAAACACCGGTTCAAGGTTCTGGCACAGCGCTTTTTCGATGTACAAAAAGCCCATGCCCCGAGGGCCGCGCAAGTATTTGCGGCTGGTGGCGGTGAGCATGTGACAACCGATCTTCTGTACATCCAGCGGTATCTGCCCGACGCCCTGGCAGGCATCGAGCAGATACAGCACGCCGGCCGCACGGGCGAGGGCGCCGATCTGTTCGATCGGCTGCACCGGCCCGCCGTTGGTGGCGATCACCGGCAGCGAGATCAGCGCCACCCGGTCATCCTCGAGCATCTGCTGCAATGCCGACAACGAGACCCGACCGTGCTCATCGTTGGCAATGATGCGAATCTCGATACCGCGCTGCTGTTTCAGTTGCAGATAAGGAATGTAGTTGCCGGCGTATTCGGTGGCCGACGTCAGCAGCACATCGCCGGGTTGCAATGGTAATGAATAGAAGGCCATGTCCCAGGCACGGGTGGCGTTCTCGATCACCGCGATTTCATCGGGTGCGGCGTTGAGCAAGCGCCCGATCGACCCGTAGACCTGCTCGACTTCGGCCGCTTGGCGCCCGGCGGCTTCATAGCCGCCAAGGCTGGCTTCGAGCTGGATATGCCGGGTCACGGCCTCGATCACCGGCGTCGGCATCAGCGCCGCGCCGGCATTGTTGAAATGGATCAGTTGCGCGACGGCGGGAGTGTCGGCGCGCAGTTGTTCAGTGTTCAAGACGTCACTCCTTGATCAGTCCGCGGGCGGCGCGGCGCTCGGTTGCATCGCCGCAGGCCAGTAACGCAGGGCGACAATCGGGATCAGCGCGACCCCATAGGCCAGGCACACGAACAGGTAGGTGTACTGCAAACCGTAGACCTGACTGAGCAGGCCGCCAGCCGATATCCCGGCAATCGAGGCGAATTGCGCGGTGCCCTGAGCGATGCCCAGCACATGACCCTGCTGGGAGCTGTCGGCGGTTTTCGAGATCAGGGCCATCAGCACCGGGGTGGTCGCGCCGAGCAACACGCCCCAGATGAAATAAGCCACGACAAATACCAGCGGATTACGCGTGACGCCTGCGACGGCGGTCAGCGCGATGCAGCCGATCACCACGTAGGTCATGCGCTGCAGGGTGTCCTGCTGGCCGCGGTGCTCGAAATAGCGCGACCATGCTGTCGCCGACAGGATGAAGCCCAGCGCCAGCAAGCCGTAACACAGGCCGACCACCGAATTGCTCACCTCGAACACCGAGCTGACGTACAGCGAAAACGACGTCTGCGGGAGCATGCGCGCCAGCAGCAGAATGCCCATCACGCCGAGCAGCGACAGCAACGGCGAGCCTTGCCAGAGACTGGCGCGGCGTGCGGGGGTGGCGGTTGCGCTGACCACGGCTTTCTTCACTGGCGGCACGTCCGGCAGCGTCATCGCGGCGATCACCGTACACACCGCGCAAAGTGCCGAGGCGATGATGTTGATCCAGAAGAATGTCGCGTAATCGAGGATCAGCCCGCCGACCACGGCACCGAGCAGCGAGCCGACGTTGGTCGAGATCTGCAGGATCGCGAACAGCCGCGCCCGTCGCGACGGCGCTTCGATACTCACGCCATACGCCTGCGCCGGGGCGATGTAACCGGCGAAGGCGCCTTGCAGAAAACGCAGAATCAGAATGGCCCAGATATCACTGAACAGGGCCAGCCCCAACTGGGTCAACGACAACCCGGCGAGCGCGCGGATCATCATCAGCTTGTGACCGTAGCGGTCACCGATGCGGCCCCAGAAGGCACTGGTCAGAATAATGCCGAGCATCGGCCCGACATACACGGCGATGCTGGCGAAGCTGAAAACCGTCTCGGAGTCGGTCAGCCCACGCAGGTGGACAGGCCAGAACGGCCCGCTCATTTCCATCGCCCCCATCGACACCAGCTGGATCGCGAACAGAAGATAAATCAGGATTCGTACACGTGAACCCTGGATGGCACCTGCATGGGACATGAGTCGGCCTCGGTTAAACGCTGGCGAGCGGGTTGGTCAGGGTATGTTGCAAACGATAGTTGCTGTACTGCATCAGGTGCATGCGCAGCAACGAACGCGTTGGCCAGGGCTCTTCAACGAACGCGCGGTGTTCGGTTTCCCAGATTTGCGGCGCGACGCGATCGCGCACCGCGTCGAAGGCGAGGTCGGTTTCCTCGCGCAGGATGTGCCAGAGCCGCGTGTCGTTCAAGCCATACTCCTTGGTCAGCCACAGGGCCAGTTCATGCAAATGCGTGAGGAACGCCGCGTCCAGGACAAACATGCGCACCGGCTCGATGTCACCGCTGAACACCGTTGGCAGGATACCCGGCTGGACGTGCGGTTGCAGACTGTAGCCGCGACCTTCGAGCAACGGTGCATAGGTGCGGCCATCGCCAAAATCGCGGATCAGCAGACTACGTGCTTTGCCGTCGGCAGAGAACAGCACCATGGTGTTTTGCTGATGCGCTTCCAGACCGATGCCATACAACAGATAGATCGCCACCACCGGGCGGGTGACCACTTTCGCATATTCGCGGTACCAGCTTTCTACCTGCGCGGCAGTGGCGCGTACGCCGTCACGTTCGATCAGGTCGGTGAACAGCGGGCGATCGTTGCCGGGCAAACGGGTGAACAGCGACGCCACGGTAATCGGCAGGCAAGCATCGGCGCGTTCGAACGCGGGTGCACTGGCGCGATAGACCACCGACAAATGCCGGCCGGGATGATCGTCCTGGGTGACGGCGTTCTTGTAGCGCACGCCGATTTCTTCCGGAAAGATTTCCAGGCGTTGGTCGAAGCCGTTTTCGGCTTGCAGAATCTGGCTGATCACCGTGCTGATGCGCGGGCCCATGTGAATCGATTTGGCTTGCAGGCTGCGCAGTTCGCTGGTCATCCACACGGCGATCGGCAGTTTGATCAGCGGCGCGCAAACGTCCAGAACCGGCATCATCGTGCGGTAGGACATGGTCGGCAGCGTCACAAGGTCCGGCCCGTCGGTGATCAGGATCCCTGCTTCGATTTCTGCGGCGAACGTCTTCAGCACGTAGGCCTGCAAATGCCAGCCGTGAATCGGCAGCGGCAGCCATTCGCGTTCATCCAGACCCTTGCGGTTGAGCGCCGCTTTCCATTGTTCCCATTGCCCGGGGAAGTTGGCGGCGAACCAGTCGTGGTAGCTGCTCACATGCGGCATGCTTTCGCTTTGCGCATGTTCGGCGCGCAACGCGGCGATGCGCAGCGGCACCTGGGCATTGAACTCGGGCGACAGTTGCGCGACTTCCTCATCGCTCAGGCCCGGCCGGGCTTTCCAGGTCGGGTAATACGGATGGCCTTCCAGCGAGCCCCACTGGTCGAGCAGGATCGCCGCGTCTTTGGTGCTCGCGTGCTGGCGCAGGTAATCGGTGAGGCTGTCGAGCCCGTGATCCTTCGCGGCCTGATGCAACCGCGCGTTCCACTGCTGACGGTGCTGACGGGCGTGAGCGTCGTTGGTCAGGCTGTTTTCCATGTCGGCCTTGAGCCCGGCCACGCCTTCGTCGGTCGGCGCGAAATCGAAGCTGTCGCGCAGCACGTCGAGCATGTCCTGATGGCTGGTGATGGTCTGGCGTACGCCTTCGTCGGTGACCAGCACCACCTCACCGTCGTTGACGATGGTGTCGGCCGGGCCTTTGGCAATGTCGGAGAACGCCAGGTGCGCGCGGCCGCCCTTGAGCGGGTAAGTAGCCTGATTGCCGCCAGCGGAAAAGCTCAGGGCGGCACGGTCGAGAATGTTTTCCGCAAACAGGCAGCGCACCAGACGGCGCATGGCGTTGCGGCGGGAGTAGGCGATCAGTGTCTTGAAGTCATCCATATCAGCGTTCTGCTCGTCGAAAAATGAGTGAAAAAGTCATGCCGCAGCGCTGGCCGTGTGTGGCCATTGGCGCGGGAAATAGTCGAGGGCCGAGTCGCGCAGACCGTGCATATAAGTCACGCTCCACTGCAGGACTTCCTCGATGTGGGGCACCTTGATTTCGAAGCGCCGGGCCATCTCCACCAACAGCACCAGGCCGTAGGCGACGTCTTCGTTGAAGGCACGGCTTTCGCGTTCGATCACGTAGCCGGCGCGGTTGTCGGCGGCCGGCACCATCGGCGCGAGAATGTCGTTGTAGGCCTGATTGGTGCGCAGGATCGAAAGCATGCTGCTGGTGTCGCGGATCTGCTCGCCGTAGGCCTCGACGATTTCCTGTTTCAGCGATTTCACCGACGACAGGTCAATGCCCAGACGCTGGCTGATCACCGCGCAGAGCGCCTGGCTTTCCTCGTCCATGCGCTCGAGAAAGTACGCGCCCAGCTCCGGGCATTCGGTCCACCAGCACATGCGTTGCGGGAAGATCTTGCGATGCCATTGGCCGTACGGGCCGATCAAGCCGTAGATCACCGAGCTGTGCATGATCGGGTTGCCCGGCGTCAGGGTGATTTCCAGATAGTGCTCGAGCAACGTTACGCAGGGGCCATACAGACGCGTAAGAATGGCCTGAAGCTGATGCCGCGACGCCTGCGATTCACGGGCGTGGGCTGCCACGTACAGCTGGCTTTTGCCACCGCCCATTTTGATCGAGCGCCCTGGATTCAGCTCGAACGCGGTGTGCGGCACATCCTTCATGCCCCAGATCACCACATTCGGCCGCTCGGGCAGCGTCGCCTCGGCCAGCCAGTCGAAACCGCAGAAGCCCGGAATAGCGCCGACGAATACCGGTTTGCTTGCATTCAGATGCGGGGCGATGGCTTGCAGGGTTTGCTGGCGCACGTGAGCGGGCACGGTGATGATGACCAGATCGGCATCTTCCACCGCGCTACGCGCATCCGCCGTGACCCGGTCGAGACGGGCGCTCAGGTACGAGCCATCCGGCAATAGCGCTTGCATCGGCGTCTGCCGCGCGTGCTGTTCGATGACCTCGGGGTTGTGGGTGAGCAGCGACACCTGCACATCGGCCAGTTGCTTGAACAGAATGGCGTTGAGATGGCCGGTCCTGCCGCCACCACAGATGGCGACTTTCAACAGATTCATCGAGATGCGTTCCTGTGTGAAGGGTGGGTCATGCGACGCTCAGTTGCAGCGGCGCGGAAACGGATTCCAGCCATTGGGTCTTGCCCAGCCAGATGTCCAGTTGTGCGCCGATACCCGGGTCGAGCAGATCGCGCTCCTGCAGCCATTGATCGTCGAACACGGTGTGCAGGTATTTCTCACCGCCATCGGCAATCGGCACCACGACATTGCCGCGCAGCACACCTTTGTGAATCAGCTCCAGCGCCTTGAAAATTGCCCCACCGGTCGAACCGCCCACCAGCAAGGCAAAGTTGCGGGCGATATAGCGTGCGGTTTCGAAGGCTTGCGAGTCGGTGACCTGCACGCCCAGATCGATGCAGCTGTAATCGAGGACCAGGCCCACGGTGTCGCCGGCCGGGGTGCCAGTGCCCGATTGGTAGTAGGGATAGCCGGGATGGCCGAACACAATCGAACCGGCCGGTTCGACGCCGACGGTCACGGTGTCGGGGTTGTGCACTTTCAGGCCGCGCGCAATGCCGGTCATCGACCCCCCCGTGCCGACACAACCGACATACGCACCGATCAGGCCTTCGGCCTGAGCCACGGTTTCGCGGACGAAGTCGCTGTAGCCGCCGGCGTTCGCGGCATTGTCAGACTGGTTCATGAACACCGCTCCGGGAATTTCCGTCGCGAGTTCGGCGGCCATGCGCTGGCGTTCGACGACGGCGACTTCATCCTCGCGGTAGGTGCCTTTAACGAAACGAACCTCGGCGCCGAGCGCTTTCATCACCGCGATCTTGTCCTGCGCGGCGTGGTGATCGACCACAGCGATGAAGTGCAGACCGAACTCGACCGCCGCCATGGCCAGACCGATCCCGGTGTTGCCGGACGACGACTCGACCACCACGCCGCCGGGTTTCAGCCGCCCGGACTTGAGCGCCGCCAGCACCATGTTGCGCGCCATGCGATCCTTGATACTGCCGCCGGGGTTGTTCTTTTCAACTTTCAATAACAACCGGGCGTTGGTGTCCGGTACATCAATAGCCAGCATCGGTGTATTACCAATAAGGTCGGAAACTTTATTCAAGATCATTTAGTTAGTCCCTTCAGTAGTCAGGTGTGAACGCGTAATTACCTTCCGTACAACAGGTTGCGGTTAACCGCCGGGGCAGGGGGTGGCGATGAAACTGGTTTTCCAGCAAGTCCATCTGATAGCCGGCGGTATTGATGTAAACCAATAAGTCGCCGCTTTCGGGGGGTGTTGCGAAGTTGATCAAGCGATAACTGATGACGTCGTCGTCGAGACAACTATGCCCAGCAATATAGGCCTGGCTCGGGGCGGCGGGGCGTGGCTCTGGGCTGATCAATAGCGGATCCACCAGATATTCCGAGGCGAACCAGGTTTCGCAGGCGCTGAAACTACTGCCCTCAACAAAGATGACGGTTTTGTTGTCGGCAAGCTTTTTTGTTCGGGTGATGCGGAAAATCGAGATCGCCGCTTGGTCCACCAGACTTCTTCCCGGCTCCAGTGCCAGTGTTATTGACTGCTGCCGCAAGTAAGCGGCAATTGACCGTCCCGGCGAATATTCGGCTTCGAGGAATAATGTCAGCCATTGCGGAGCCGTCAGGTCGCTGCCGTAAGGGTAATAGTCGGCCGGAACTTTCTGGTTGTAATAGTGGCTCGGGTTATTGTCGTTCTGCAAAAAGCCGGCATAACTCTGGGGCTCGACATAACGAATCGGCAATCCGCCACCGATATCAATCATCTGCGGATCAAGGCCCATTTCCCGTGCCGCTTCGACGAATCCGGTGACTTCCCGAAACGCTTGAGCGCGGGATTCGAAGCCGTAGCCGCCGAGGTGAAAATGAAACCCTTCGAAGCGGAATATCTCAGGGTGTCTGGCCAATCGTTGCAGGCATTCGAGCAGGTCTTCAGCACCCATTCCGAAACGGCTTTTACCGCTGTTCTTCGGCCGGTAACGCAGCAGAACCCTTGATTTTACTGGGCTTGGTTGTGCTTCCTGCACGTTGCGCAGGTGGTCGAATTCTTCCAGCGAGTCCAGGCAGATCAGTGAACCTGCATCGATCAGCGCCTGGTGAAACAGCGCCGTTTTCGCCGGTCCGGTGGCGCAGATGTTCTCGCCGGGAATGGCAGCGTGTAGCGCGTCCTGCAGTTCGTGAAGGCTCGACACATCGACACCGATGCCTGACTTGGCTGCGGCGCCGAGCAGGCTTTGCGACTTATTGGCCTTGGCGCCATAAAAGATTGCGTGGGCAATGTTGAACCGTTTCAACACATTCAACAGCGCTTGTGCATTGGCTTCAAACGCATGCGGCCAGACCAGATTCAGAGGGGATCCGTGTTGTTCCAGCAAATTGCCCAATGTATTCGGGAAGTGCTTGATAAACGTGGTAATAACCGGGTCGATCAATGGCTGTAACATGAGCGGATGATGGACTTTATGGTCCTGCTCGGAAGTTGCGGTATTTATTCCAGGCATCGTTAACCTCTGGCGCGGAAAAATAACTTCGCCATAGCAATATCGACAACAAGCCGTTATCGAATCATGAAGTGTCGCTGCTCGTCAGCGACGGGTTTTTATATTGGCGGGTGGCGGATGCCAAATGAGGGCAGATGTTGGATCCGATATACCCGGCGTCATAAATAATTCATCAAACGCTTGCATAAGAACCCCGATCCATAAGGTTTTGTACGAATGTGCTAACTGGCCATTAGTTGTAGGCCAATACACTTGAATACCAAGACTGATGTTCAAGTGACATCAGCTGATCGGTCTTTTCCAGGTGTCACTGACTTGCTTTGAAACGCCGATAGTTCCTGTTGGCGGCGTGAACAATATTGCGAACAGGAACGATTATCAAGTAAGGTTTTCAAATATTTTTGAATAAAGCCCAACGCAAGGCGAACCCATGAACGTGTATTAACACGCTCAAGGACTCGTTCGCCCGCAAATAAAAACGACGGTTAATTGCTTGATCGACAAGGCATTAACGGTTGTCGCGACACGCCCCGCAACGGCAGGAGAAAACCCCGTTCGAGGGCTGCGGGAATCTTCCCAAACCACGACTGGTTCACACCAAGGAGCAACGCCATGCAATCGGATCGACTCAACCGCAAAACCCGGCGCGCGATCAGCTACCTGTTCGTGCCGGGCAACCGTCCCGAGCGCTTTGCCAAAGCGGTCGAAGCAGGGCCGGACGCAATCATTCTCGACCTCGAAGACGCCGTTCATCCGGACAGCAAGGCCGCCGCTCGCGCGGCGATCTGGGCGTGGCAGGAGAGCGCGCCGAACGTTGCCTGCGAGCGCTACATCCGCTTGAACAGCGTCAGCAGTGCGTTGTTTCGCCAGGACCTGACCTGGCTCAGCGACATGCGCTATCCCGAGCGCTGCAACGGGATCTTCCTGCCCAAGGCCGAATGCCCCGAGGCGTTGGCGGCGGTCGTCGAGCGCCTGCTGGCGTGGCAGCCGCAATTGCACGTCATTGCGATCATCGAGACCGCCAAGGGATTGCAACAGGTCGAAGCGATTGCCGCGATTCCAGGATTGGCGCGACTGGCGTTCGGCTCGCTGGATTTCGCCCTGGACATCGATTGCAGCCAGACTCCCGAGGCGTTTCTGTTCGCTCGCAACCGCATCGTGCTGGCGTCGCGCACGGCCGAACTGCCGGCGCCGATCGATGGCGTGACGCCGGCAATCAGCGATCTGGCGGTGGTCGCCAAAGACGCGCAATACGCACGGTCGCTGGGGTTCGGCGCCAAGCTGTGCATCCACCCCGGCCAACTGGCCACGGTGCAACGCGCCTTCCTGCCGGATTCGCGGCAATTGGCCTGGGCCGACCGGGTGATGCGCGCCGTGGCCACCGGCAGCCATGCGGTGCAAGTCGATGGCGAGATGGTCGATCTGCCGTTGATCGAACACGCCCAGCGCCTGCTTGACGTCGCCCGCCAGCACGCGCCGATTGTTCGCGCCGATGCCTGCTGAATCGCGGCGCACAGGAGATCACCATGGCACACGGTTATCAGATAGCGCTGCGGGCGCTCTGCGAAGTGCGGCAGTCCGAGCAGGTCGATCCGGCCAACGTGACGATGCTGTGCGAGTCGATTGTCCGCGCCGGGCATTGGCTCGAGCCGATCATCGTCGAGCGCTCGCGCGGCATCGTGATGGATGGCAATCACCGCTTCACCGCGGCGTTGCAACTGGGCCTGAAGCGGGTGCCGTGCATCCAGCTCGATTACGGCGATCCGCGGGTCTGCGTGCGGCACTGGCAGACCGGGCAGGTGTTCGAGGTGGAGCGGATTTTCCGCACCATCGCCCGTGGCGAGATGTTCCCGTACAAGACCACCCGGCACGCCTTTGACCCGGCGTTGCCGGTGGTGGCGATACCGCTGGAGCGCCTGTACGCCTGACCCGCAGCGAGTGCAAAAAAATAAAACCGACTGCGGGTGATACTTTTTCGCAAATCGACTGGCAATAGGAGTGATTACCATTTTCCCTTGATGAAAAGGATCCTCACGTCATGCCTGTTGTCAGTCGTCCTTGCGGTGAGCGGGTGTTAACACTCGCTGTGCGTACCGCCATGCTGAATTTCGTTCTGGTCGCAGGAAGCGCCAATGCCTGGGCCGCCGGCTCCGGGCAGACCGACGTCGCCGCCCAGACATCGAACGGCGCACCCACCGCGCCGGCCGATGACAGCAAGGACGCGCTGACCCTCGACACCACCAACATCAGCGCCCGTTACAACAGCGCCACGGCGTTGCCGGAAACCCTCGCCGGAGGGCAGATTGCGCGTGGTGCGCGGCTGGGCATGCTGGGCAACAAAGACGTGATGGACACGCCGTTCAGCGTCACCAGTTACACCGCGAAAACCCTGGCCGACCTGCAGACCGTGACTGTCGCCGATGCGCTGGAGCGCGACCCTTCGGTGCGTTCGACCGGCCAGACGGGCGGCATCGTCGATTCGTTTTTCATCCGCGGCTTCCCGATTGGCGAAGGCAACCTCGGCGAGCTGGCGTTCGATGGCGTCTACGGCGTTGCGCCGAACTATCGGGTATTCACCGATTACGCCGAACGGGTCGAAGTGCTCAAGGGCCCCGGCGCGCTGATGTACGGTATCTCGCCGAACAGTGGCGTCGGCGGGGTGATCAACATCGTGCCCAAGCGTCCGCTGGACGAAGACCTGACCCGATTCACCGGCAGCTACGCCTCCGACTCGCAGGTTGGCGGGCATCTGGATCTGAGCCGGCGCTTCGGTTCGGAGAACCAGTTCGGCGTGCGTTTCAACGGCAACCTGCAAGGCGGCGACACGGCGGTCGATGATCAGCAGCGCGACCTCGGCGTCGGCGCCATCGCGCTGGATTATCGCGGCGAGCGTCTGCGCTTGAATCTTGACTACATCAGCCAGAAAGAGAGCTGGGAAGCCGCCTCGCGGCCCTTCACCATCGCACCGGGTGTCGACGTGCCGTCGGCGCCGAACGGCCGCACCAACCTGCCGCAGGATTGGGGCTGGTCGGACACCAGGGAGCAGTCGGCGCTGCTCGGTGGCGAATATGACCTGAGCGACAACGTCACGGTGTTCGCTCATGCCGGCGGTGGCCGATCCGACGTCAAGCGCCTGTCCGATCAGGTGCCGAGAATCCTCAATGACGCCGGCGACACCAGCAACATTCCCGGCTACTACAAATTCAATGTCGACCGCTCGACTGCCGATGTCGGCATGCGCGGCGTATTCGCCACAGGCCCGATCACCCACACCACGACGATCATGGCCACCCGTTATCAGGATGAGCTGTCACGCGGGATCACCAATGGCACCGCGATCCTGTCGAACATCTATCACCCGGTTGACGTGCCGCAGCAGTACCTCAGCTCGCCGAAGGTTCAACGGGTGTCCGAGTCGGAGCTGTCCGGTGTGGCGTTGACCGACACCTTGTCGATGCTCGATGACCGCTTCCAGCTGACCCTCGGCGTGCGCCGCCAGGACATCGAGTCGCGCAATTACAACGCGGCCGGTGCGGTCAGTTCCAGGTACAGCGACAACGCAACGACGCCGCTGGTTGGCGTGGTGGTCAAGCCGTGGCAGGACGTTTCGCTGTACTACAACTATGTCGAAGGCCTGTCCAAAGGCGACATCGCGCCGGGCACTGCGAGCAACGCGGGCGAGACCTTCGCCCCGTACGAATCGAAGCAGCATGAGATCGGCGTCAAGTACGAACACGGCACATTCATGACCACGCTGGCGTTGTTTCAAATCGAAAAACCCAGCGGCGAGATCGGCGCCGGCAATGTGTTCTCGGTGCAAGCCGAGCAACGCAACCGCGGCGTCGAGTTGAGCATGTACGGCGAAGTCGCCAAGGGCACACGTCTGATGGGCGGCGTCACCGTACTTGACGGCGAGCTGACCGATTCGGCCACAGCGGCCAATCGCGGCAACAAACCGGTCGGCGTGCCGGACGTGCAGGCGAACCTCTGGGCCGAATGGGATACGCCGTGGCTGGAAGGCTTCACTCTGACCAGCGGGGCGATTTACACCGACCGCCAATACGTCAACCAGGCCAACACGCAGGAACTGGATGCCTGGACGCGTTTCGATGCCGGTGCGCGTTATGCGACCAAAATCGAAGGCCGGCCGACCACGTTCCGCGCCACGGTGCAGAACGTCTTCGATCGCGAGTATTGGTCGGGCGTGGCTTCCTACGGCGCGTTTTCGCCGGGCTATCCGCGCACGCTGCAATTGTCGGCCACCGTCGATTTTTGATGACAGCAGCTAGGCAGTTGCCCGGTCATCCGGCGACTGCCTCTTCTATATAGAGAGCGGCTTGAACATTTCAGAAAAGGAATCTTCGTCATGTTGAACAATCCCGGCATTGCGGCGCTTGGCGCTCGGCCCGCAATTTCCCCTGTGCCGCGCGAGTTCGATCGCAGTGCCAATCAACACATTCGTCAATTGCTGAGCCACTTCGGACTGCGCAGCAGCCTGATCCGCTTCAAGGTGCTCAATGCGCTGCTGCTTGCCAGCCGTGATGGCTATTCAACGGGAGTCAACGGCGTGCATGCGTGGGTGGCCTCGTCGTCACCGCAGTTGTCGTTCATCAGTGTGCGTGAAGTACTCAAGCGCCTGTGCCTCGAAGGCTTGATCGCCCTGGAACAGGACAAGAACTACCGCTTCACCCGACAAGCCCGGGCCATCCTGCAGCAACACGACCATTGCTTGTAGGCGCGGGACCAGCTGCGCCTACACCAGCCCGAGATACTTCACCGCGGCGGCAGCCCGCGAAGGCACATCGAGGGCGCGTAATAAACAAGACACGTGAATGCGCACCGTGAAGGGTGAAATGTCCAGCTCACGGGCGATTTCCTTGTTGGTCTTGCCTTGCGCTATCAGCCGCAACACCTCCTGCTGACGAGGCGTGAGGGCGCTGGCGGGTTCCAGCGGCAGCAAGCCTGACGGGGCAAACTTCACCAGTACCTCGCCCGCGCGGATCGCCAGAATCGCCTGACCGATTTCATCCGGGGCGATGTTCTTGCCGATAAAACCGTCAACACCCGCGCTCATGACCTCGCTGATCAGCGCCTGGTCATCGACCATCGACACCACGATCAGCGTGGTGCGCGGCAAGCGTCGGCGCAGTTCGGCGAGTTGGGCAATGCAGGTCAAACCCGGAAAGCGCAGGTCGAGTATCAACGTGTCCGGCTCGCTGCCCAGCAGCGCGGTGACAGCGTCGAGGTCACCGGCCTCGTCGATAGTCGCCTCGGGGAGCAAGCGCTGTACAGTGCGCACCATCGCTTCGCGAAACAGTGGGTGATCGTCGGCTATGATGATCCGGCATGCCATGGCGCGACCCTCCCTGGGTCAAGCGTTAATCAAGGCTGGCACCTTAGCATCGGACGCGAAGGTTGCCTGTAGGCTGCTTCCGAAACTGACGAACGCTGCACAAGGACGTTTACATGAAATTCGAAAAAAACACCGAACTCGATCAGGCCAATCTGCGCATCATCATCGCGGCCATCGCTGTGGTTTACATGATCGGGTTGAGCTTTGTGCCCGGCCATCGCGTCGATACCTACCTGCCGGTCATTACCTACATCAGCCTGTTTTTACTGGCTTCCATTGTGTTCCGTCAGGCCATTGCGCGCTGGCCCGGGCATTATCCGGCGCGGCGGGTTTTTGCCATGATTCACGATTACACCGGCACCTGTTTCGGTCTGGTAGTCGGCGGCGAAGCCGCGCTGCCGTTGTACGCGGTAATGGTCTGGGTCAACCTCGGCAATGGCATGCGCTATGGCTCGCGCTATCTGGCGGTGGCCACCGGTCTGGCGTTGCTGGCGCTGCTGGCGGTCTATCGCCTGACGCCGTACTGGCAGGCGCAACCGTTCATGGTCCTGATGCTGATGATCACCAGCACCGTGATCCCGTTTTACGCACACCTGCTGCTCGAGCGCACGCGCAAGGCGTCGGAGGAGGCAGAGGCGGCCAATCTGGAGAAATCACGCTTTCTCGCCCAGGCCAGTCATGACCTGCGTCAGCCGATCCATTCCATCGGTTTGTTCACCGCGTGTCTGCGCGAGTCGCGCCTGGGCGATAGCGAACGCAGACTGGTCGATAATATCGACCGTTCACTGCTCAACGTCTCGCAGTTGTTCCGTTCGATACTCGACCTCTACACCCTCGATAACGGCCGGGTCGAAGCAAAAATGCAAACGCTGAACCTCGGTGAATGGCTCGCGGACATCGTCCGCCAACATCAGGAAGCGGCGCGTTGGGCGGGTGTCGAGCTGCGTTTGCGACCATGTCACCACTGGGTCAGAACCGACCCGGCGCTGCTGGCGACCATGGTGCAGAACGTGCTCTCCAACTGCTTCAAATACGGCGCGCAGCGGCCGGTGCTAATCGGCGTGCGTAAACGCGGGGCAGGGCTGGCTATCGTCATCCATGACTGCGGCAATGGCATTGCCGAAGAGCACCTGCACAAGGTGTTTGAGGAGTTTTATCGGGTGCGGCAGGTACGCGACAAAGATGTCGAGGGTGTCGGGCTGGGCCTGTCGATCATCAAGCGTCTGGGTGAACTGATCGATGTGGACGTTGCTCTGCGCTCGCGGGTAGGGTGCGGCACGGCGGTGACCCTTGCCGGTTTGCCAATCGTAGCGGCGCCGCAGTCACGGCTTGTCCGCGGTGAAGCGCGACAGGTGGGTTTGTTGACGGGGCTGAAGGTGTGTCTGGTGGAGGATGATCGCAATGTGCTGTTGGCGACGACGACGTTGCTCGAGCGCTGGGGCTGTGTCGTGCAAGCCGAGTGGTCGGCCGAAAACCTGGTCACCGACTGCGACATCCTTGTCGCCGATTATGACCTCGGCACCCATGCCACTGGCATCGAATGCATCGATGAAGTGCGCAGGCAGCGCGGTTGGGCAGTGCCAGCGATGATCATTACCGGCCACGATGTCGAAAGGATTCAGGCGGCCTTGCACGATCGGCAGATTGCGATTTTGTCGAAACCGGTGCACCCCGCCGAGTTACGCACGACGCTGCGCGCCCTGCGTGATTGACTGATTCAGCGTGGAGATGACCAAGCTGTCATCGCTTGCAGAGGTAATCCTGAGTAATGGTGGTTTGCAGGCAATTGAACTTGCCCATGGTGCGGCAGATGTTTTTTTCCGAACCGGTGACCTCGGCACTTTTGTAGCCCCATGTTTTGCAGCGCTGCGCGGCGATAGTCAGTCCCTGTTCGGCGTTGGTCTGGCCGCTTTCGAATTGGCCCAGTTCATAAGAGACCTGGACGATGCCATCGGTTTTGCTGCCGCCGGTGGCCTCCCATTGTTTCGGCGTGGCGCAACCCGTAAGGAACAGCGCGCTGAGGGTAAGTGTTGCGATCAGGGATTTCATGGTGCTTCTTCCTTGTGTCGTTCTAAATTGCAGGCAAAACGATCCCGCACGCTGCGAAAGGGCAACGTCGGGAGCGTCTCGGGGGTGCAGGGAATATAACGCTGAGGGGGCGGAGGGTCGATTAGCACAAATGTGCTAGTGCCTCGTCGGACGAGTCGAATGAGCCGCCCGTCATTGAGAGGCCGGAAACGTTAAGGATGGAAGTCCGAAGGGATGAAACGGGCCGGCTGCTTGGCCTGGCTGAACGCGCAGCGCGAAAGTCCGGCCCGCAGGCAACGTCAGATGGCAGATCGGCAGTAAGCCGTCACTGATCGCATGCGACAATTACGACGATGGCCTCAGCAACTTTAAGCACGAAGCTTGACATTTGTTTCCGATCCCGCTGGCCGCTCAGATTAAACGCCTTCAAGCGAGTGAGTGACCTTCCATTTTTCTGCAAAAGCCTTGCCTTGCTCGATTTGTTCGGGTGTCATTTCTTTGGAATACTTTTCTAATGTCTCCCGATCATGCTCTATTTCAGACTTGTCATTATTCAAGCCGGTTAAAAAGAACATAAGGCCATAAGCCTTAACCCTATCAAATGGAAAACCATAGTAATTCGGGTTAGTTGCATACTCTCTAGCAAGCAAACCGATACCATTGCTGTCACCCGCTTTCGCAGATTCTTCTAGCCAGTACCGGGAAATTGATAGATCGCCATTGTCTTCATAAATAGAGGCTGCATATGCAATCATGGCTTTTGGATAGCCATTTTCAGCCGCTCGCTTATACCACTTGTTGATTTCTTTGCGGCGCTGCCCAAACCACCAAAAAAAACCATCACCAGCTGAATAACTTTCGGCAAGCTGATACTGTGCGAGTGGGTAGCCTCCCTCTGCTGATTTAATCAGCATATTAAAGTCAGAGTCGCCTACATATAATAAATATGCAGCTTCCATGTCACCCGAAGCAATTTTTTCTCGTGCAATCTTTTCAAATTCTAATTTCCATTCGTGCTGAGTTTTATCGCCCTTCGGGCAATTCTTAACGATGGTGCATAATGTATCTCCATCATCTAGAGCCAGACGAAGCAGGGAGTTGAAATTTCCTTGATTAGCAGAATGGACCAGCCAATCACGGGTATCTTCCACCCGGTGATTTTTTGCATAACGAAGCTCATCCTGTAGATGAAACCACTCTCCTACAACATCCGACTGCGCCACCCAATCATTTAGTTCACCTAGTTGTTGCAAATCATTTGAGGCAAATTTCTCCATCAGCGTCTTTTTAAACTCTTGATGCCATTCATCCCAGCTTTTTTCCCCTTTCGGACAAAATCGAGCAGCAACACACAGCTTGACGTTGTGAGATAATTGATAGAGCGATAATAAATTACCTTGGTTTGCGGAGGCTACGAACCACTTTAGAGATTCTTTCGGATCTAGCGCTGTATCAATTTCCTGTTGGTGAAGTTGTTGCGCCAAATAAAATTGTGCTTCTGCATCGCCGGCTTCAGCGGCAATGCGCAATTCAGGCTCTGCATTTTTTTCTTGGTTGTATAGTGAAATACCGCGTTCCTTGGCTGTCTGCTGCTCCGGCGAAAGCACTGCCGATGCAGTGGCCGAATTAAGTAGAAAAAGCAAACCTATTATCGCTTTAGTTAGATTTTTATAATCTTTCATTTTTTTCCCTGTCATTAACAAGCGTGCGCCGTATTCCATGTACTGTTTTGACCAAGGGGCGAAGTGAGGCAGGCGATTATTTCGACACTTGTGTTTTCGAGTACGCACAGGCGCGCTCCGAAAGGTACACGATCAGAAAGATTTCCGCGCTGAGATCCAGCGTCTATACCGTGTGAAGCAGCCGAGGCACTACCTTTCAATTGGCCCGTACTGTGGAAGCCCGATAAACCTTGCAAGCCAGTGACCCGCAGGCCGCCTGCTCGAGTATTGCAGCGCTGAAAAAGCAAAGCCCGCTTCGTGCGGGCCTTGTCTTTCCTGCAAGTATCAGATCGCGTGTAGCGCCTGCGCCAGGTCGGCACGCAGGTCTTCGACGTCTTCAACGCCTACCGACAGCCGCACCAGCCCATCGCCGATCCCCAGTTTCGCGCGGGTTTCGGCCGGAATGGTCGCGTGGGTCATGATTGCCGGATGCTCGATCAGGCTCTCCACGCCGCCGAGACTTTCGGCCAGGGCGAAGATCTGCACGTTCTCGAGAAACCGCCGCGCGCCGGCGAGATCGCTGTTGAGGTCCACGGAAATCATCCCGCCGAAACCGCGCATCTGCCGTTTCGCCAGTTGATGCTGCGGGTGTGACGGCAAGCCCGGGTAGTAGACGCGTTTGACCTGCGGCTGTTGCTCGAGCCACTGCGCCAGATCCAGCGCGTTGCTGCAGTGACGCTCCATGCGCAGCGCCAGGGTTTTCACCCCGCGCAACGTCAGGAAGGCATCGAACGGCCCGGAGATCGCCCCGACCGCGTTTTGCAGGAAGCCGAGTTTCTCCGCCAGTTCGGCGTTTTGCCCGACCACCGCGATACCGCCGATCACATCGGAGTGGCCGTTGAGATACTTGGTGGTCGAGTGCAGCACAATGTCGAAGCCCAATTCCAGCGGGCGCTGAATGTAAGGGCTGGCGAACGTATTGTCGGCCACGCAGATGATCCCGCGGGCGCGGCAGATGCGGGCGATGGCAGCCAGATCCGAGAGGCTCAATAGCGGGTTGGTCGGTGTCTCGACCATGACCATGCGCGTGTCGTCCTGCAACGACGCTTCGAACGCCGACAGATCGGCCAGATCGACAAAACTGAAACGGTGCCCGGCGCTGCGCTGGCGGACCTTGTCGAACAGGCGGAACGTGCCGCCGTACAAGTCATTGCCGGAGACGATGTGCGAACCGGCATCAAGCAATTCCAGCACCGTGGAAATCGCCGCCAGCCCCGAAGCGAAAGCGAACGCGCGGGTGCCACCCTCGAGGTCCGCCACACAGCGTTCGAGGGCGAAGCGCGTCGGGTTGTGCGAGCGCCCGTAGTCGAAACCCTTGTGCACGCCGGGGCTGTCTTGCAGGTAGGTGGAGTTGGCGTAGATCGGCGGCATCAGCGCGCCGGTGGTCGGGTCCGGTTGTTGCCCGGCGTGGATCACCCGGGTCGCGAAGCCTTGGGATTTATCGTCGTGCTGACTCATGCAAGGGATCTCCGTAATTGGTTGAGCATGTCGGTGCGGGTGATCAAGCCATGGAAACCTGTGGCGTCGGCGACGATGGCGACGAGGCCACGGCTGAGCACCGCTTCCAGCTCGGCCAGCGCCGCGCCGGGGGCGAGGGTTTGCAGCTTGTCGGTCATCACGCTGGACACCGATTGGCTGAAGCGCGCGGCGTCTTCGTGCACCGCCATGAGGATGTCCGACTCATCGATCACACCCACCAGTTGCTTGCCTTCGACCAGCACCGGTAGTTGAGAAACATCGGCGAGACGCATGCGCTGGAACGCGGTCAGCAGGGTGTCGTCGGGGCCGACGCTGATCACCCGGCCGTCCTCGAAACGCCGAGCGATCAGGTCGCGCAAATCGCCGTAGCCTTTGCGTTGCAGCAGGCCCTGATCGGTCATCCACTGATCGTTGTAGACCTTCGACAAGTAACGTGTGCCGGTGTCACAGACGAAACTGACCACGCGTTTAGGCTCGGTCTGCTCGCGGCAATAACGCAGCGCAGCGGCGAGCAGGGTGCCGGTCGACGAGCCGCCGAGAATGCCTTCAGCCTTGAGCAACTGGCGGGCGTGATCGAAGCTTTCGGCATCGCTGATCGAGTAGGCGTGACGCACGCTGGAGAGGTCAGTGATCGACGGGATGAAATCCTCACCGATGCCCTCGACCGCCCATGAACCGGGCGTCGGCAGGCTGCCGTCGCGACTGTATTGCGCCATCACCGAACCGACCGGATCGGCCAGCACCATCTCCAGATCCGGTTGCACACGCTTGAAGAAACGGCTCAGGCCGGTCAGCGTACCGGCCGAACCGACACCCACCACAATCGCATCCAGATCATGTTCGGTCTGCGCCCAGATTTCCGGCGCGGTGCTGCATTCATGGGCGAGCGGGTTGGCCGGGTTGTTGAACTGGTCGGCGAAAAACGCGCCGGGAATGTCTTTCGCCAAACGGGCGGCGACGTCCTGGTAATACTCGGGATGACCCTTGCCGACATCGGAGCGGGTGATGTGCACTTCGGCGCCCATGGCCTTCAAGTGCAGGACTTTTTCGGTAGACATTTTGTCCGGTACCACCAGCACCACCCGGTAGCCCTTGGCGCGGCCAACCAGCGCCAGACCGAGGCCGGTGTTGCCCGCTGTCGCCTCAACGATGGTGCCGCCGGCTTGCAAACGGCCGTCGCGTTCAGCGGCATCGATCATCGCCAGACCGATGCGGTCCTTGATCGAGCCGCCGGGATTTTGGGATTCGAGTTTGAGAAACAGCGTGCACGGGCCGGTATCGAAACGGGTGACCTGAACCAGCGGAGTATTGCCTATCAGCCCAAGCACGGCAGGGCGTGATTCCTTTGACATTTCTTCACCTCATGATGGTGTTGATCGCGTTCCAGTCGCGAAGAAAGACTCGCGTGCAACATAGGCTCAGCGATGATCCGTAGCAACCTTTAGTCCTGCGTTGATGCAGCCAGTTTGATCTAACGATAGAACGAAATCAGCGCCGTGCCGGACGGGTTTGAAAGGGTTTACACAGACGCGTCATTGAGTTTCCGAAGGGCGGCATTCAAGCGTGAATCGCTTGAACGTCAATGAGACTTTCTGAAGCGTTTTGATGGGCGGAGACTGCCCAAATCGCCAGCAGGCTGGCTCCCACCGGTTTTGCAGTGCAGGCAAGGCCTGGGGCAACACGCATATCCACTGTGGGAGCCAGCCTGCTGGCGAAGGCTATCCGTCAGTCGCCGAAGTGCTGGATGAACCACCGCTATCGCGAGCAGGCTCACTCCTACACTTGGATTGAGTACATTCTCAAAGTCGGGTCGGCTGTCAGGCCGTCATCGCTTGCAGGCAAGCTCCCACATTTTGATTGCATTTCTTCAGTTGGAGCGCAGTCAACCAATCAAAAGCCCCTCAACCTAGCCCTCTCCCAGAGGGAGAGGGGACTGATCGAGGTGGATGGGAGAGCTACGCCGAACTGCGATACCGAGTCGAATACAAATTTCAAATCCAACCAAAATCAGCTCCCTCTCCTCGGGGAGAGGGCTGGGGTGAGGGGCAGCCACACCACAAATCCCAAGCCAACCACCCGCTTCTAACCACTCAACAATGAGCGCCAGCTCGAGTGCCCTTGATCTTGTGTCACCGGCGACATCGGAAGGCTGAGTGGAGGGATTGATCCGGGCGTGGGAGCGCAGCGACCGTACGACGAAGTCGTACACAGCGGAAGTAGGTGCAGCGAAGCAAACCGTAGCCGCTGCGCCCGGAGCGATCCCGCAGCGAAGGGACCCGAGCCTGCGAGGGCCGTACGTAGGAGCAAAGCCTTTTGGGTTACCTTTTTGGCGTTTGAAAAAGGTGACCCGCTGTAAGAGCGGAACCCTAAGCCGCCGTTACCGCAGCAACGGATATGTACCCAAAACACCACAGCCCAAGCAGGCTCGCCCTCCCAAAGTCACGAGTGAAACCGCAAAATCCGCTCACCATCAAACGGATCAATCAAATACCGCCCCCGAACCCCAAACGTCTCCAACAAACGCTGCGGCGTCAGCACTTCCAGCGGCTTGCCCAGCGCCACCAACTCCCCCCGCTCAAGCACCGCCAGACGATCACACTTGAGCGCCTGATTCAGATCATGCAGCGCAATCAACGTAGTCACCGGCAACGCTTTCACAACACTGAGAATCGTCAACTGATGCTGAATGTCGAGATGGTTCGCCGGCTCGTCGAGCAACAGAATCTGCGGCCGCTGCGCCAGTGCACGGGCGATGTGCACCCGTTGCCGCTCACCCCCGGACAGGCTGCGCCAGACGCGCTGACGCAAGTGCACTGCATCGACATCCACCAGCGCCTGCTCAACGATGGCAGCGTGCGCAGCCGACCACGGTTGCAACGCCGACAACCAAGGCGTACGCCCCAGCGCCACCGCATCGAACACACGAATGCCGTCATCGGTGTCAGCCTGTTGCTCGACCACCGCGAGTGTCTGCGCAACGCTGCGGCGCGCCATTTTGCTCAGGCGCTGACCGTCGAGCAGTACCTCGCCAGCGCTCGGCTCGCGCAGGCCGGCCAACAGCTTCAACAAGGTCGATTTACCCGCACCATTCGGCCCGACAATGCCCAGGGTTTCGCCGCGTTGCACCTGCAGGCTGACAGCCTTCAGCAACTCGGCACCGCGCACCTTGAAACTCAAGTCTGAGCAACTCAATACCGCGTTCATCGCGCCGACCTCCGGCCCACCAGAATCAGCGCAAACACCGGCGCGCCGACCAGCGCGGTGATCACCCCGACCGGAATCACCTGCCCCTTGATCAGGGTGCGCGACAACACATCGGCGGCAATCAGAAACACCGCGCCGCCCAAGGCACTCGCCGGCAGCAGTCGAGCATGCCCGGTGCCGAGCAACAACCGCGCCGCATGGGGGATCACCAGGCCGACAAAACCGATCGAACCGACAATCGAGACCATCACGGCCGTGACCAGCGCCGCGCAACCGATCAGCAGAATCTGCACGCGGCGCACCGGTATGCCGAGCGACGCCGCCGAATCCGCGCCAAAGGTAAACGCATCCAGCGCCCGCCGATGCCACAGGCACACGACCAGCCCGAGCAGGGCCACCGGCACCGCCAGCCACACCGACGGCCAGCGCACCCCGCCGAGGTTGCCGAGCAGCCAGAACATGATCCCGCGGGCCTGCTCGGAACTCGCCGAGCGAGTAATCAGAAACGCTGTCAGCGCATTGAACAATTGCGAGCCGGCAATGCCGGCCAGAATGATCTGCCCGGTACCGTTGGCCGAGCCACTGACCCGTGCCAGCAGAATCACCAGCACGAATGCCGTCACCGCACCGGCAAACGCGCCGGCCGACAGCGACACCAGCCCGGCACCCACGCCAAGCAAGGCGACCATTACCGCGCCAGTCGAGGCCCCGGCGGAGATGCCCAGCAGATAAGGATCGGCCAACGGATTGCGCAACAGCGACTGCAAGATCACCCCGCACGTTGCCAGCCCGGCGCCGCAGGCAGCGGCGACCAGTGCGCGGGTCAGGCGGTAATTCCAGACGATGCCTTCATCGATCGGGTCGAGCACATAACCGGCGCCCCACAGCTTGTTGGCCAGCACCTGCAGAACCACGCTCGGCTCGATCGAAGTCTCACCGATCGCCACGCCGCCGATAAGCGCAACCGATAGCGTCAGCAGTACCAGCAGCGAGCGGATCAGGCGTCTGCTCATGGCGCCAGGTCGTAGGCATTGATGGCGGCGGCGAGTTGCGCGAGGCCATCGAAGGTGCGCAGGCTGGCCTGCATGGCCATGGCATCGAGGATGATGATGCGGTTGTGTTTCACCGCGTCCATGTTGCGCGTCACCGGATCGCTGCGCAGGAAGGCGAGTTTTTTCTGATAGTCGTCAGCCGGGAAACGCCGACGATCCATGCGCGCGATGACCAGGAAAGTCGGGTTGGCTTTGGCAATGGTTTCCCAACCCACGGTCGGCCATTCTTCATCCGACTCGACCACATTGCGCACGCCCAGGGTGCTGAGCATGAAATCCGGAACGCCTTTGTGCCCGGCCACAAACGGCTCGATGTCCATCTCGGCGCTGGAAAACCAGACCACAGCGCTGACATCCTTGCGCTGCTGGGTTTTCGCCGTGGCGATCGATTGCGCGAGGCTGGCCTTGAGTTGTTCGTTGAGCCGTTCGCCACGCGCCTGCACATCGAAAACCTGCGCCAGTTGGCTCACGCCTTTGTAAATGCTGTCGATGCGAAACGGCGCCAGCCGCGTGCCATCGGAGCCGACGAGGTTGTCCTTGGCTTCGCAATCGGAGGGCAGCAGGTAGGTCGGGATCTTCAACTCGTGAAACTGCTCGCGGGTGCCGACCGCACCTTGCGGGCCGACCATCCATTCCAGCTCCACCGCGACCAGTTCCGGGCGCTTGCCGATCACCGCTTCGAAACTTGGTTCGTTATCGGCGAGGCGTTCGATGGTGTCGTTCTGCGCCTTGTATTGGGGCAGCACGTCGTTGAACCACAGCGAAGTGCCAACGACCTTGTCGCTCAGACCCAGGGCGTAGAGCATTTCCGTGCCGGCCTGGCCGATGGTGACCGTGCGTGCCGGGGCGTGCTGAAACGTCAGGCTGCTGCCGCAGTTTTCGATCGTCAGCGGATAAACCGTGGGCGCCGCTTGCGCCAAGGCACAGAGGCTCAGACTGGTGAGCAGGATGGCAATACGGGGCAGCAGCATGGGGCAGTCTCCAATGGAACCGTACGGGGAGGGCGGGTACGGTTTGGAAACACACCATCAAGCGCTGTCAGCAAACAGTGCAAGGCCGGTCATCACGCGAAAAACGCGCACGGCACGATGTCCTTCCCGGACACCCCGCCGGTTAGTAGTCATTGTGCCGGCAGGTCTCCTGACTGATGCGTCATCGCCTGGCTCCGGCCTTCCCGGGGGTTACCCAGTGGCAGTCGAGGAGCAGGCTCGGCACCTACAGTTGCGGGGGCAGTTCCGATCGATGCTGAACAAGCACCTCGGATTCCCTATTAATCCCATGCGGAAACCGGCGGCGGCATGGTAGACGATTTGGGGGGATGAGGGGGAGATGAATCTTTTGAAAAGCCCCTCATCGGAACGCCGCCCGCCTAACCCTCTCCCGGAGGGAGAGGGGACTGACCGGGGTGTTTGGGCGAGCTGTGCCGACGTGGGATACCGAGTCGAATGCAAATTTCAGAACCAACCGAAATCGGCTCCCTCTCCAGGGGGAGAGGGCTGGGGTGAGGGGCGGGGCCACCACAAGTCCAAAGCCGACCGCATGCTTCTAGCCACCCGCCTGCAGATCCTGAAAAAAACAAACGTCACAACCCTGATTTGCAATCCGCGAACCCCCGCAGCTAATATACGATCCATATACATTCCGTATCGGATTACCTCCATGGGCATCGTAAAAATTTCCGAAGACATGCACGAAAACCTGCGCATCTCCAGCAACGCACTCAGCCGCTCGATCAACGCGCAGGCCGAGCACTGGATGCGCATCGGCATGCTCGCCGAGTTGCACCCCAACCTCGACCACAGCGCGATCTGCCGTTTGCTGATCCGCGCCGAACAGAATGGCGGGCTCGACCTGCACCAACTGACACAGGAAGTCGCCCTCGCATGAGAAACCAGATCAAGCTCAACACCCCGGCCGAGATCGAAAAATCCCGCGCGGCCGGCAGACTGGCCGCCGAAGTGCTGGCCATGCTGGTACCCCACGTCAAGGCCGGGGTGACCACCGATGAACTGGATCGGCTGTGCAACGACTACATCGTCAACGTACAGAAAGCCGTTCCGGCCAACGTCGGTTATCACGGCTTCCCGAAAACCGTCTGCGCCTCGGTCAACGACGTGGTCTGCCACGGCATTCCTTCTGCTACTCCGCTGAAGGATGGCGATATCCTCAACCTTGACATCGCTGTGATCAAGGACGGCTGGTTCGGCGACACCAGCCGCATGTACGTGGTCGGTGAGGCCACGCCTGAAGCGCAACATCTGATCAAGACCACCTATGACGCCATGTGCGCAGGTATTCGCGCGGTCAAACCGGGCGCCACGCTGGGCGATATCGGTTACGCGATTCAGAGCCTCGCCGAAAAGGAAGGCTTCAGCGTGGTGCGCGAGTATTGCGGCCATGGCATCGGCAAGATCTACCACGATGAACCGCAGATTCTGCATTACGGCTTTCCCAATCAAGGGATGAAGCTCAAGGCGGGAATGATTTTCACCGTCGAGCCGATGCTCAACGCCGGCAAACGCCACGTGAAGAACATGCCTGATGGCTGGACGGTGCTGACCAAGGATGGCTCGCTGTCGGCGCAGTGGGAGCACATGGTGGCGGTGACGGAGACCGGATTTGAAGTGCTGACGGCTTGGCCGGATCAGATCGAGGGGTATGCGGCTATCAGTTGATACTGCGTTTGGCGGTCAGAATCCGTGAAATCCAACGCATAAAAAACGCCGCTTGAACAAGCGGCGTTTTCTTTTGGCCGTTACTTCAGATCGAACCGATCCAGGTTCATGACCTTCGTCCAGGCCTTGACGAAGTCATTGACGAACTGCTGTTGTGCATCCGCACTGGCATACACCTCGGCCAGCGCGCGCAACTGCGCATTGGAACCGAACACCAGATCCACCCGGGTTGCGGTCCATTTCGGCGCGCCGGTCTTGCGGTCCCGTCCCTCGAATTCATCAGCATCGCGCGTCGTCGGTTGCCACTCCACGCCCATGTCCAACAGGTTCGTGAAGAAGTCATTGCTCAGCGCTTCGGGTTTATCGGTGAAGACACCATGCCGGGTCTGCCCGACGTTGGTATTCAACACCCGCAGGCCGCCGAGCAGCACGGTCATTTCCGGGGCGGTGAGGGTCAGCAGTTGCGCCTTGTCGATCAGCAGGGTTTCAGCCGCGACGGTGTATTTGCCTTTGCTGTAGTTGCGGAAACCGTCGGCAATCGGTTCAAGAAAGCCGAACGATTCGACATCGGTCTGCTCCTGCGAGGCATCCACGCGCCCGGGTGAGAACGGCACGCTCACTGAATTGCCAGCGTTCTGTGCGGCTCGCTCGACCCCGGCATTGCCCGCCAGCACGATCAGGTCCGCCAGCGAGATTTTCTTGCCGGTGCTTGCGCCATTGAATTCGCTCTGAATGCCCTCCAGGGTTTGCAGCACATGGGCCAGTTGCTCTGGCTGGTTGGTTTGCCAGAACTTCTGTGGTGCCAGACGCAAACGCCCGCCGTTGGCACCGCCACGTTTGTCCGAGCCGCGGAAGGTCGAGGCCGCCGCCCACGCCGTCGAGACCAGTTGCGCAACCGACAGGCCTGAGGCGAGGATTTTGCTTTTCAGCGCGGCGGCGTCGCTATCGTCAATCAACGCATGGCTGACGTCAGGCAACGGGTCTTGCCAGAGCAATTCTTCGTTGGGTAATTCCGGGCCGAGGTAGCGTGACAGCGGCCCCATGTCGCGGTGGATCAGTTTGTACCAGGCGCGGGCGAAGGCGTCGGCCAATTGCTCGGGATTGGCCAGGAAGCGTCGCGAGATCTGCTCGTAAGCCGGGTCGAACCGTAGCGCCAGGTCAGAGGTGAGCATGGTCGGCGAGAGCTTTTTGCTCGGGTCATGGGCATGCGGAACCGTGCCGGCGCCGGCGCCGTTTTTCGGTTTCCACTGATGCGCCCCGGCCGGGCTCTTGGTCAATTCCCACTCGAAGCCGAACAGGTTTTCCAGGTAGTTGTTGCTCCAGCGGGTGGGCGTGGTGGTCCAGGTCACTTCCAGACCACTGGTGATGGTGTCTGCGCCCTTGCCGGTGCCGAAGGCATTTTTCCAGCCCAGGCCTTGCTGTTCGAGGCCGGCCGCTTCCGGTTCAGGGCCGACGTTATCGGCCGGGCCGGCACCGTGAGTCTTGCCAAACGCGTGACCGCCGGCGATCAGCGCCACGGTTTCTTCATCGTTCATGGCCATGCGGCCGAAGGTTTCGCGAATGTCTTTGGCCGAGGCGACCGGGTCCGGATTGCCCTCGGGACCTTCCGGGTTCACGTAGATCAGGCCCATCTGCACCGCAGCGAGCGGGTTTTCCAGATTGCGTTCGCCCTGATCGGTGCGGCTTTCTTCCTTGCCGTGCAGATCCGGTTCGGCTACCAGCGTACCGTCACCGGGTTCCTGTACCGGGCCGTTGCTCTTGCCGTAACGATTGTCACCGCCCAGCCATTCGGTTTCCGACCCCCAGTACACGTCTTCATCCGGTTCCCAGACATCGGCGCGACCACCGGAAAAACCGAAGGTCTTGAAGCCCATGGATTCCAGCGCGACGTTGCCGGTGAGTACGATCAGATCGGCCCAGGAAATGTTGCGGCCATATTTCTGCTTGATCGGCCAGAGCAGGCGGCGGGCCTTGTCGAGGCTGACGTTGTCCGGCCAACTGTTGAGCGGGGCGAACCGTTGCTGACCGGAACCGGCACCACCGCGGCCGTCGGCGGTGCGATAGGTGCCAGCGCTGTGCCAGGCCATGCGCACGAAGAGCGGGCCATAGTGACCGAAGTCCGCCGGCCACCAGTCCTGAGAGTCAGTCATCAATGCGCTGATATCTTGCTTCAGCGCCTGAAAATCCAGGCTTTTGAACGCCTTGGCATAGTCGAAGTCCTGGCCCAGCGGGTCAGACTTGGGCGAGTGCTGACTGAGGATTTTCAGGTTCAGTTGATTCGGCCACCAGTCTCGGTTGGTCGTGCCGCCACCGGCGGCATGGTTGAACGGGCATTTCGATTCGCTTGCCATGTTCGAGTCCCTATCAGGTCTGCTGCGGCCGGCTGGTGCCGACTTCGGACTTGTAAGGCTAGACCCGACTTGGCAAACCAGCTAATAGCGCAGGTATTGCGCGCCGATAGGCAAACTCTCTCAGCGCCGCGCTGCTTCGGGTCAGCGGGATCAGCTCGATTGCGCCGTGTCGTCATCGGGCACATCGTCGAGAATGTCGTCTTGCCCCGGCAGCTCAGTGATCACGCTGAAGTCACTGACTTCCACCGCGCCTTGCCCGTAACCGAGCAAATGAAACGAAAACGCCTTGCGCTGTTGCGGGTTTTCAAAGCTGAAGTCCATTTCCAGCGGCTGATCCGCCGTTGCGACCATTTCCGCCGGTAAGCCCAGCTGCACGTCCTGTTCGAACTCCTTGGCCTTGAGTTGTATGTACGCCGCTTGCTGCGGGTCGACCGCGCGCACGGTCAGGCGGACGCGAGTGTGCGAGCCCTTGGGCATTTCCAGGTACTGCGCGCCGATCAGGTTGTCGGCCCAGTCATCCTTGATCTGCGCTTGCAGCGGGATGATGTTGTTGCTGCCGAACTGATAGCGATGGTTGAGCGGCGTGCGCAGCAGCGACAGGTCCAGGGCATTGGCGCGGGCGGCGATCTGTCGGGCCGGATGACCGCTGTAGCGTCCCTTGTAAATGGCGCTGTCGGCGATGAAGCCAGCGCTTTCGTAATAGCGGCAGCGGCGCGGCATGTCGCATTCGGAGAAGATGCCGCGGCCATCGTGATAGCGCAGCTTGCCATTGGTGAATGACATGATTTCGCGGCCGGAATCATAGTCACGGAACAGCGAGCGACCGCTCAGCGCAGAAGGCACTGGCAAGTCGAAGTAATCGAGGATCGAAGTGCTCAGATCGACGTGACCATAGACGCCTTTGTTCAGGCGCGGCAGATGCGCCTGCTCCGGTGCCAGGGTCAGGTTGAACCCCCACGACGAGGCCAGACGCACGCCGTCGATGCCGTGGGATTCGTCCGATGTGATCACCACCAGCGTGTCCTTGAGCACGCCTTTGCGTTCCAGGCCACTGAGAAACTGATCCAGCGCATCGTCGAGATAACCGACGGCGGCCTGCTTCGGCGTTTCGTAACGCTGCAGATAATCGTCCGGTGCGGAGTAGGGCTGGTGAGTGCCCACGGTGAGCAGGGTGAGCATCCACGGCTGTTTGTGTTTCTTCAGCTGTACAACGTAATCCAGCGCACCCTCAAAGAACGCCTTGTCATCCTTGCCCCATGGAAATTCCAGATAGTTGCTGTTGCTGAACCATTCCAGCCCATGGGTGGCATCGAAGCCGATGTGCGGCATGATCTTGTCCTTGGCCATGAAGCGCAGCCCGGCACCTTGCAGGTAATGCGTGCTGAAACCGTGGTCGCGCAGTTGTGCCGGCAGACAGGCCTGATTGCGCTCGTTGAGGGTGAGCATTTCCACGCCTTTGGGCGTGCCGTTGTTAAGTTTGTCGTAGTCGCCGCAGAGCATGGCGTACAGACCGCGAATGGTCTGGTGCGTGTGCAGCACGTAATCCGGGGTGTTCATGCCGCGCTCGGCCCAGCGGCTGAGGTTGGGCATCAAGTCTTCCTGATAATGACTGCCGATGGCCTCGCGGTTGGCGCGGATGTACGCGCCGGGAATGCCCTCCAGTGCGATGATCAGCACGTTGCGCGCCTGTCCCGGTGCGGTCAGCAGTTTTTCTCCGTTGAGGTCGACATCGGTCAGCCCGGCCATCGCCGGTGCGGGTTCTTCGGCATCGCCGTCCAGCCATTCCTCGGCGCGAATCTGCAGGTCCGCCACTTCGCTGGCGAGCAGTTGATGCGGCAAGTTGTACAAACGCCACGGATCAGCCTCGTTCGGCCACAGATTCTGTGCGCCCCAATGCGCGGCGAACAACACCAGCGGCGCGCCCCAGGCTGCGCGGGGCAGAGGCGTGAGCCGTCGGTCGCGGCCGGCGAAGCGGGTCAGCAGCCACACGGCCAATGCCAGCAGCAATGTCAGGCCCAGTGCGGGGTGCGCCAGGCCGCCGCCGGTGGAGTTTTCCACGAATTGCGGGTCGACCAGGTAATGAATGTCGGAAGGCGTCGGCAACCGACCGACCGCGCTGACCAGTTCCGCGGTCGCCACCGCCAGCACGCTCCACAATAGCAGCACCGGCAGAGCCAGCCACCACGCGCGGCGATGCAGCAAAACCAGCAACAGGCTGCCCACGGCCAGATCCGACAGATAACCCAACGGGCTCGACCAGCCCAACGCCGCGCGCAGGCTCATCGGCACAATCAATACCAACAGCAGCAGAGAAAACAGTCGGGCGTGTGGTTGCCGCAACCGGTTGAAAAGAGCGCTCACAAAAAGACCTTCCAGCCATCAAATCGTCATAAAAGTGTGGGCGATGATAGCAAGGCTCGGCCATCTGATTGCCTTTTAAAACGCTCGGGTGATGCGCAGGGACAAGCGCTGGCGCGAATGGAAAAACGGCTGGAAACCCCTATGGCTGCTGGTGGAGCGCGGCGACCGGCCTGTTTGCCAATGCGGATTTTGCCGGGGTTTTATTGTGTCAGGCTGTTAACGATCGACGTTGTAGCAGCGCAAGGCATACGCTCAGCGTCCAGTGCTATCGATATGCAATAAAGATATTTAATTTCTATTTTTTATAGCGATAAAGTCAGGCCTTTTAGCAAACCACCCCTGCTGCGAGGTTGTCATGGCCACACCGTTGAAACGTTCCGCATTGACCCTGTTGGCCGCCGCCCTGGCGGGCACAGCGTTGTTCAGCTCGGTCGCTCAGGCCGAGGGCAAGATCAGCATCGCCCAGCAGTTCGGTATCGGTTATCTGATCCTCGACGTGGTCCGCGACCAGCAACTGATCGAGAAACATGGCAAAGCCCAGGGCCTGGACATCGAGGTCGACTGGAACAGCATTTCCGGCGCCACCGCGATGAACGAAGCGCTGCTGACCGGTTCGCTCGACGTAGTCTCGGCCGGCGTGCCGCCGATGCTCACTGTGTGGGATCGCACCAAAGGCAAACAGAACGTCAAGGCCATCGCCGCGCTCGGCTCGATGCCCAATTACCTGCTGACCAACAATCCGAATATCAAAACCCTCAAGGACTTCAGCGACAAAGACCGCATCGCCGTGCCTGCCGCTGGGGTGGGCTTCCAGTCGCGCACCTTGCAGATCGAAACCGCCAGGCTGTTCGGCGATGCCCAGTACAAGAAGTTCGATGACATTTCCGTCAGCCTGCCGCACCCCGATGCGACGGCCGCGCTGATCGCTGGTGGCTCGGAAATCAACTCGCATTTCTCCAGCCCGCCGTTCCAGTATCAGGCGTTGCAGAACCCCAATGTGCACAAAGTGCTGAGCTCCTACGACGTACTCGGCGGCCAGGCGACGTTCAACGTGCTGTACACCACGGAAAAATTCCACGACGAAAACCCCAAGACCTACAAGGCGTTCTACGACGCCCTGGCCGAGGCCGAGAGAATCATCAAGGCTGACAAACCGGCAGCGGCTCAGGCGTATATTCGGGTCGAACAGTCGAAGTTGCCGTTGGCGCTGGTAGAGCAGATCGTCAACGATCCCGAAATCGACTTCACGGTGGTACCGCAGCGTACGTTTATCTATGCCGAGAAATTGCAAGAGTTAGGCGTGCTGAAAAACAAGGCGGGAAGCTGGAAGGATTACTTCTTTGAAGAGGCGCATGGTGGGGCGGGGAGTTGATGTTCCGCGCCGGCTAAGGCTTGAAAAGCAAAGCCCCTCACCCTAACCCTCTCCCAGAGGGAGAGGGAACTGACCGCAGGGAATGTGAGAATTGCACCGGTTGCAATACCGAGTCGTACGCAAGTTTTGAACGGCCCACAAATCGGCTCCCTCTCCTGGGGGAGAGGGCTGGGCGGGCGGCGTTCCGATGAGGGGTAGCTCCACCTCGAAACCCAAGCCGAACAATTTTTGCTCATCATGGAAACTCGCAGATCACCGCGCCACCGCTTCACCTGCCCGCCAGCCACCACCCAGCGCAGTATAGAGGTTGACCTCAGCCACCAACTGCGCCAGGCGGTCGCTGATCAAGGCTTGTTGCGAAGTGAACAGCGAACGCTGCGCATCGAGGAACGTCAGGCTGCTGTCGACGCCGTTGCGATAACGGTTCTGCGCGAGGTTGTAGTAATCCTGGGTGGCCTGGACCAGATCGCGCTGGGCCTGCAGCTGCTGTTCATAGGTGCTGCGCGCCGCGAGTCCGTCGGCGACTTCCTGAAACGCCGTTTGAATCGACTTTTCGTACTCGGCGACGGCGACGTCTTTCTGCAGCCGGGCGTAATCCAGACTTGCGCGCAGGCTGCCGGCATTGAAAATCGGCAGGCTGATCTGTGGCTGGAATGTCCACGCGCCGGAGCCTGCGCTGAACAGCCCGGAAAGATCGCGACTGGCGGTGCCGGCATTGGCCGTCAGGCTTACGCTGGGGAAAAACGCCGCGCGCGCTGCGCCGATATTGGCGTTGGCGGCCTTGAGCTGGTATTCGGCCTGGAGAATGTCCGGGCGCCGTTGCAGCAGATCCGATGGCAGCCCGGCCGGCAGTGGCGATACCAGTTCACTGGCCAGCGGGAGCGCCGGCAATTGCGCTGGCACCGGCGCGCCGACCAGCAGCGTCAGGCTGTTCAGATCCTGTGCGACCAGACGCTGGTAGCGCGCCAGATTGACCCGCGAACTGTCGACGCTGGTGCGTGCCTGCGCTTGTTCCAGCGCTGAGGATTTGCCCGCTTCGCGGTTGCGCGTGGTCAGGTGCAGGCTTTGTTCGTCGGCAGCGAGGGTGTCGCGGCTCAGTTCCAGTAACTGCTGATCGGCGCGCCAGGTCAGGTAGGCATTGGCGACGTTGGCCACCAGACTCAGTTCGGCGCTGCGCCGCGCCTGTTCGGTGGCCAGCCAGCTTTGCAAGGCCTGCTCGCTGAGGCTGCGCACCCGACCGAACAGATCCAGCTCATAGGCGCTGATGCCCAGGTTGACCGTATACGCCGAGGTGATCTGCGCCGAGCCGCCGGTGACGCTGGACGGCATGCGCTGGCGCAACTCGTTGGCATTGGCCGCCACCGCCGGCACCAGGTCGGCGCGTTGAATGCGGTATTGCGCCTGGAACGCCTGAACATTCAGCGCTGCCACGCGCAGGTCGCGATTGTTGGCCAGCGCGGTTTCGATCAGTTGCGTGAGCGCTGGGTCGTTGAACAGCGTGCGCCAGTCTGCATGGCGGATCGCTGGCTGCGTTGCAGTGGGGTACTGCGCAGCAGTCGGCAGTGGCGGTTGGTGATAATCCGGAGTCAACGAACACCCGGCCATCAGCACCACCGTGCACAGCAGGGGCAGGCGTAACCCGGGCTTCGCAAAACTGCGTTTGCGCGCCAGACGCGGTAACGCTCGAGACCCGTTCAAGCCCCGGCCATCCATTTCGCCAGCCCATGCCTTCCGCTGACGCCGAGCTTGGCCGCGGCACGCTTGAGATAGGTTTCGATCGAGCTGTTCTTGACCCGCAGTTTTTCCGCCATTTGCGGCACGGTGCCGCCGGTCAGCAGGCCCAGACAGACTTCCTTCTCGCGTGCCGACAAGACGACGTCGCTCAACGCCAGACGCTCATCGAAGACTTGCGACAGCGGCGCCTGATCCAGCTCGGCCAACGCCGGGCGAGGCTGGCGGGCGAGACTCTGGCGGGTGATTTGCGCATGCCGTTCGATCAGCGGCAGCAAGGTGTCGGAGAGGCTTTTCAGAAAGGCCAGTTCCGGCAGGGAAAACACCCGCTGGGTATGCGGTCGGTACACCGAGATCACGCAACGGCGATTGGAGGTGCGTGACACCAGATTGCACTGATGCACGCCGTGTTGCGGATGGCGCGGCAACAGTGAAGCTTTCAGCTGAATAAGCAGCGAGTCGTTCATCTCGATCATTTTCTGCAGCAGCGGATGATCATCCGGCCGTTCGAGCGTCGCGTGGCAGTGGCTGGCCACAGGCAGGCCCGCACAGCCCAGCGGCTTGATCTCGACCACACTGGCCTGGCGCTCATCCAGCGTCCATTCACTGAGGTCGAGGCGGTTGACCGGCACCAGCGTGTCCACCAGCTGGAACATGTTGCTGGCGAAATGATCGTCGCCGGTACTGGCTATCAGCTCTCCCAGTTGCCAGTAGAAGTGCGGGTTTTCCATGTTGCGAATACTGCCGGTCAGATTCATGTCCTTCTCATCCCTGGTTCAGAGTCATCACCGTTTCGTCTGCCGTTCATGCACACGCGACCACTCAGTCATTGCTCCTCGAACTGATCTGCAGCGCAATTAAACCGATGCATTTGTCCTGCGTCTGTAGGGGAAAACAGGGACACAAAATGCCACTATTTCCGCCGACCTGCCGGGGCCAGGATTGCGCCTGTTATCCGCCTGCGTGACTGACGGGTCACATCAGGCGCCCGGAATGTCGGCAGACGAGCTTTCTTCGGTGCCGACTGCCCGGCGAAAAGCACTACCGTGGCATGGTGTTTTTCCTACAGATTTTTCAGCCGTTGCTCCATCAGCCGGGCGGGGCATGCCCACGCACAGGCGGTCAGGGAAAGCGGGGCAGGGGCGCGCTGCGCTTGTCCGGGTTTCAGGTGTCACGCAGCGAGCGGGGCCGATGCTTGAATACCCGGCAAATCACATGAGATGGATCTTATGCAGCCTACTTCTGCTCCAGCAGCGGACGATCTGTCCGTGCCTTGCGAAACCTTTGCGCTGACCGCCGCCCAACGGGATATCTGGCTGGATCAGCTGAGCCGTGGTGATTCGCCGCTGTACAACATAGGCGGTTATGTCGAGCTTGACGGGCCGCTGGATCAGGCACTGATGCAGGCAGCGCTGGAATCGCTGATCGCCAGCCACGACGCATTGCGCACCGTCTTGCTGCCTGATGTCGGTGAGGATGGCCTGCCCCGGCAAGCTTTTTTGCCGACGATGGCGGTGGCGATGCCGCTGTTTGATTTTTCCGGTCTCGACGATGCGCACGCGGCGGCGCAGGCATTGCTGCAACAGCAGATGGAGCAGGTCTATCGCCTCGATGGCCAGCCGCTGTTGCGCTTCAGTCTGATTCGCCTCGACGAAGGGCGTCACTGGCTCGCGACTCAGGCGCATCACCTGATCCTCGACGGTTGGGGCTTTGGTCAGATGCTCAAGTCGCTGGGCGAGATTTACAGCGCGCTGAGCCAGGGACAGGCACCTGCGATGTCGGCGCCGTCCTATGTCGATTTCATAGCCGACGATGCGCGCTATCAGGGTTCGGACCGCCACGCCCGTGATCGCGATTATTGGCTCGACAAGTACCGTACGCAGCCGGAGCCGTTGCTGCTGCCGCGCCATCGTCAGGACTCCAGCCAATGGTCGCGGCCGTCGCAGGCGCATGTGCAAGCGATGCCCGCGTTGCTGCACCAACGCATGCAGCAAGCGGCGCAACGGTTCGGGGCGTCGGCGTTTCACGTCCTGTTGGCGGCGTTGCATGTGTATTTCAGCCGCACGGCGCAGCGTGACGAGTGGGTGGTGGGCCTGCCGATTCTCAACCGCGCGGGTGCGCGTTTCAAAACAACGCTCGGCCTGTTCGCCCAGGTCAGTGCGGTGCGCCTGGATTTTGCTCAGGATTTGCCGTTTGCGCACTTGGTGCGGGCCATCGCGACTCAGCTGAAACAGGACCTGCGCCACCAGCGTTTTTCCCTGAGTGAAATGAATCGCGCGCTGGGTCTGCTGCGCGAGGACCGCGCGCAGTTGTTCGAAGTGTCGGTGTCGTACGAGCAGGACGATCACGACTACCGTTACGGCGCGGCCTCGGCGCACACCGTCAAGGTCTCCAATGGCCATGAAGCGACGCCACTGGCGATTCATCTGCGCAGCAATCGCTTCAACGATCAGGCGTGGCTGCATCTGGTCTACGACCAAGCGTACTTTGACGCCACGGACGTTCAAGCGCTGGGCGCGCGGTTACTGTCGATTCTTGAACAAGGGCTGGAGCAGCCGCAGCTGTCGACGGCGGATTTCTGCCTGAGTACCGCCGACGAATCGCGGCAGTTGCAGCAATGGAACGACACGCGGGTGGACTTTGCGCAAGGCCGAACGGTTGCGCAACGCTTCGCCGCGCAAGTTGCGCAGCGCCCCGACGCTGTCGCCGCCATTCATCAAGGGCAGCCACTGACGTACGGCCAGCTCGACAGTCAGGCCAATGCCCTTGCCCGACACCTGATCGAACTCGGTGTACAACCCGATGATCGCGTCGCCATTGTCGCCCGTCGTGGTCTCGATACGCTGGCGGGACTGCTTGCCGTGCTCAAGGCCGGCGGCGCTTATGTGCCGATCGATCCGGTGCAGCCGAGCGAGCGCTTGAGCTATTTGCTCAGCGATTGCGCCCCCCGGGCAGTGCTGACGCAGAGTGATCTGCGCGATCGCTTGCCGCTGTTGCGGGTGCCGGTGATCGAGCTCGATCAAGCCGATTGGCCGACCGCCAAAGAGGCTGACCCGGTGGTGGCGGGATTGACCGACGCCAACCTCGCTTATGTGATTTACACCTCCGGTTCCACCGGGCTGCCCAAAGGCGTGATGGTCGAACATCGCGCGCTGGGCAATCTGATCGACTGGCATTGTCAGGCCTTCGACCTCGGCCCCGGCCAGCACACGTCCAGTCTCGCCGGGTTCGGCTTTGACGCGATGGCCTGGGAAGTCTGGCCGGCGTTGTGTGGCGGTGCGACGCTGCATTTGGCGCCGGCCCATGACGGTAGCGAAGACATCGATGCGCTGCTGACGTGGTGGCGCTCGCGACCGCTGGATGTGAGTTTCCTGCCGACGCCGATCGCCGAATATGTCTTCAGTCGCAAACTGCAGCATCCGACCTTGCGTACGTTGTTGATTGGCGGTGATCGGCTGCGCCAGTTCAATCGCGCGCAGTCGTTCGAGGTGATCAACAATTACGGCCCGACCGAGGCCACGGTGGTGGCGACGTTCGGCAGAATCGAGCCCGGACGGGCGCTGCACATCGGTAGACCGGTGAGCAACGCAACGGTGTACGTCCTCGACGAACAGCAGCGGCCGCTGCCGATCGGCATCACGGGCGAGCTGTACATCGGCGGCACCGGCATTGCCCGTGGTTACTTGCATCGCCCGGACCTGAGCGCCGAACGCTTCCTGCGCGACCCGTTCAGTTCCGACCCGGCGGCGCGTCTGTATCGCAGCGGCGATCGGGTGCGTTGGCGCGCCGATGGCACGCTGGAATATCAGGGGCGCAACGATGATCAAGTGAAGATCCGTGGGGTGCGGGTCGAGCCGGGCGAAGTCGAGGCGGCACTCAGTCGTCACGAGGCGATTGCGCAAGCGGTGGTGCTCGCGCGCGACGGGCAGTTGCTGGCGTGGTTCAGCGAACGCCGGCCGGTGGATGTCCTTGAGTTGCACGCGTATCTGCAGGCTCGTCTGACCAGCGCCATGCTGCCGCAGGCGTATGTGCGCATGACGGCAATGCCGCTGACCGCCAATGGCAAAATCGACCGCAAGGCCTTGCCGGCACCGGGGCCGGACGCGCTGATCCGCCGCGACTATGAAGCGCCGCAGGGCGATGTTGAGAACGCCCTGGCGCAGATCTGGCAGGAGCTGCTGCAGGTGCCGCAGGTCGGGCGCCACGACCATTTCTTCGAGCTGGGTGGGCACTCGCTGCTGGCGGTGAACCTGATCGAACGCATGCGGCAGCTCGGCATGAGCTGTGATGTGCGGGTGTTGTTCGGCCAACCAACGCTGGCCGCGCTGGCGGCCGCGGTCGGCAGTGGGCGCGAGATCGACGTGCCGGCCAATCGCATACCCGCTGGATGCACCTCGATCAGCCCTGACATGCTGCCCTTGATCGAACTGGATCAGGCCAGCCTCGACCGCGTTATCGCCAGCGTGCCCGGCGGCGCGGTCAATGTGCAGGATATCTACCCGTTGGCACCCTTGCAGGACGGCATCCTCTATCACCACATCACCGCCGCGCAGGGCGATCCGTATCTGCTGCAGTCGCATCTCGCCTTCGCCAGTCCGGAGCGCGTCGAGGCCTTCGCCGACGCCTTGCGCGCGGTCATGGCCCGGTACGATATTCTGCGCACTGCTGTGGTCTGGGAGGGGCTGATCACGCCGGTGCAAGTGGTGCTGCGGCACGTCGAGCTGGCGGTGCAGGAAATCGACATCGACCCGGCACAGGGCGACGTGCTTGAGCAATTGCATCAGCGCTGTGATGCGCGCCGCTATCGCCTGGATGTCAGTCAGGCACCGCTGCTGCGCTTGCTGGTTGCCCGCGATCCGTTGAAGGAACGAGTCGTCGGTGTGCTGCTGTTCCATCACCTGGCGCTCGATCACATTGCGCTGGACGTGCTGCGCGGCGAAATATCCGCCAGCCTCGCCGGGCAACGCGAACCTTTGCCGCCGGCGGTGCCGTACCGCAACTATGTCGCGCAGGCGCGGTTGGGCGTCAGCGAGGCCGAACATGAGGCGTTTTTCCGCGAGATGCTCGGCGATATCGATGAGCCGACGCTGCCGTTCGGCTTGCACGATGTGCAAGGCGATGGCCGGGGGATCGACGAGTCGCAGCAATCACTCGCCAACGAACTGGACGGCCGCCTGCGGCAGCAGGCCCGCCGGCTCGGTGTCAGCGTCGCCAGCCTGATTCACCTGGCCTGGGCGCGCGTGTTGGCGGCGACCTCGGGGCAGGAGCGGGTGGTATTCGGCACGGTGCTGATGGGGCGCATGCAGGGCGGCGCGGGTGCCGACCGTGCGCTGGGGGTGTTCATCAATTCCCTGCCGTTACGCGTCGATGTTGCGGCGCCCGGGCGAACCGCGGTGCAGGCCACCCATCAGCGCTTGACCGGATTGCTCGGTCACGAACACGCCTCGCTGGCGCTGGCCCAGCGTTGCAGTGGTGTGGTCGCGCCGACGCCGCTGTTCAGCGCGCTGCTCAACTATCGCCACAGCGAGCGGCAGCAAGGTCAGGCCGAAGGGCCGCACTGGCCAGGCATCGAAACCCTGGCCAACGAAGAACGCACCAACTACCCGCTGACCCTGAGCGTCGACGACTTTGGCGATGGCGTGCAATTGACCGCCAGGGCGGTCGCCAGCATCGGCGCGCAACGCATCAGCGATTATATGCACCTGGCCCTGGGCGGGCTGGTCGAGGCACTGGAGCAAGACTCGGATCTGCCCCTGGACCGACTGCCGATCCTCTCGCCGGCAGAGCGCGATCAGTTCCTGACCCGATTCAACGCAACCGCAGTCGATTGCCCGATCGAGCAACCGCTGCACAGGTTGTTCGAGCAACAGGTGCAACGCCGGCCGGATGCGATTGCGTTGCAGGCCGGCGAGGCGCAACTGAGCTGGCGGCAACTCAACGAGCAGGCCAACCGTCTGGCCCATCACCTGCGTGAACAAGGCGTACGCCCGGACACGCGGGTGGCGATCTGCGTCGAGCGCAGTCTTGAACTGGTGGTCGGCCTGCTGGCGATCCTCAAGGCCGGTGGTGCCTACGTGCCGCTGGACCCGGACTATCCGCTGGCGCGCTTGCAATTCATGTTGCGTGACAGCGCGCCGGTGGCGGTGTTGCTGCATGCGGCGACCCGCGATCTGCTGGGTGAAACGGATGTGTCCGTGGTTGACTTCGATCGCTGCACCTGGGACGAGGCGCCGAGCGACAATCTGCAAGTACCGGATCTCGGTGCATCGAATCTGGCGTACATGATCTATACCTCGGGCTCCACCGGCACGCCCAAGGGTGTGATGATCGAGCACCGCAGTGTCTGCAACCTGATGCACTGGGGCTCGCAGATTCGCCCGCCAACCGCGGATGGCGCGCTGTTGCAAAAGGCGCCGTTCAGCTTTGACAGCTCGGTGTGGGAGATTTTCTGGCCATTGAGCGCCGGCCTGCGCCTGGTGCTGGCACGGCCTGACGGTAATCGCGATTCGGCTTACGTCACCCAAGTGATTCGCGAGCAACGTATCAGCGTCGTCAAGTTTGTCCCGGCGCTGTTGCAGCAGTTTCTCGAACAGGATGATGTCAGCACCTGTACCAGTCTCACCGACGTATTCTGCGGCGGTGGCGACCTGACCGTTGCCATGGCCCGTGCCGTGCGCGAACGCCTGCCATGGGTTCGTCTGCACAATGTCTACGGCCCGACCGAAACCACGGTCGACAGCAGCGCCTGGACTCTGGAACCCCACGAGCCAGTGCCCGAGCGGGTCATCCCGATCGGCAAGGCACTCTGCAACACGCGGCTGTATGTGCTCGATCGCAACGATCAACCGGTGCCCTTGGGCGTCAGCGGCGAACTGCACATCGGTGGCGTCGGCGTCGCGCGTGGCTACCACCAATTGCCGCAGATACAGGCTGAGCGCTTTGTCGACAGTCCGTTCGTGGCCGGGGATCGTTTGTATCGCAGCGGCGACCGGGTGCGCTATCAGGCGGACGGCAACCTCGAATTCCTCGGCCGCACCGACTTTCAGCTGAAACTGCGTGGCCTGCGTCTGGAACCGGGGGAAATCGAAGCGCGGCTGATTGCACATGCCGCCGTACGCGAGACGCTGGTGCTGGTACGCGACGAGCGGCTGGTGGCGTACTTCACCGTGGCTGACGGTCACCTTGCACCTTCAATCGAGGCACTGCGCGAGCACGTCTTGCGGCAATTGCCCGAATACATGGTGCCCGCCGCGTTCGTGCGGCTTGCCGCCATGCCGCTGACGCCCAATGACAAGTTCGACCGCAAGGCCTTGCCGGCCCCCGGTGCCGAACACTTGCTCAGCCGCGCCTACATAGCCCCTGAGGGCGACATCGAACAGGCGGTCGCGCGGGTCTGGGCCGAGACGCTGGGCATCGGACAGATCGGGCGCAACGACAATTTCTTCGAGTTGGGCGGGCATTCGTTATTGGCGGTGAGTCTGGTGGCGCGCATGCGTCAGGCCGGGCTGCATGTCGATGCCCGCACGCTGTTCAGTCAGCCGACGCTGGCCGCACTGGCGGCGCAGACCTCACGGCAGACGCACAAGGTAAACATTGCGCCGACCACCATTCCGCAGCTCAACCGCAAGCGCCGGATCTGACCCGGCAAGGGATCTCTGCGCGAGCCCGGCGCCGGCGCACAAGCGTCTGCGCTGCCGTGCGCAGCGGGGCTTGTCCCGGCTTCCCATGTCAGACAGTGCGGCGCCGATGTTTTAGTTTTTCCCGGTTGCGCGCGGTCGCCACGGACTCGCCACTGCGTGCAGCTTTTTTCCAGTCTTTACAGCAGGTTATCTCATGCATTTCAGCGAACTGATGGCAGTTATTTCGACCCATGCGATCCGCCTTCAACAGGAAGATGAAGACCTGGTCATCCTGGGCAGTGACGACGCGCTGGACGATGAGCTGTGGGAGGGCCTCGCCGCCCACAAGACGCAGTTGCTGGAGCTGGTCGCCCGGCACAACGGTGACTGGTTGAGCCCGGCGTATCGCATCACTCCCGACATGCTGCCGCTGGTGACGCTCGATCAGGCCAGCCTCGACCGCATCGTCGCCGGCGTGCCGGGCGGTGCGGCGAACCTGCAGGACATCTATCCCCTGGCGCCTCTGCAGGAGGGCATGCTCTATCTGCATTTATCGGCAGCGGCGGGCGACCCCTACGTCTCGCAGGCGCGCTTCGCCTTTGCCAGTCGCGAGCGCCTGCAAGCCTTCGCCGACGCGCTGCAATGGATGATCGGCCGCCATGACATTCTGCGCACGGCGTTTGTCTGGGAGCGCCTGGACGAACCGCTGCAAGTGGTCCAGCGCCAGGCGACATTGCATTGCCAGGAACTCGAATTGAGCGCCAGCGGCGACGTGCTCGACCAACTGCTGCAGCGCCACGACCCGCAGCATTTCCGTCTCGATGTGCAGCAGGCGCCGCTGCTGCGCCTGGTGTTTGCTGACGATCCGGCCAATGGCCGTGTGGTTGCCTTGTTGCTTTTTCACCACTTGATCATGGATCACCTGGCGCTGGACGTGATCCGCCGCGAAGCGCAAGCCTTTCTGCTCGGGCACAGCGCGCAAGTGGCGGCGCCGGTGCCGTATCGCGATCATTTGGCGCGGGCGCGACTGGCCGCGAACGAGTCGGCCCACGAGGCGTTCTTCCGGGAAATGCTCGCCGATATCGACGAGCCGACACTGCCGTGCGGATTGCGCGACGTGCAGGGTGACGGGCACTCGATCGAAGAAGCCTCGCTGATGCTCGACCCAGCCCTGAGCCGGCAATTGCGCGAGCAGGCGCGGCAACTCGGGGTGAGCGTGGCCAGTGTCATGCACCTGGCGCTGGCGCGGGTGCTCGGCGAGTTGTCCGGGCGTACGGCGGTGGTGTTTGGCACCGTGCTGCTTGGGCGAATGGCGGCCGGCGAGGGCGGTGAACATGCGCTGGGGATGTTCATCAATACCTTGCCGCTGCGGGTGGATGTCGGCGCCGATGACGTGCGCGCCGGCGTGTTGCTGACCCACCGCCGGCTGACCGCGCTGCTCGGCCATGAGCAAGCCTCGCTGGCGCTGGCCCAGCGCTGCAGCGCCGTGTCGGTGCCGACGCCACTGTTCAGCGCGATCCTCAATTACCGGCACAGCAGCGTCGATGAAGTGGCCGAAGTCATCGACATCGCCCCGGGCGTGCAGGTGCTGGGCGCTCGCGAACGCACCAACTATCCATTGACCGTCAACATCGATGATCTGGGCGAAGACCTGCGTATCACCGCGCTGGCCGAGGCCAGCCTGGGGGCGCAACGCATCGCCGCTTATCTGCAGACTACGCTGCAAGGCCTGGTCGATGCGTTGCAGGCCAGCGCGCCGACACCGCTGCACAGCATCCGCATTTTGCCGGCGGCCGAGCGCGAACAGCTGTTGCACGGCGTCAGTACAAAGCGCGCGCATTTCCCCGACACGCCGCTGATCCACCAGCAGTTCGAAGCTCACGCCCAGGCCCGCCCGCACGCTACGGCGTTGCTGTTCGAGGAGCAAACCTTCAGCTACGACGACGTCAATCGCCGCGCCAACCAGGTGGCTCATCACCTGCTGGCGCTGGGTATCCGCCCCGACGACCGTGTGGCGATCTGCGTCGAGCGTGGCCCGCAAATGGTCATCGGCCTGCTCGGCGTGCTCAAGGCCGGCGCGGCTTATGTGCCGATCGACCCGGCGTATCCGCAGGAGCGCATCCACTTCACCCTGCAGGACAGTGCCCCGGTGGCGCTGCTGCTGCAAGCCGCGACACGGGATCGAGTCGGCACACTGCACGTGCCGCTGATCGATCTCGACAGCCAGTCGCTGCGCGCCGAACCCGAAAGCGATCCGCTGGTGGCCGGGTTGAGCGCGGCGCATCTGGCTTACGTGATCTACACCTCCGGCTCCACCGGTTTGCCCAAGGGCGTAATGGTCGAACATCGCAACGTGGCGCGGCTGTTTGCTGCGACTGCGCAGTGGTTTCACTTCAATGAGCGTGACGTATGGGCGTTGTTCCACTCGTTCGCCTTCGACTTTTCGGTGTGGGAAATCTGGGGCGCACTGGCGTTCGGCGGGCAACTGCTGCTGGTGCCGCAAACCATCAGTCGGGCGCCGGACGAGTGCTATGCGTTGCTGTGCCGCAGCGGTGTCACTGTGCTCAACCAGACGCCGAGCGCGTTCCGCCAGTTGATCGCCGCACAGGGCCGCAGTGTGCTGCAGCATTCGTTGCGCGAAGTGATTTTTGGCGGCGAAGCACTGGAACCGGGGCTGCTCAAACCGTGGTTTGCCCGGGTCGGCAATGCCGGCACGCGCCTGGTGAACATGTACGGCATCACCGAAACCACTGTGCACGTGACCTATCGGCCATTGCAGGCTGCCGATGCGCAATTGGTGGGTGTCAGCCCGATTGGCGGGCCAATCCCCGACCTGCACCTGTACGTGCTCAATCCTCACGGCGAACCGGTGCCGGTCGGAGTGACCGGCGAGTTGTATGTGGGGGGCGCGGGGGTGGCACGCGGTTACCTCAACCGTCCAGCGCTGACCGCCGAGCGCTTCATTCGCGACCCGTTCAGCCACACGGCCGATGCGCGCCTGTATAAAACCGGTGACCTGGCGCGCTGGGCCGCCGACGGTAGCCTCGACTACCTGGGGCGCAACGATGATCAAGTGAAGATCCGCGGTTTTCGCATCGAACTCGGCGAGATTCAGGCGCGCCTGTCGGCCTGCGCCGGTGTCCGCGACGCGGTGGTGATTGCCCGCGAAGACAGCCCCGGCGACCCGCGCCTGGTCGCGTACTGGACCGCTGATGCCGGTGAAGATCCGAGCGTGGTGCAACTGCGCGAGACACTGCTCGGCGCGCTGGCGGATTACATGGTGCCGAGTGCGTTCGTGCGTCTCGAGGCCTTGCCGCTGACCGCCAACGGCAAACTCGACCGCAAGGCCTTACCGGCGCCGGACAGTGATGCGTTTGCGCGAGGCGAATTCGAGCCGCCGCAGGGCGCGGTGGAAAGCCTGATTGCCGAGATCTGGCAAAGCGTGCTCGGCGTCGAACAGGTCGGGCGGCATGACAACTTTTTCGAGCTGGGCGGGCATTCGCTGCTGGCGGTCAGGCTGATCGAACGCATGCGTCAGCAGGACTTGCACTGCGATGTGCGGGTGCTGTTCGGGCAGCCGAGCGTGGCGGCGTTGGCGGCCAGTCTCGGCGCGACGCAGGTGCACGCGGCACCGGCCAATCGCATCGAACCCGGCTGCACGGCGATTACCCCGGAGCATTTGCCGTTGGCCGATCTCGATCAGGCCGGCATCGACACGGTGCTGGCCAGCGTGCCCGGCGGCGTCGCCAATGTTCAGGACATCTACGCGCTGGCGCCGCTGCAGGCGGGGATTCTCTATCACCACCTCGCCACCCACAGCGGCGATCCCTACGTGTTGCAGGCGCAGTTCGCCTTCGATGGCCTGGCGCAGATCAAAGATTTCGTGCGTGCCTTGAACAGCGTGATCGCCCGCCATGACATCCTGCGGACCAGTGTGGTCTGGGAAGGTCTGGAGGAACCGGTGCAAGTAGTGTGGCGCGAGGCGCCCCTGCATCTTCAGCGAATCGATGCCGACGAGCTCACCGGCGATGTGCTGGAGCAGATGCAGGCACGTTTCGATCCGCGGCACTATCGCCTCGATCTCAAGCACGCGCCGCTGCTGCGGTTCGCCTACACCGAAGACCGCGCCGGACAGCGCTGGGTCGGCATCCTGCTGATGCATCACATCGTCCTCGACCACACCGCGCTGGAGGTGCTGGTGGCGGAAATGAGCGACCTGCTGCACGGGCGCGCCAACGATCTGCCGCCAGCCGTGCAGTACCGCAATTACGTGGCTCAGGCGCGTGCGGGCGCCGATGACCAAGCGCACGCAGAGTTCTTCCGCGACATGCTGGGCGACATCAGCGAACCGACGCTGGCGTTCGGTGTGCAGGATGTGCTCGGTGACGGCAGTGCCAGCGTCGACAGCCAGTTACCCCTCGACGCAGGTCTTGGCCGGCGCCTGCGCGAGTTGTCCCGGCATCTGGGGATCAGCATTGCCAGCCTCGTGCATCAGGCCTGGGCGCAAGTGCTGGCGCAGGTTTCCGGCCAGCAGGACGTGGTGTTCGGCACCGTGCTGCTGGGGCGCATGCAGGGCGGCGCGGGCGCGGATCGCGCGTTGGGCATGTTCATCAACACCTTGCCGTTGCGCGTTACGGTTGCCGCTGACTCGGTGCAGGACAGCGTGCGCGCCACCCATCAACGCCTGGCGCAGTTGCTCGGGCATGAGCAGGCTTCACTGGCCTTGGCCCAGCGCTGCAGCGCTGTCGCGGCGACCTCGCCGTTGTTCAGCACGCTGCTCAATTACCGCCACAGTCCGGCGGACACGGCCGCGGTGAAATGGGATGGCATAGAGATTCTCTGCTCGCGCGAACGCAGCAATTATCCGCTGGTGGTCAGCGTCGATGACCTCGGTGACGGTTTCCTCTTGAATGTGCAGGCTGTGCCTGAAGTGGACGGCGCGCGGGTGTGCGATTACTTGCAGACCGCGTTGCACAGTCTGGTGAATGCACTCGAGCATTCGCCGCAGCTGCCCGTGCAGCAGTTGTCGATTGTCTCGCCGGGCGAACGCCAGCAGGTGTTGTTCGGCTTCAACGCCACCGCGCGGCCAGTCCCGCCAGCGCAGACGGTGCAGCGTCTGGTCGAAGCGCAAGCACTGGCCAATCCCCAGGTGTGGGCGGCGGTGCAGGGCGAGTGGCGTCTGAGTTATGCCGAGCTGAATCAGCGCGCCAACCGCCTGGCCCATCACCTGATCGGTCTCGGTGTACAGCCGGATGACCGTGTCGCGGTGTGCCTGCGCCGCAGCCCGCAGATGCTCGTGGCGCTGCTGGCGATTCTCAAGGCCGGCGCGGCTTATGTGCCGGTCGATCCGGCTCATCCGCGCGAGCGCATCGCCTATCTGTTGCAGGACTGCGAGCCGCTGGCGGTACTCGCCGAGACCGCAACCTGCGGCTTGCTCGGCACGGTGCCGCTGATCGATCTGGACAGCGACGGCTGGGCGCATTTGTCCGACGCCAACCCGCAATTGCCGGCGCTGACCCCGGCGCACCTCGCCTATGTCATCTACACCTCCGGTTCCACCGGCCAGCCAAAAGGCGTGATGGTCGAACACCGTACGTTGGAAAATCTGGTGCACTGGCATGCTGAAGCGTTCGATCTGCATGCTGGCAGCCATACGGCCAGCGTTGCCGGGTTCGGTTTTGACGCCATGGCCTGGGAGGTCTGGCCGGCCTTGTGCGTGGGCGCGACCCTGCACCTGCCACCGGCCTCGATCGGCAATCAACACCTGGATGAGTTGCTCGAGTGGTGGCAGGCGCAGCCGTTGCAGGTGAGCTTTCTGCCGACGCCAGTCGCCGAATATGCGTTCAGCCGCGAGCTAGGCCACCCGACCCTGCGCACGCTGTTGATCGGCGGCGACAAGCTCCGGCAGTTCCCGCGTAATCAAACTTTCGAGGTGATCAACAACTACGGACCGACCGAAGCCACGGTGGTGGCGACCTCGGGTCGCATCGAGGCGGGGCAGGTGTTGCACATCGGTCGACCGATCGCCAATGGCAAAGTCTATCTGCTCGACAGTCAGCAACAACCGGTGCCCGTCGGCGTGCAGGGCGAGCTGTATGTCGGCGGCGCCGGGGTCGCGCGCGGTTACCTGAATCGCCCGGCATTGACCGCCGAGATGTTCCTCGACGACCCGTTCAGCGATGAACCCAACGGGCGCCTGTACCGCACCGGCGACCTCGCCCGTTGGCGCGCAGACGGCACGCTCGAGTACCTGGGACGCAATGACGATCAGGTCAAACTGCGCGGCGTGCGCATCGAGCCGGGGGAAATCGAAGCCGCGCTGCGCGCGCATAGCGCCGTGCAAGACGCGGTGGTGCTGGTGCGTGACGGGCGCTTGCTGACCTGGTTCAGCGAACGCAGCGCAGTAGATATTGCCGACTTGCGTCAGCACTTGCAGAGCCGACTGCCAGAGGCGCTGATTCCTGCCGCCTATGTGCGCGTCGAGGCGATGCCGCTGACGGCCAACGGCAAGCTTGACCGCAACGCCTTGCCGGAGCCGGATCACAGCGCCTGGCTCAGCCATGAATACGCCGCGCCGCACGGTCCGCTGGAACAGGCGCTGGCGCAGATCTGGAGCGATCTGCTCAAGGTCGAGCAGGTCGGCCGTCACGACAATTTCTTTGGGCTTGGCGGGCATTCGCTGCTTGCCGTGAGCCTGATCGAACGTCTGCGCCAGCTCGGGCTGAGTGCCGATGTTCGCGTGCTGTTCAGCCAGCCGACCCTCGCCGCACTGGCGGCTGCGCTGGGCAGCGGTCGCGAAGTCGAGGTGCCGGCCAATCGCATTGCCGCCGACTGCCGCCACATCAGCGCCGACATGTTGAGCCTCAGCGAACTGGATCAGGCCAGTGTCGAACGCATCGTCGCCACGGTGCCGGGCGGCGCGGCCAACGTGCAGGATATCTATCCGCTGGCGCCGTTGCAGGAAGGCATTCTTTATCACCACCTCAGCGCCGGCCAGGGCGATCCGTATCTGCTGCAATCGAGTCTGGCGTTTGCCGACATCGACCGCCTGTACGCCTTCGTCCACGCCCTGCAATGTGTCATCGAGCGCCACGACATTCTGCGCACCAGCGTGGTCTGGGAAGGGCTGCCGAGTCCGCAACAAGTGGTCTGGCGGCGTGCGCCATTAGCGGTCGACGGCGTGGCGCTGGACGCAGCAGAGGGTGACGTGCTCGCCCAGTTGCAAGCGCGTTTTGCCGCCCGCCAATGGCGCCTCGATCTCGGCCAGGCGCCGCTGATGCGCCTGGTGTATGCCGCCGATCCCGTGCACAAGCGCGTCGTCGCCATGCTGCTGTTCCATCACATCGCCCTCGATCACACCGCGCTTGCGGTGGTGCGTCAGGAAATGCAGGCCAGTCTGCTCGGCGCCATTGAGCCGCTGCCGGCAGCCGCGCCGTACCGCAATTACGTGGCGCAGGCCCGCCACGGCGTCAGCGAGCGGGAACACGAAACGTTCTTTACCGAGATGCTCGGCGACATCGACGAGCCGACCTTGCCGTTCGGTCTGCGCGAAGTGGAAGGTGAGGGCGACGACATCGAGGCGTTTGTCAGCGGATTGCCAGTGGAGTTGAGCCAGCGCTTGCGAGCGCAGGCGCGCCGCTTCGGGGTCAGCGCCGCCAGTTTGTTCCATCTCGCCTGGGCGCAGGTGCTGGCGGCCACGGCCGGGCAGCCGAACGTAGTGTTCGGCACGGTGTTGCTCGGTCGTCTGCAGGGTGGTGCGGGCGCTGATCGTGCGCTGGGCATGTTCATCAATACCTTGCCGTTGCGCGTCGATGTCGCCGAGGCCGGTGTCGGTGTGGCGCTGCGCGGTGTGCACCTGCGGCTGGCTGCGCTGCTCGGTCATGAACACGCGTCACTGGCACTCGCCCAGCGTTGCAGTGCGGTGGCTGCGCCGTCGCCGCTGTTCAGCTCGGTGCTCAATTATCGTCACAGCGCGGCGGGTCATTGCGACGAGGCAGCGTGGCAGGGGATCGAATTTCTCGCTCACGAGGGGCGCAGTCATTACCCACTGACGCTGAGCATCAACGATCTTGGCGAGGGCTTCGATCTGTCGGTGCTGACGCCCGCCGAAGTCGGCGCGCAACGGGTCTGCGACTTGATGCACAGCACGCTGGCGGCGCTGGTGTCAGCGCTGGAGCAAAATCCCGAACAGGCGCTGAATCGCCTGGCGATCCTGCCGCCGTCAGAGCGCGAGCGAGTGCTCAGGCAGTTCAACGCCAGCGCCAGGGCATTCCCGCCGGCGCAAACCGTGCACCGCCTCTTCGAAGCGCAGGCCTTGCGCAATCCGCAGGCAGTGGCGGTGCAAGCGGGCGAGCAACAGCTGACCTACGCGCAGCTCAATCAACAGGCCAATCGCCTCGCGCATTATCTGCTCGAGTTGGGCGTGCGGCCCGACGCGCGCGTGGCGGTCTCCACCCGGCGCGGCTCGCACATGCTGCTGGCGATGCTGGCGGTGCTCAAGGCCGGCGCAGCCTATGTGCCGATCGACCCGGCGCATCCGGCCGAGCGCATCGCGTACCTGCTGGCCGACAGCGCACCGCTGGCGTTGCTGGTGTCCGGCGTGGAACCGGGCGCGGTGAACGTGCCGGTGATCGATCTTGGCGACGAGCGCTGGCAGGACTTGCCCGAGCAGAATCCGCAAGTGGCCGGTTTGACTGCGAACCATCTGGCCTATGTGATTTACACCTCCGGCTCCACCGGCCAGCCAAAAGGCGTGATGGTCGAACACCACAGCCTGGAAAACCTCGTGCACTGGCACGCGCAAGCGTTCGACCTGCACGCCGGCAGCCATACGGCGAGCGTTGCCGGGTTCGGGTTTGATGCCATGGCCTGGGAGGTCTGGCCGACCTTGTGTGTCGGCGCGACCCTGCACTTGCCGCCGGCGTCGATCGGCAATGAACACCTCGACGAATTGCTCGAATGGTGGCGAGCGCAGCCGTTGCAGGTGAGCTTCCTGCCGACGCCGGTGGCCGAATATGCGTTCAGCCGCGAGTTGGGCCATCCGACCTTGCGCACCCTGTTGATCGGCGGCGACAAACTCAGGCAGTTCCCGCGTGATCAGACCTTCGAGGTGATCAACAACTACGGACCGACCGAAGCCACGGTGGTGGCGACCTCGGGTCGCATCGAGGCGGGGCAGGCGTTGCACATCGGTCGACCCATCGCCAATGCCAGGGTGTATGTCCTCGATGGCCAACAGAAACTTCTGCCAGTGGGCGGCACAGGCGAGCTGTACGTCGCCGGCGCAGGCGTGGCCAGGGGTTATCTGAACCGCGATGAATTGACCGCCGAGCGCTTTCTTGCTGACCCGTTCAGCACTGAACCAGACGCGCGCATGTATCGCACCGGCGACCTTGTGCGCTGGCGTGCCGACGGCACGCTGGAGTATCTGGGGCGCAATGACGATCAGGTCAAACTGCGCGGCGTGCGGGTGGAGCTTGGCGAAATCGAAGCCGCGCTGGCCAGTCATCCGGCGCTGCAGGACGCCGTGGCCCAGGTACGAGACGGTCAGTTGCTGGCGTGGTTCACCGCGCGCGGCGCCGTGGCTATCGACGACTTGCGCCAGCACCTGCAGGCACGTTTGCCGCAAGCCTTGCTGCCGGCCGCCTACATGCGCCTCGACGCGTTGCCGCTGACCGCCAACGGCAAACTCGACCGCAAGGCCTTGCCGGAACCGGATCAAAGCGCCTGGCTCAGCCGTCAGTATCAGGCGCCGCAAGGCCCGGTGGAAACCGCGCTGGCGCAGATCTGGCGCGAGGTGCTCAAGGTCGAACAGGTCGGCCGGCACGACAATTTCTTCGAACTGGGCGGGCACTCGTTGCTGGCAGTCAGCGTCATCGAACGCATGCGCCAGATCGATCTCAGCACCGACGTGCGCGTGCTGTTCAACCAGCCGACCCTGGCGGCGCTGGCAGCGGCGGTCGGTAGCGGCCGCGAGATCGAAGTGCCAGCCAACGGCATCGCGGCGGACTGCACTTACATCACGCCGAGCATGCTCAGCCTGCTCGAACTGGACCAGGCCAGCATCGAACGCATCGTCGCCACGGTGCCGGGCGGTGCGGCCAACGTGCAGGATATTTACCCGCTGGCGCCATTGCAGGAAGGCATTCTTTATCACCACATCACGGCCGGGCAACACGACCCGTACGTGCTGCATTCGCGGCTGATGTTCGCCAGTGTCGAGCGGGTCGAGGCCTTCGCCAGCGCGTTGCGTCAGGTCATGGCGCGCCACGATATCCTGCGTACTTCGATCGTCTGGCAGGGCTTGGCTGCGCCGGTCCAGGTGGTGTGGCGCGAGGCGCAGTTGCCAGTGGAGGAGGTCGCGTTCGCGCAACTGTCGACGCGCGCGCTGGATCTCGCTCAGGCGCCGCTGATCCGCTTGTTGCATGCGCGCGATCCGAGCACCGGGCTAGTGGCCGGCGTGCTGTTGTTCCATCACATCGCTCTTGATCACACGGCGCTTGAAGTGGTGCGCGAAGAAATGCAGATCAGCCTCACTGGCGAACAGCGCTCGCTGCCGCCGGCGGTGCCGTACCGCAATTACGTGGCACAGGCGCGGCTGGGCGTCAGTGAGACGGAGCACGAAGAGTTCTTCCGCGACATGCTCGGTGATGTCGATGAGCCGACGCTGCCGTTCGGCTTGCAGGACGTCAACGCCGCGGTGGGGACTTACGAGGAAGCCGCGCTGGCACTGCCCGATGCCCTAGCACAGCGCCTGCGCCGCCAGGCACGACAGCTGGGCATCAGCGTCGCCAGCGTGTTTCATCTGGCGTGGGCGCAGGTGCTGGGCGCCACTTCCGGGCAGGAGCGGGTGGTGTTCGGCACGGTGCTGATGGGTCGCATGCAGGGCGGGGCAGGGGCGGATCGCGGGTTGGGGATGTTCATCAATACCTTGCCGCTGCGCGTCGATCTCGGCGCGCAACCGGTGGGTGCGGCGCTGGCAGCCACCCATGGGCGACTCACCGGCCTGCTGGCGCATGAGCATGCCTCGCTGACTCTGGCCCAGCGTTGCAGCCGAATCGCTGCACCGGCGCCGTTGTTCAGCGCGATGCTCAACTATCGGCATGGCAGCGCGACGCTTGCGCAGGCGCATCCGGCGTGGCACGGCATCGAAACCCTGCACAGCGAGGAGCGCACCAATTATCCGCTGAGCCTCAACGTCGACGATCTCGGCACCGCTTTCAGGCTCACCGCGATCACCTCGGCCGAGGTCGGTGCGTTGCGCATCTGCAACTACATGGAGACGGCGTTGCAGACACTGGTCGAGGCGTTGGAGCAGACGCCGCAGCAATCGATCGAGCAGTTGTCGGTGTTGCCGCAGGCCGAGCGTCAGCGCTTGCTGTTCGACTTCAACGCGACGGCGGTCGATTACGACTTGCAGCAAACCCTGCACGGGCTGTTCGAAGCACAAGTGTTGCGCACGCCGCAGGCCGTCGCGGTGCAGATCGACGCTCAATGCCTGAGTTTTCACCAGCTCAACGAGCGCGCCAACCGCCTCGCCCATCACCTGATCGGGCTCGGCGTGCAGGCGGATTCGCGGGTGGCGATCTGCGTCGAGCGCAGTCTCGCCATGGTCGTTGGCCTGCTGGCGATCCTCAAGGCGGGTGGCGCGTATGTGCCGCTGGACCCGGACTACCCGGCCGAACGCATCGCCTGCATGCTTGCCGACAGTGCGCCGGTGGCGCTGCTGGTGCAGGGCAGCACGGCCTCGCAGGCCGGCGCACTGGCGGTGCCGGTGATCAATCTGGACGAGGACATCTGGCGCGACATGCCGGCGGACAACCCGCCACGCGAGCGCCTGACGTCGGCGCATCTGGCCTACGTGATCTATACCTCCGGCTCTACCGGTCAGCCCAAGGGTGTGGCCAACGAGCACGGTGCGGTGGTCAACCGTTTGCTGTGGATGCAGGACACCTATGCGTTGACGGCGGCGGATACCGTGTTGCAGAAAACCCCGTTCAGTTTTGACGTGTCGGTGTGGGAGTTCTTCTGGCCGCTGATGACCGGCGCGCGCCTGTTGCTGGCCCGCCCTGGCGGGCACAAGGAACCGGCATACCTGAGCGCGCTGATCGAGCGCGAACAGGTCAGCACCGTGCATTTTGTGCCATCGATGCTCGACGTGTTTCTCGCCCACGGCCAGACCGAGCGTTGTGCCGGCTTGCGCCAGGTGATGTGCAGTGGGGAAGCGTTGCCCGGCAGTCTGGTGCGGCGTTTCAAACAGCAGTTGCCGGCCAGCCAGTTGCACAACCTGTACGGCCCGACCGAAGCGGCGGTGGACGTCACCGCGTGGCATTGCGCCGGGCCGGTGCACGACACGCCGGACAATACGCCGATCGGCAAACCGATCGCCAATACGCGGATGTACATCCTCGACGCGCAGCAACAGCCGGTGCCGCAAGGTGTGGTCGGCGAGCTGTACATCGGTGGCGCACAGGTCGCGCGCGGCTACCTCAATCGCGCCGAACTGAGTGCCGAACGCTTCCTGCCTGACCCGTTCAGCCCGCAGGCGCAAGCACGCATGTATCGCACCGGTGATATCGCTCGTTATCTTGCCGACGGCAATATCGAATACCTGGGCCGCAACGACGATCAAGTGAAGATTCGCGGCCTGCGCATCGAGCTGGGGGAAATCCAGGCAGGCCTGACCCGCATCGACGGCGTGCAGGAAGCGGCGGTGCTGGCCCGCGAAGACGTGCCGGGGGACAAGCGCCTGGTGGCGTATTACACCGGTGCGCGGCTGGACATCGACATCCTTCGCGCCGCATTACTGCACGGCTTGCCGGACTACATGGTGCCGGCCACCTACATCCATCTCGACCGTCTGCCGCTGAGCCCCAACGGCAAACTCGACCGCAAGGCGCTGCCCGCGCCGAATCAGGACGCGCTCGTCAGCCGGCCGTACGAGGCACCCATCGGCGAGGTGGAAATCACCCTGGCGCGGCTGTGGTGCGAATTGCTCAATGTCGAGCGGGTCGGCCGTCACGACCACTTTTTCGAGCTGGGCGGGCACTCGCTGCTGGCGGTGAGTCTGGTCGGCCGGCTGCAACAGGAAGGCATGGAGGCTGACGTGCGGGCGTTGTTCGAGCACCCGACACTGGCCGGTTACGCAGCAATCACGGAAAGAATGGAGATCGTCCTGTGAGCCTGAATCCCTTGTTGGCAACCCTTAAAGCCCGCGACATCCAATTGACGGTCACAGACGACCAGTTGCGCGTCAATGGCAACAAGCAGGCGCTTGGCGATCCGGCGCTGCTGGCGTCGTTGCGCGAGCACAAGGCGGCGCTGATCGAACTGATCAAGGCCGGCGGGTACTCCGCCGCCCGCGTCGGTCAGGTCGAGGTGCCGGCCAATGGTATTGCGCCCGGTTGCACCCGGATCACTCCGGCGATGCTGACCCTGACGCAACTGAGCCAGGACGCTATTGATCAACTGCTCGAAGGCATTCCCGGCGGGGCGGCGAACGTGCAGGACATCTATCCGCTGACACCGTTGCAGGAAGGCATTCTCTATCATCACGTCAGCGCGCAGCACGGTGATCCCTATGTCATGCAGGCGCATTTCGCCTTCAGCGGCGCGGAGCGTTTGCAGGCATTCGTCGACGCCTTGCAAACGGTCATTAATCGCCACGACATTCTGCGTACGGCGGTGGTCTGGGAAGGCCTCGACACGCCGCTGCAAGTGGTCCTGCGCGATGCCCGCCTGCCGCTGGAAGAAGTGCTGCTGGAGGCTGAGGGCGGCGATGCGCTGACTCAACTGCACGAACGCTTCGACGCTCGCCAGTTCCGCCTCGACGTGACGCGCGCGCCGCTGTTGCGCCTGGTGCATGCCTGGGATGCGCGCGAACAGCGCATCGTCGCGATGCTGCTGTTCCATCACATGGCGATGGACCACTCGGCACTGGCGGTGGTCAGCGAGGAATTGCAGGCCTGCCTGTGCGGCCAGGCCGCGCGGCTGGGCGCGCCTGTGCCGTTTCGCAATTACGTGGCGCAGGCGCGCCTGGGCATCAGCGAGGCGCAACACGAAGGGTTCTTCCGCGAGATGCTCGCCGACATCGACCAACCGACCTTGCCCTATGGCCTGCAAGGTGTGCACGGCGATGGCAGCGATATTGTCGAATTCAGCCAGGCGCTTGACCCGCCACTTGAGCGCCGCTTGCGCGCACAGGCGCGGCGCCTGGGCGTCAGCGTCGCGAGCTTGTTCCACCTCGGTTGGGGCCAGGTGCTGAGTGCCCTGACCGGGCAGGCGAGCGTGGTTTTCGGCACCGTGCTGATGGGGCGCATGCACAACGCCGAAGGCACCGAACGCGCGCTGGGCATCTTCATCAACACCTTGCCGCTGCGAGTCGACATCGCCACGCTGGCCGTCGCTGAAGCGATCAAGGCCACTCACGCGCGGCTGACCACGCTGATGCGCCACGAACATGCGCCGTTGGCATTGGCGCAGCGATGCAGTGGCGTGGTCGCCTCATCGCCGTTGTTCAGTACGCTGCTCAACTATCGCCACAGCGCCTCGAGCGCCAACGCCAGCGCCGAAGCACTCGCCGCCTGGGAGGGCATCAGTGTGCTGCGCTCGGAAGAACGCACCAATTATCCGCTGACCCTGAGCATTGACGACTTCGGCGAGCGCTTCAGCCTGACCTTGCTGGCCACTCGCGCCGTCGACGGTCAGCGTCTGTGCGCCTATCTGTTGTGTGCGATCGAGCAATTGCTGTCGGCGCTCGAACAGGCGCCGCAGACGCCGCTGAATCAGTTGTCGGTGCTGCCGGCGGAGGAGCGCGAGCAACTGTTGCACGGGTTCAATGCCAGCCAGGTCGATTACCCGCCAGCGCAGCCCATCCATCAGCGGTTCGAAGCGCAGGTGCTGGCGCGTCCGGATGCGCTGGCCGCGGTGCACATGGGCGAGTCGCTGACCTTTGCCGAGCTGAACCACCAGGCCAATGCGCTGGCCCACCAGTTGCTCGATCTGGGCGTGCAGCCTGATGACCGTGTCGCCATCGTCGCCCGCCGCGGTCTGCAAGCGCTGACCGGTTTGCTGGCGATCCTCAAGGCCGGCGCCGCTTACGTGCCGGTCGATCCGGCGCACCCGGCCGAACGCCTGCTGCATTTGCTGTGCGACAGTGCGCCGGTGGCGGTGTTGACCAGCGCCGATCTGCGTGAACGCCTGCCGAGGCTGGCGGTGCCGATGCTCAATCTCGACCCGCGCACCTGGCCGCTGGGCATCACCCGCAACCCGCACCTGCCGAATCTGCAGGCGAGCCATCTGGCCTACGTGATCTACACCTCCGGCTCGACCGGTTTGCCCAAGGGCGTGATGGTCGAGCATGGCACGCTGTCGAACCTGGTCGATTGGCACTGTTCGGCCTTCGACCTGTGTGCCGGCCGTCACACCTCGAGCCTCGCGGGATTCGGCTTCGACGCCATGGCGTGGGAGATCTGGCCGGCGCTGTGCGCGGGCGCCACGCTACACATCGCCCCGGCGCATGACGGCAGCGAAGACATCGACGCGTTGCTCGACTGGTGGCGCGCGCAGCCGCTGGACGTGAGTTTCCTGCCCACGCCTGTGGCCGAATACGCCTTTAGCCAACACCTGGAACACCCGACGTTGCGCACGCTGCTGATCGGCGGCGACCGCTTGCGTCAGTTCTCGCGCAACCAGCGTTTCGACGTGATCAACAATTACGGCCCGACCGAAACCACAGTGGTCGCGACCTCCGGGCGTATCGACAGCGATGACGCCTTGCACATCGGCAAACCGGTGAGCAATGCCACGGTGTATCTGCTCGATGAGCAACAACGCCCCGTACCGATTGGCGCGGTCGGCGAGCTGTACATTGGCGGCAGAGGTGTGGCGAGGGGGTACTTGAACCAGCCGCAGCTGACGGCCGAACGCTTCCTGCGCGATCCCTTCAGCAATGCAGCGCAGGCGCGCATGTACCGCTCCGGCGACCTCGCGCGCTGGCGCAGCGACGGCACGCTTGAGTACCTGGGACGCAATGACGATCAAGTGAAAATTCGCGGTGTGCGCATCGAGCCGGGCGAGATCGAGAATCGCCTCAATCAGTTGCCGGGGATTCAGGAGGCGGTCGTGCTGGCGCGCGAAGATCAGCCAGGACAGCCGCGGCTGGTGGCGTATTTCACCGAGCAGGCGCAGGCGCAGGTGCAGGCATTGGCCGTTGGCGAACTGCGCGCGTTGTTGCTGACGCAGTTGCCGGAATACATGGTGCCGTCTGCCTTCGTCAAACTCGACGGATTGCCGCTGACCGCCAACGGCAAACTCGACCGCAAGGCCTTGCCCAAGCCTGAGCGCTCGGCCATGTTCACCCGTGAATACGCCGCACCGCAAGGGGAAGTGGAAATCGCCCTGGCCGACATCTGGGCCGATGTGCTGCAGGTCGAGCGGGTAGGGCGCGAAGACCATTTCTTCGAACTGGGCGGGCATTCGCTGCTGGCGATGCGCATGGTTGCTCAGGTGCGCCAGCGACTCGGCGTCGAGCTGGTGCTCAGCGATCTGTTTGCCAACGCCGAACTGGCAGCGGTGGCGCAGGTATTGACCGAAGCCGGGCGCTGCACGCAACCGCCGATCCTGCCGGCATCGCGTGAAACGGCGCTGCCGTTGTCGTTTTCGCAGCAGCGCTTCTGGTTTCTGGCGCAGATGGAGGGCGCCAACACTGCTTACAACATCCCGATCGCCCTGCGCTTGCGCGGTGCCCTGGACGACGATGCCCTGCAACGCGCGCTGGCCCGTATCGTCGCCCGCCACGAGACGTTGCGCAGTCGTTTCGCACCGCTCGCTGGCGACGCTCAGGTGTTGATTGCGCCGGTCGACAGCGGCCTGCTGTTGCGGGTCGAGGATCTGCGCCAGCACCCTCAGGCGGACGAGGCGTTACAGGCGCTGATTCAGGGCGAGGCTTCGGGGCCGTTCGATCTGCTTGACGACCCGCTGATTCGCGGGCGTCTGGTGCGTCTGGCCGATGATCATCATGTGCTGCTGCTGACGCTGCACCACATCATCTCCGACGGTTGGTCGATGGGTGTACTGACCCGCGAACTGATGGCGCTGTACCGGGCTTTCAGTCAGGGCGAAGACGATCCGTTGCCGGCGCTGACCCTGCAATACGCTGACTACGCGGTGTGGCAGCGGCGCTGGTTGAGCGGAGAGGTGTTGCAGCGCCAAAGCGAATATTGGCAACGCACCCTGCGTGACGTGCCGGCCTTGCTGACCTTGCCGACGGATCGGCCGCGCCCGGCGCAGCAGGACTACGCCGGCAGCAGCATTGCGCTACAACTGGACGAGCGTCTGAGCGCCGGGCTCAAAGCTTTGAGTCAGCGCCACGGGGTGACGTTGTACATGACCTTGCTCAGTGCCTGGGCGTTGCTGCTCGGGCGTTTGGCCGGGCAGACCGACGTGGTCATCGGTTCGCCGGTGGCCAACCGCAATCGGGCCGAAGTCGAGGGCATGATCGGCCTGTTCGTCAACACTTTGGCCCTGCGTATCGACACCGCCGGCGAGCTGACCGGCGAAGCGCTGCTGGCGCGGGTCAAGACCCTGACCTTGCAGGCTCAGGCGCATCAGGACCTGCCGTTCGAGCAAGTGGTGGAGCTGACCCGGCCGGTGCGCAGCCTGGCGCACAGTCCGCTGTTCCAGACCATGTTCAACTGGCGCAACAGCGACGGCCCGGCACTGGCCCTGGGTGAGCTGACCCTTGAGGCGGTGGCCGAGCCGAGCCACTTTGCCAAGTTCGATCTGACTTTGACCCTCGGCGACACCGGCGCAGGCATCGGCGGCTGGCTGGAATACGCCACGGCACTGTTCGATGAAACCACGGTGCAGCGTTTTGCCGGTTACCTGCAGCAACTGCTAAAGGCCATGGTCAGCAACGATCAGGCGCCGCTCGCCCAGGTGCCATTGATAACGGACGAAGAACGCCAGCGTTTGCTGGTGGATTTCAATGACACCGCACGGGAATACCCGCACGACCACACCGTGCAGCATCTGTTCGAAGCATTGGCTGTGCAACAACCCGACGCCGTCGCAGCGCTGCATGGCGAGCAGACGCTGAGCTATGCCGAGTTGAACCGCCGGGCCAATCGGCTGGCGCATCATTTGCTCAGCGAAGGGGTAAAACCTGGCGACGCGGTGGCGATCCTGTTACCGCGTTCTCTGGATCTGTTGATCGCGCAACTGGCGATCGGCAAGTGCGCGGCGGCGTGGGTGCCGCTGGATATTCACGCACCGAGCGAGCGCCAGGCGTTCATGGTCGAGGATTGCCAGGCCGCCGCGCTGCTGACGCACAGCACCACCCCGCTGACCTTTGCCGCACGGCGCATCGATCTTGATCGGCTGCCGCTCGAGGCTCAGCCCAGCCATAACCCGGATCTGCCGCAGTCGGCCGAGTCGCTGGCGTACATCATGTACACCTCGGGCTCCACCGGCATGCCGAAAGGCGTCATGGTCCCGCACCGGGCGATCACGCGGCTGGTGATCAATAACGGCTACGCCGATTTCAATTGCCAGGATTGCGTTGCGTTTGCCTCCAATCCGGCGTTCGATGCCAGCACCATGGACGTCTGGGGCGCGCTGCTCAACGGCGCGCGGGTGGCGATCATCGATCACGCGACTTTGCTCGACCCGCAGGCGTTCGGCGCCGAACTCAAGCGCAGCGGCGCGAGCATCCTGTTCGTCACCACCGCACTGTTCAACCAGTATGTGCAACTGATTCCCGACGCCCTGAAAGGCTTGCGCATCCTGCTCTGCGGCGGCGAGCGCGGCGATCCGGCGGCGTTTCGCACGTTGCGCGCCATGGCGCCGGATGTGCGTCTGGTGCATTGCTATGGCCCGACGGAAACCACCACTTACGCCACCACGTTTGCCGTGCAGAATGTCGCCGATGAGGCCGACAGCGTGTCGATCGGCGGGCCGATCTCCAACACCCAGGTCTATGTGCTCGACGCCTTCCAGCAACCGGTACCGTTCGGCGTGACCGGTGAGTTGTACATCGGCGGGCAGGGCGTTGCCCTGGGCTACCTGAATCGGCCCGAGCTGACCGCAGAGAAATTTCTCCCGGACCCGTTCAGCGGCAGGCCCGACGCGGTGATGTACCGCACCGGCGATCTGGTGCGCTGGCTGGCGCCGGGGCAGCTTGAGTGCATCGGTCGCAATGACGATCAGGTGAAAATCCGCGGCTTCCGCATTGAGCTGGGCGAGATCGAAAACCGTCTGCTCAGCTGTCCCGGGGTCAGGGAAGCTGTGGTCCTGGCGCGGCGTGACGGCGCGCAGACCACCCGTCTGGTGGCCTATTTCAGCGCTGACGATGCCGAACTGCACAGCGCCACGTTGCGCGCGTTGTTGCAGGCACGGTTGCCGGAATACATGGTGCCTTCGGCGTGGGTGCGGCTGGAGAATCTGCCGCTGAACAATAATGGCAAGGTCGATCGCAAGGCCTTGCCGGAGCCGACCCAGGAGGCTTTGCTCAACCGCGTGTACGAGGCGCCGGGTAACGCGCTGGAAAGCCGTCTCGCCGGATTGTGGAGCGAAATCCTCCAGGTCGACCGGGTCGGTCGTCACGACAACTTCTTCGAACTGGGCGGGCATTCGTTGCTGGCGGTGCGGCTGGTCAACCAGATGCAGCAGGCCGGTCTGCCGATCACCCTCGCCGAGTTGTTCCAGCAGCCGAGCATTGAGGCGATGGCTGCGCTGCTCGCCGAGCGTGACGGGATCAGCGAGGCGGAGCCGGGGCTCATCGTGGTCCGCGCGGGCAGTCAAGGTACGCCGCTGTTTCTGGTGCATGAATTCAGCGGCCGCGATGTGTATTTCCCGGCGCTGGGCCGTCATATCGAGGGTGATTTCCCGATCTACGGTCTGCCCGGTATCGAGTTCGGCCAGGCGCAATTGCGCACCCTCGAATGCCTGGCGACACGCATGGCCGGGATCATTCGCGACAGACAACCTCACGGGCCGTATCGATTGGCTGGCTGGTCGTTCGGCGGTGTGCTGGCTTACGAAGTCGCGCAGCAATTGCTGGGGCAGGACGAAGTGGTCGAGTTCATCGGCCTGATCGACAGCTACGTGCCGCGTCTGGCCGATCCGCACAAGGCACGCTGGAACGATGCCCACGTGCACAAGCGGCAGTTGCTCCTGCATTGCACTGCGCACTGGCTGGGCCTTGGCGAAGAAGATGGCCAGCGCGGATTGACGGCATTGACAGCGTTGCAAAGCGAGCTTGAGGCGCGCTCGTTCGCCGACCTGCTGGAGCGCTGCCAGCAGCAGCAATTGCTCCATCCGGAGCTGGCAGCAGCCTCGGCAGCCGATACCTGGCACTACCTGGATCGCGAGGTTGCCCACGGGCATGCGCTGGCGCATTACCGGGTCAGTCCGCTGCCGGTGCCGCTGCATGTGTTTCGCGCACAGCAACGTTCGGCGGCGATGGCGCAGCTCAGCCCGACCCTCGGCTGGGCCGAAGAATTGCCCAATGCCGAGTTGCGTTGCATCGACGTGCCCGGCGATCACCAGAACATGATGAAAGCCCCGCATATTCAAGCGCTGGGTCAGGCGCTCAGCCAGGCACTGGGGCAAGCAAAGGCACCGACATTGCCGGTCTATCAACCGCTGGTGACCATCCAGACTGGGGACAGTGCAAGGGCGCCGATCTTCTGCGTGCCGGGGGCCGGCGACAGTGTCACTGGCTTCATTCATCTGACCGAAGCCCTCGGCCCCGAGTGGCCGGTGCATGGTCTGCAACCGCGCGGGCTGGAAGGCGACGCGGTGCCGCACAGTCAGGTCGAAGCGGCGGCGCGCTGTTACCGGCGGGCGATCGAGCAGCTCTATCCGCAGGGCCCCGTGCACCTGATCGGACACTCCTTCGGTGGCTGGGTGGCGCACGCTCTGGCCGCGCAATTACAGGCCGACGGGCGCGAAGTGGCGTCGCTGACGCTGATCGACAGTGAGTCACCCGGCGGCAACGGCGTCGTTGGCAAACCCTACACCGCAACCGCGGCGTTACAGCGGCTGATCGAGGCGCTGCAACTGTCGGCCGGCGCCTCACTGGGCATCGATGCCGAGATGTTTGCCGCAGCCGATGACGCCACGCAACTACGTCTGCTGCACGAGGGCATGGTGCGTGCGGGCGTGCTGTCGGCGCGATCTGCGCCGCAGTCTTTGCTCGGCTCGACGCGCACGTTCGCCAGTGCGTTGCGCACGGTATATCAACCGCGTCAGCGCTACAGCGGCCCGGTGCGGTTGGCGCTGGTGGACGATCCGACGCTCGATGCGGCGGGCAATCAGCGCGAGCAAGCGGCGATGGTTGAAGGCTGGCGCCGCGAGGTCGCGGATCTGACGGTGTGGTACGGGCCGGGCAACCATTTCACCTTGCTCAAGGCGCCCAACGTGTTCAGTTTCGCCGCGTGGTGGCACGAGGGTCACAAGCAACCGGCCAAGGCAATGTTCTCCTGATCGATGTGTACGTCTTGCAGCCCGGTCGCTGGCCGGGCTCAACCCTGAACGGATTTGTGGTTTATTTATGGAAAAGTCGAAGTTGCGCAAAGTCGCTTTGGGTGTGGCGCTGGCGGCGGTCGCCGGCTTGTTGCTGTACGCGGTACAGGCGCCGGCGCAAGCGCCGCAGTACCTGACGGCCACGGTGGAACGCGGTGACATCGAGAACGCGGTGCTCGCCACCGGGTTGCTTGAGGGCATCAAGCAGGTGGATGTCGGCGCGCAGGTGTCGGGGCAATTGAAGTCGCTCAAGGTCAAGGTGGGCGACAAGGTGAAGAAGGGCCAGTGGCTGGCGGAAATCGATCCACTGGTGTTGCAGAACACCCTGCGTCAGGCCCAGGTCGATGAAGAAAACCTGCAAGCGCAAAAACGTGCGACCCAGGCGCAACTGCGCCAGACCAAGGCCTTGTTCGAGCGTTACCGGAATTTGCAGGAAGACGCGTCGATCTCCCGCCAGGATTTCGAAACCGCGCAGTCGAATTACGAAGTGCAGCAGGCCAACCTGCTGTCACTGGACGCGCAGATCAAGAGTGCGCATATCCAGATCGACACCGCCAAGGTCAACCTGGCCTACACGCGGATCATTGCGCCCATCGACGGCGATGTGGTCGGCATCGTCACGCAGGAAGGGCAGACCGTGATCGCTAACCAGTTGGCGCCGATCCTGCTCAAGCTGGCCGATCTGGACACCATGACGGTCAAGGCGCAGGTGTCGGAAGCGGATGTGATACACATTGCGCCGGGGCAGGAGGTGTATTTCACCATTCTCGGTGAAGACAAACGTTATTACGGCAAGCTGCGCGGCACTGAGCCGGCACCCCAGAACTTCCTCGAAACCCCGCCGGCCGGCACGCCGAAGCAGAACACCGCGGTGTTCTACAACGCATTGTTCGAGGTGCCGAACCCGGATCATCGCTTGCGCATTTCCATGACCGCGCAGGTGCGCGTGGTGCTCGACACGGCGAAGTCAGTGCTCATGGTTCCAGTGGCGGCACTCGGCGCGCGCAACGGTGACGGCAGCTATCCGGTGCGTGTGCTCGATGCCAAGGGGCAGGCCCAGCCACGCACCGTGCAGGTCGGCATCAACAACAACGTCAAGGTGCAGATCAACGAAGGTCTGGTCGAAGGTGATCGCGTGGTGATCGGTGATCCGGTGTCCGCTGTGGCGGGGTCCTGATCATGGCCGAAGCCCTGCTGCAATTGAGTGGCATCACCCGTAGCTTCATTGCTGGCGATCGCGAGTTTCTGGCGCTGAAAGACATTGACCTGACGATACACGCCGGGGAAATGGTGGCGATCATCGGTGCGTCCGGCTCCGGCAAATCGACGCTGATGAACATCCTTGGCTGTCTCGATTACGCCACCGCCGGCAGTTACAGGATCAACGGCCGGGAAACCCGCGACCTCGGCAGTGAGGCGCTGGCAGAACTGCGCCGCGATTATTTCGGGTTCATTTTCCAGCGCTATCACTTGCTGCCGCATCTGAGTGCCATGCACAACGTCGAGATCCCGGCGATTTACGCCGGCACCCCGGAGCCGCAACGCCACGCCCGCGCCCGCGAGCTGTTGGCGCGGCTGGGTCTGGAGCGGCACCTGACGCACCGGCCCAGCCAGCTGTCTGGCGGCCAGCAGCAGCGCGTCAGTATTGCTCGCGCCTTGATGAACGGCGGTGAAGTGATCCTTGCCGATGAGCCGACCGGTGCCCTCGACACGACCAGCGGCAAGGAGGTCATGCACATTCTGCAGGAGCTGCACGCCGCCGGGCACACGGTGATCCTGGTGACCCACGACCCGAAAGTAGCGGCCAATGCCCAGCGCATCATTGAAGTCAGCGACGGCGAGATCCTCAGCGACCGGCGCAATGTCCCCGACGGCGAAGCATCGGTCAACGACGACCGCGTGGCGCCGCAAGCCACCGCAGCTCGGCGTCTGGTCGCCAGCCTCGGGCTGTTCAAGGAAGCCTTCAACATGGCCTGGGTCGCGTTGATTTCACATCGCATGCGCACCTTGCTGACCATGCTCGGTATCGTCATCGGCATCACTTCGGTGGTGTCGATTTCGGCGATCGGCGAGGGTGCCAAGCGCTATGTGCTCAAGGACATTCAGGCGATCGGCAGCAACACCATCGATATCTATTCCGGGACCAGTTTCGGCGACAGCCGATCCGCCGCCATCGAAACCCTGGTGCCCGCCGATGTCGCGGCGCTCAATCAACTGTATTACGTCGACAGCGCGACTCCGGTGGTGGGCCGCAATCTGCTGCTGCGTTACCGCAATATCGATGTCGATGCCCAGGTCAACGGCGTCAGCGATCTGTATTTCCAGGTGCGCGGGATCAAAATGGCGGCGGGCATTCATTTCAGCGAAAGCGATGCGCGGCGTCAGGCTCAGGTGGTGGTCATTGATCACAAAACCCGTCAGCGCCTGTTCGGCGAGCAGGTCGATCCGCTGGGGCAGGTGATCCTGATCGGTAATCTGCCGTGCACCGTGATCGGCGTCGCGGCGGAGAACAAGAACCTGTTTGCCGCGAGCAAGTCGCTCAACGTCTGGGTGCCCTACGAAACCGCTGCCGGGCGGCTGCTGGGCCAGCGCTATCTGGACAGCATCAGCGTGCGCATCAAGGACGGCCAGCCGAGCAAGGTGGTGGAAGACAACGTCAACAAACTGATGTTGCAGCGCCACGGCAGCAAGGATTTCTTTACCAACAACCTCGACAGCATCATGCAGACCGTGCAGAAAACCAGCCGCTCGCTGGCGTTGCTATTGTCACTGATTGCGGTGATTTCGCTGGTGGTCGGCGGCATCGGCGTGATGAACATCATGCTGGTTTCCGTGACCGAACGGACCCGCGAGATCGGCATTCGCATGGCGGTGGGCGCGCGCCAGTCGGACATTCGTCAGCAGTTTCTGGTGGAAGCGGTGATGGTCTGTCTGCTCGGTGGCGCCATCGGCATTTCCCTGTCGTATGCCATCGGCCATCTGTTTTCGGTGTTCATCAAGGAATGGGAGATGGTGTTTTCCATGGGCTCGGTGCTGACGGCTGTGTTCTGTTCGACCCTGATCGGCGTGGTGTTCGGTTTCGTACCCGCGCGCAACGCTTCACGGCTGGACCCGATCGAAGCGCTGGCGCGAGATTGATCACACTGGGTCAGGGGGTGGAGGCTGCCGCGCTGTCCTGCGGCGAATACATCCACTTCATCAACGAATGCCGGCCGCTGATGCCCAGCTTGATCGCCGCGCGCTTGAGGTAGCTTTCCACGGTGTTGACCTTGAGCTGCAGCTGCGCGGCCAGTTCCGGCGCGGTGTGCCCGGCGAGCAGGCCGATGCACACCGCGCTTTCGCGGTTCGACAGCTTCAAACCCAGTTGCTGCAAGCGTTCGTTGAAGCGCAGGCGCAGGGTCTCCAGGCCACTGGTTTCGGCGTTCGGTGCAAGAGCTTGCGAGTCGATCTCCAGCGGCTGCACGGCGTTGATGTGTTTTTCGACCATCGGCAGCAGTACCGGCGAGATGTCCTGCAGGAGGCTGCGTTCCTGGGCAGAAAAGCGTTCCGACTGATCGTTGCGGTACACCGAAATCACGTAACGGTAACCGTCCTTGCGCCGGGTCAGGTGCAATTGCGCAGCGTCGGCGACGGGTGGCGATGTCTCGGGCGGCGGCCGGTCGCTGTGTTCGCTGAACAGCGTGTCGGCGCGCAACGCCGCGTCCCTCGTCGGTTCGGGTTCGCAGCGCTGCGTCACCGGTTCGACGCGCATCTGCCGGATATGCGTAGCGTCCACCGCCAGTTGCGTGCTAATCAGGTCATGCAGCATGCGCGGGAAATGGCGGCTGCCGGTGCTGGCAATGACCTTGCCGATGTGCGGAAACAGGTGTGAGTTCATGTCTTCATCCGTGAGTGGCATTGAGCGGCTCGTATCCTTGCAGTCCCGGCGTGAGCTCCCTGGCCGGTAAAATTTCCTGCAGGTTTGGATCCTATCCTAGTACAACGTTTCAACATGCGTTTAATCAAGCGCAATTGCGATAAGTACGCACTCAGGTTCGCATGACGCATCAAGAATGCAAAAGGGGACCTTCGGCCAGACAAAAGAAAGCCTGCGTTAACAGCAGGCTTTTTGCTTGGTCACTCGATGGGCTGCGTTCTGTCGAAATCGCCAAAGGGGTCGAACGTCATGCGCTGAGTTGCTCTTTCGAACGCCGTTTTTCCTGGAGGTAACGTCCTTGCAAGACCATTATCTCTGCCTTGTTGAGGACACCCTTACGTTTCAGGTTCACCAGCAGTTGCTCAATACCGTCCAACTCAACGGCATCTCCGGCGAGCCGCGTAATCGTCGCAGCCATGCAACTCAGACCGTCACGGTCGGCGCCGACCCTGTGCTTTTTAGCGAGTTTGCGGACTTCGTTCGCAACGCTGTCACTGGCTGATTCGGTCATTTTTTAACCCCTCATTTGCTCTGTCGGAGAATAGCATGGCGCTGTTCGGGCGGATAACCGTCGAGCGTTTCGATTATCGTTAATGTGCTTTTTCGAAATACGCTGACGTGAAATACCGGGTCGGACCTTCAGACACAAAAAAAGGGGCAGCCTGATCAATCAAGCCGCCCCTTCAGATCACTCGGCAATCAATGCATCTTGCTGTGATCGTGCCCTGGCATGTTGGTCAGCGCACGCACCGGCGCCTTCACCTCGAGGGTCTCTTTCTCGCCCTTGGCGTTTTCCACGGTCAGGGTCAGCGTTACGCTTTCGCCTTCCTTGAGCTGCCCGGTCAGACCCATCAACATCACGTGATAACCATTGGGATCAAACGCGACCGCTTTGCCGGCCGGCAGGTCGACCGACTTCACCGGGCCCATGCTCATGATGTCGTTCTTCATGGTCATTTCGTGGATCTGCACTTCTTTGGCGACCGGTGAAGCCACGCTGAGCAACTTGCTGTCGCTGTCAGCGGTGAGTGTCATGAACGCGCCGCTGGCGCTTTGGTTCGGCACGGTGGCGCGAACCCAGGCGTCGTCGACTGTGGTTTGCGCCGATGCCTGAAAAGCCAGGCCCAGCAACGACAGACCCCATACAGCGCGTCTGATGTGGTTCAAGACAGGACGCATCAGCAGACCTCCATAACAGTAAGCAAATCTTCCGTGCATTGTTCTGCCGAAAGCGATGTGGACAGCCCCAGGCGCAAGCCGCCGTTGGAGTCGTAGACGTAACTGGTCGCGGTGTGCGAGATGGTGTAGGTGTCGCCGGCCGGAACTTTCTCGTAGAACACGTCGAATTCCTTGGCGGTGGCCTGGGTTTCCTCAAGCGTGCCGTACAGCGCGACGAAGGTCGGGTCGAAGGCTTTCATGTAGGCGTCGAGAATTTCAGGGGTGTCGCGCTCTGGATCGAGGGTGATGAAGATCACCTGCAAGCGATCGCCGTCGGCGCCCATCAGCTTCTTGATTTTCGCCGCGCGGGCGAGGGTGGTCGGGCACACGGCCGGGCACTGGGTGAAACCGAAGAACACCATCGGCATCATGCCGCGAAAGCTCGACAGCGTCATGGTTTCGCCGTCGGTGTTCTTAAGTTTGAAGGTGCGCCCCATGATCTTGTTACTCAGATCCTTGCCGTACTTGTACGACAGTTGGCCGCGGGTGTCGCAGCCGGCGAGCAGGCCCAGCCCGAGCACGCCCATTCCCGCAAGTACCTTGCGGCGAGTCAACAAAGCCGTCATCTAATACCGCCTTTTGCAGCCCGTCAGTCGACAGGACTGGCGGGGGGTTAACCGTAAAAGCGGCGCATGATACCAAACTGCAGGCAGACGCCGGCCACGGATCGCCGGATGGTGTGGGATAGCGCCACAAAAGGTGTAAGAAAAGATGACCTCGCGGGTTTCGACAGGCATGGCTGAGGGGGAGTGGGGGGCGGTCAACCGTGAATGATCGAATTCACTGATTCGGCCGTAATCACCGGCGCCTCGATCGCGTCGATCAAGCCACACAGCATGGCCTGCGAAGGGTCGATGATGCGCGGGGCCGCCGTCAGGTATTTCTCGGTTTCCAGCGTTTCCCGGGCACCTTCCGTGCGTTCGGCGACGATGCGCGCATACAGGTACAAGTCGTAATCCAGGCTCATGGCGTATTCCGACATGCGCGAATGATCGACCGCGCCCTGCAGGTGCCAGTGAAACGGGTGAAAGAGAAATTTGCTGTGGGTACACGCCGAGCGCCGCTCGCCGGCGAGAAAGACGATATTGCCCATCGACTCGACCGTGCCCAGGTTATGCGTGTGCACCGGAATCGGCAGGGACAACAGGAAGTTGTACATGGTGAAACCGTAACTGCATTCGCCCCCCATCGTGGCGATGTTGACGATCAGCTTCGAGGCTTTTTGCTGTACGGCTATGGAGGCTTTGTCGATCAATTGGCCGCAGGTGGAAGCGTTGATCGGCCCCGTGAAATTGATGACGTGAACGGGCATGAGTCACCTCGCTGTTGAATGGCGTTTTGACGATGCGATAACCGGCGGCGGTTATTAGCGAACTTGCTTAATGGCCTCGCTCGCAAACCGGCCGGGTATGCGTGGCTGCGCACTGGCGCTCGGCCTGGGCGGCGCCTTGCAGGCGCTCGTAGCAGCTGCGCGACGCCACGGCGGGAACAGGGCGTGGCTGCTCTGGGGCACTGTCAGGTTGTATAGGCTGATCCTCTGCCACTGTCAGGCCTGGAGGAGAGCTTAGCTCCATTTCGTGAGCAGGCTCTTCAGCCTTTTCCATTTGCATGGCGCAGTGGTGGGTTTCGACGGGCGCTTTCATGGCAGACCTCAAGGTAAAAGGGGCAGCAGCGCCACCCCCGAGCTGGCGTTTAAGACTTGCGTCCGCCGCCATGGCTCTGTTGCCCGCCCTTACGGCCGGCTTCCGAGGCTTTTTCGCGGTCGTTGGCAAAGTTGCCGCCATTGCCGCTGCCCGATGAGCCCTTTTTATCGCTGGTGGAGGTCTTGTTATTGCCCTGATTCTTATTACCGGTAGTCATGATGGTTCTCCGACAACAGTGAGGGTTAACTTGCTGTCCGTTAACGCAACGGACACTTATTCCGATAACGCCAAAGCGTGAATCGTTTTGATTGTTTTACAGTTGCCCGATAAGCGGTCGAACGATTAATGGCTGATCAACAAGTCGTGGATCAGACAGACCGAGCCATCGGTGGCCGCCGTGGTCGCGCTGTAATCGATCTGGTTGTAGACACCGCCATGAAAGTTGAAACGCTGGCTGGCCCAACTGCTGTCCATTTGCTGCGGCGGCGCCGAGGTGGTCACGCCGTTGCAGATCACCAGCACGTTGACCAGCCCCGCGGCACTGACGTTGATCTCGACCGTGAAGGGCACGTTGAGGCCAATATTGCTGGCGATCGTGCTGTTGACCGGGTCGGGCTGGTTGAAGCTCTGGCGAAAACCCCAAGTGATGCGGTTCTTGTTCCAGAACACCTTGATCACCGGGCCGTCGTCGTCCTTGACGTGCATCTGCGCAATCACCACCTTTTGCGCGGAATTGACCTGCGTGAGCGTCATGCGCTGGCGATTGACGTGTAGCGCTGCGCTTTCCAGCGTCCAGTACACCGGCTCTTTCCATTCGCAACGGGTGCGATGGGTGCTTTTGCTTGAAGCGCCAAGGGTTGGCGCGCTGAAACGGATGCTGCCATCGGGCTGGCGGCTGATGATTTCAGGCAAGCGACGCAAGGCCTCATCGCCTATCAGTTCGAGTGCAACGGGGTTGGTCGGCGAGGTGGCAGCGGGCGTGGTGATCATCAAACGGCTGATATCGACAGGCATGAATACCTCCACAATCTCGATCGGATGAAGTGGCTGTGTTGCTAGACGAGTGATGCCGGGCTGCGCCGATGTGTTCCATGAAGTTAACAGGTGCCTGGACAAATGGCGTGGGTCAGCCCGCTGCATTGTCCGTTTTCAGTGGACAGTGAAACGCGTTTCAGCCGATTTATCCCTTTTCGATGGGTCAGTAATCTGTACCCAACTTGAACGCAACAACACACTTCAAACTTGAAAAGGGACGCACACCATGACCACTCCAACCTACAACCGCCTGAACAAAGACGACGCCATCGTGCTGCTGGTTGACCACCAGACGGGTCTGATTTCCCTGGTGCAGGACTTCTCGCCCAACGAGTTCAAGAACAACGTGCTGGCCCTGGCCGACTTGGCGAAGTTCTTCGAACTGCCGACCATTCTCACCACCAGTTTCGAACAAGGCCCGAACGGCCCGCTGGTCCCGGAACTGAAAGAAATGTTCCCGGACGCGCCGTACATCGCTCGCCCGGGCCAGATCAACGCCTGGGACAACGAAGACTTCGTCAAAGCGATCAAGGCCACCGGCCGCAAGCAGATCATCATCGCCGGCGTGGTCACCGATGTCTGCGTAGCGTTCCCGACGCTGTCGGCATTGGCGGAAGGTTTTGATGTGTTTGTGGTCACCGATGCTTCGGGCACCTTCAACACCACCGTGCAACAAGCCGCATGGAACCGCATGACCCAGGCCGGCGCACAAATGATGAACTGGTTCTCGGTGGCCTGTGAGCTGCACCGCGACTGGCGCAACGATATCGAAGGCTTGGGCAACCTGCTGTCACAGCGCATCCCCAACTACCGCAACCTGATGAACAGCTATACGGCGCTGACTGCAAAGCAGAAGTAGTCGGTATCGCTGTACAACAAAGCCCGCTTTGAAAGCGGGCTTTTGTCGTTTGAGGATTCGGGACGACGAGTCAGGTCAGGGTCATCGATGGCTGGGGCGCCCGTGAGGCCGCACGCGCGGCGAGCAACGCCAGCACTGCCGCTACGACGAGCAACCCGGCGCTGGATTCGAACGTCGCGCGATAGCCGCTCATGTCGAACAACACGCCGCCGACAATCGCGCCTGAGGCGATAGCCAATTGCACCACCGCGACCATCAGACCGCCGCCCGCTTCGGCGGCATCCGGCAGGGTCCGCGCCAGCCACGTCCACCAGCCCACCGGCGCAGCGGTTGCCACCAGACCCCACAAACCGAGCAAGACTGCGGTAATGACCGTTGAACTGCCGAAGGCAATCAACGCCATCGCTATCACCGCCATCAGCAGCGGAATGACGATCAGCGTGCGATGCAGGCTTGTTTTTACAAACCCTTCGATCAGGAAAGTCCCGGCCAGCCCGGCCACGCCGAGGCCGAGCAACATCAGCGAAAGCACCGAAACACTGACCTGTGTGACCGTTTCAAGGAACGGTCGCAGATAGGTAAACAGCATGAACTGGCCCATGAAAAACACACTGACCGCGAGCATGCCCAACGCCACCGGCGGGCGTTTGAGCAAGCGCAAGACATTCCCGGAAGCGGCGCCACCAGCGGCTTTCATCGACGGCAGACTGAACATCAGCCAGGCCCCGGCCAGCAGCGCGACCGGCACCACGCAGAAAAACGCCCCGCGCCAGCCGATCAACGATCCGAGAAAACTGCCCAGCGGCGCGGCAATCACGGTTGCCAGCGCATTACCGCCGTTGACGATCGCCATCGCTCGCGTGACCTGTTCATCCGGCACCAAACGCATCGCTGTCGCTGCCGAAAGCGACCAGAAGCCACCAATTGCCACACCGATCAGCGCGCGACCGAGCATGAACACTGGGTAGTTCGGTGCGAACGCGACCACGCTGCCGGAGACGATCATTAACCCGGTCAGCGACAGCAGCAGCGGCTTGCGATCAACCCGAGCCGCCAGCAATGGAATCAGCAGACTGGTGAGCAAGGCAAACAGCCCCGACACGGAAATGCCTTGGCCGGCCTGGCCTTCGCTGATGTGCAGGTCGCTGGCGATCGGCGTCAGCAGGCTGACCGGCATGAACTCCGAGGCCACCAGCACGAAGGCAGCAAGCGACATGGCGAATACCGCGCCCCATGAGGCGTGCGGTTGCGGCGGGGTGGGTAGGGTCGCGGTCATTGTGTGAATCCTGTGTTGCGCGAAACGCCCATTGTCCCGGTCAGGCGCACACGGCTGTAGCGCGATTCGCTGGATTTCTTGCCTGATCCGCTGAGCCGCGCCATTTGCGCGGGACGCTCGCGCGCCGGCACGCTACAGTTCAGCGCAGAGGTAACGGAACCCTATGACGATGACACTTCCCCCCTATTTATCGCTGCAAGCCGAGCTGGCGCAGACCATCGGCGCCCATGCCGAGGTACCAGGCGATTTCCCCACGGCGATTGCCGGGCTCGGTTTTTTCCGCCGCGAGCAACCCTCGTCGCCGCTGGTGTGCATGGTCGAACCCAGCGTGATTCTGGTAGCGCAGGGCGAGAAAAAACTGTGGGTGGGCGGCGAAGGTTTCATGTACGACACCTCACGATTCCTGCTGACCTCACTGGACCTGCCGGCCAATTCCGAAGTATTGCAGGCCAGCCCCGAGCGGCCCTGCCTGGGCCTGTCGTTCAAGCTCGATGTGCAAATGCTTGCTGAGCTGGCCGCGCACAGTGAGCCACCGTCATACCGCGACGGCGCCGAGCGCAAGAGCGTCGGTATCGGCTCGGTCACCCAGCCGATGCTGCTGGCGTTCCAACGCTTGCTCGCACTGCTCGACGAGCCGGAGGCAATCGCGGTGCTGGCGCCGTTGATCCAGCGCGAGATCCACTTCCGCCTGCTGCAAAGCGATCAGGCGCTGCGGTTGCGCAAGATCACTGCGGTCGACGGGCAGGGTTACCGCATCGCCAAAGCCATCGACTGGCTGAAAATCAACTACACCTCGCCGTTGCGAGTCGAGGAACTGGCCGCGCGGGTGCAGATGAGTGCGCCGACCTTCCACCATCATTTCCGCCAACTGACGACGATGAGCCCGTTGCAATATCAAAAGTGGCTACGCCTGACCGAAGCGCGGCGACTGATGCTCAACGAACAGCAGGATGCCTCCAGCGCCGCCTTCAAGGTCGGCTATGAAAGCCCGTCGCAGTTCAGCCGCGAATACAGCCGACTGTTCGGCGCCGCGCCCAAGCGCGACATCGTCGCATTGCGTGGGCAGCGCCATTCGGGCGACGAGCGCCAAAACGCGAAAATCGAAAGCCCCTCACCCTAACCCTCCCGAAACGTCGGACCGCCCGTAGGGAGAGGGGACTGACTGTGGTGGATGTAAGAGATGCGCCGACGTGCGATATCGAGCTGAATGCGACTTTTGAAAATCAACAGCCCTCACCCTAACCCTCCCGAAACGTCGGACCGCCCGTAGGGAGAGGGGACTGACCGTGGTGGATGTAAGAGATGCGCCGACGTGCGATATCGAGCTGAATGCGACTTTTGAAAATCAACAGCCCCTCACCCTAACCCTCTCCCGGAGGGAGAGGGGACTGACCGTGGTGGATGTAAGAGATGCGCCGACGTGCGATATCGAGCTGAATGCGACTTTTGAAAATCAACAGCCCCTCACCCTAGCCCTCTCCCGGAGGGAGAGGGGACTGATCGTGGTGATTGGAAGGCATACGCCAACATGTGATACCGAGTCGTACGCGATTTTCGAAGCCAACGCAGATCGGCTCCCTCTCCCTCCGGGAGAGGGCTGGGGTGAGGGGCGAATCCACTGAAGATCTCAAGCCATACGGCGCTTCTAACCACTCAACAATGAGCGTTAGCTCGAGTGCTCTTGATCTTGCCTGACCAGCGACATCGGAAGGCTGAGTGGAGGGATTGATCCGGGCGTGGGAGCGCAGCGACCGTACGACGCAGTCGTACACAGCGGAAGTAGGTGCAGCGCAGCAAACCGTAGCCGCTGCGCCAGGATCGATCCCGCAGCGAAGGGACCCGAGCCTGCGAGGGCCGAACGCAGGAGCAAAGCCTTTTGGTTCCTTTTTGGCGTTTGAAAAAGGGACTCGCCGTAAGGGCGAAACCCTAAGTCGCCATCACCGCAGCAACGGATATGTACCCAAAACTCACCGCCTGAAAGAAAGCCATCGCTTGCAGGCAAGCTCCTACAGGATATTGCGCAGGATGATGCTGCGCGTTGCCTGGACTGCTTGTATCCTTGCCCCAGCCGAGGACATACGGTCGCTGTCAGGGCCTCGGTCCGCTGACGGCAGGAACGGGAAACCGGACTTTCCATAAGGTACTTTCGTGAAGCGTGATACCCACCTCGTCATCCTCCTGTTACTGGTGATCGGCTGTTCCCTGGCGTCCCTGACCATCTGGAAAGTCCTCGCTTCGCGCGAGCGTGCGCTGGAAGAAATCGACGTCCACAGCCTGAACCTTACGCAAGCACTGGCGACCTATTCCGAAGGCATCGTCCGCCAGAGTTCGCTGTTGTTGCTCGGCCTGGTCGAGCGCCTGGAAACCGAAGGCAGCGGCCCGGCACACATCGAGCGCTTGCGCACGTTGATCAACCATCAACAACCGCTGATGCCGCAACTGAGCGGCATCACCATTTACGACCGCCACGGCCATTGGCTGATGTCATCCAACCGGCCGATTCCCCAGGGCGCCGACAGCAGCGACCGCGCCTATTTCATTCATCATCGCGACGATCCGAGCCGTGAGACGTTCATCGGCCCGCCGATCCGCAGCCGCAGCAATGACGAGTGGGTGATCACCGTCAGCCGCCGCTTCAATGACGATCAGGGCGCGTTCGCCGGGGTGGTCGCGGTGACGCTGGGCGTGCAGAACTTTTTGCGTCTGTTTGGCAAACTCGATGTCGGTCAGGACGGCGCGATCGGCCTGTCGTACACCGACGGCACGCTGCTGGTGCGCTACCCGTTCCGCGAGCAGGACATGGGCCGCAACTTTTCCAAATCGCCGATCTACGCCAAATATCTGGTTGAGCGTTCGGTGGGCACCGCGTCGTTTACCTCCAGCCTGGACGGCGTCGAACGCCTCTATGCGTTTCGCAAAAGCCAGAAACTGCCGTTGATCACCACGGTCGCCCTCGGCAAACATGAAGCCCTCGCGGCGTGGCGCACGGAGGCCTTGCTGTCCGCGGTGGTGGTCGCCAGCCTGTTGGGGCTGACCGGTATCATCGGCTGGTTTTTGTATCGCGATATTCGTCGGCGCACCCAGATCGAAGAAGAGTTGCGGATCGCCCAGCAGCAGTTGCTCGGCTCCAATCGACAACTGGAATTGCTGGCGATGAAGGATGCGCTGACCGCGCTGGCGAACCGTCGCTGTTTCGATCAGACGCTCGCCACCGAAGCGCGTCGGGCCCAGCGTGACGGCGGCTCGCTGGCCTTGCTGATGATCGATCTGGATTACTTCAAGCTGTACAACGATGCGCTCGGGCATGTCGCTGGCGACGCGTGCCTGCAGGCAGTCGGCAAACTGCTGGAAGACTCGGTGCGGCGACCGTCGGATCTGGTCGCGCGCTACGGCGGCGAAGAGTTCGCGGTGATCATGCCCGACACCGACGCGGAGGGTGCGGCGGTGGTGGCGCAACTGCTCGTTGATCGCCTCAGGCAGGAACATCTGCCGCATCCCTCCAGCCCACTGGCCCGGGTCAGCGTGAGCATCGGCGTTGCCGCAGGGCAGGGGGCGCAACTGGATGCCGTGCAAAGCCTGATCGAATCCGCCGATCAGGCGCTGTATCAAGCCAAAGCCGCCGGACGCAACGGCTTCGCTGCGTACCGCGGTGAACCCTCACTCGAAGGGTGCGGCCATCAGCCCACTGACCCGTGACACCAACGTGTCGACCGCAAAGGGTTTGGTCAATACCTGCATGCCCGGCCCGAGCTGGCCATTGCCGATCACCGAGTTTTCCGCGTAGCCGGTGATGAACAGGGTTTTCAGCTGCGGGCGGATTTGCCGTCCGGCATCGGCCATCTGCCGACCGTTCATGCCGCCCGGCAGGCCGACGTCGGTGATCAACAGATCGATCTTCGCGCCGGAACGCAGCACTTCAAGCCCTTCGAGGCTGTCCGCCGCTTCGAGCAGGTTGTAGCCGAGGTCTTTGAGAATGTCCTTGAGCAGCAGGCGCACCGACGGCTCGTCGTCAACGATCAGGATGGTCTCGCTGGCCTTGGCAAACGGCGTGCTGGTGCTCTGCGCGTCGTCATTATTGCGTTGCGCCGCGCCGCGATAACGCGGCAGGTAAATGCACATTTCGGTGCCTTGGCCGACCTGCGACTGCACCCGCACCTGACCGCCGGATTGCTTGGTGAAACCGTAGATCATCGACAGCCCCAGCCCGGTGCCTTGACCCAATGGCTTGGTGGTGAAAAACGGATCGAAAGCCTTGGCCATGACTTCGGCGCTCATGCCGGTACCGGTGTCGGTGACGCACAGGCACAGGTACTGACCGGCGGGCATGTCCAGCGCCCGCGCGGCTTCGGCATCGAGCGTACGATTGGCGGTTTCGACGATGATGCGCCCGCCATCGGGCATGGCATCGCGGGCGTTGATGCACAGGTTGAGCAGGGCGTTTTCCAGTTGGCTGGCATCGACCAGCGCCGGCCACAGATCGGCGGCGACCACGGTTTTCAGGCGAATGCTCGGTCCGACGGTACGCTGGATCAATTCGCTCATGCCGGCGATCAGCGCGTTGACTTCTGTCGGTCGTGGATCGAGGGTCTGACGCCTGGAGAATGCCAGCAGTCGATGGGTCAGGGCGGCCGCCCGCTTGGCTGCGTCCTGAGCGATTTCCATGTACTTGCCGATGTCCTGCAGTCGACCTTGACTGACCCTTTTGTCGACCAGCTCAAGCGAGGCGCAAATCCCCGCGAGCAGGTTATTGAAGTCATGGGCGAGGCCGCCGGTGAGCTGACCGACCGCTTCCATTTTTTGCGATTGGCGCAGCTTTTCTTCGGCCTGCATCAGCTCGGCGGTGCGTGCCGAGACCCGTTGTTCGAGGGTGTCATTGAGTGCGCGCAGAGCGGCGGTGGCGCGGTCGCGCTCGGCCTCGACATTGCGCCGCTCTTCGACATCGATGAGCACCCCGGGAAAACGCAGCGGCGTTCCGTCCTCGGCGCATTCGACGCGGCCATTGGCTTCGATCCAGGTGTATTTGCCGTCGGCGCCGCACACGCGGTACTGATGCGAATAGGCACCGCCACGGGCGATCACTTCGTTGATCGCAGCGATCAGTCCGTCACGGTCGTCGGGGTGGACGCTGATGACTATCTGCTCAAGGCTCAGGCCATCGCGGCCCAGCGCCGGGTCGAGATTGAACACCCGGGCGAAGGCTTCATCGACGGAAAAACCATCGGAGGGCAGGTGCCAGTGCCAGGTGCCGATGATCGCGCCGGCGGCGAGGGCCAGTTGCACACGCTCAATGTTTTCGCGGGCCACGGCCTCGCTGACGCGCAGCCGTTCCTGGGCATTGCGGCGTTCGGTGACGTCATTGAACAGAATTGCGATCTGCCGATCGGCCGGCTCGCCAACACGCACGGCGCGCACGTCGAACCAGCGTTCGAAGGTATTGGCATAGTTTTCGAAGTTGGCCGGTTCACCGGTTTTCGCCACATGGCCGTAGGTCTCGAACCAGAACCGTTCCAGGTTCGGTGCAAACTCGGTGACCCATTTGCCGCGTAGATTGACCCCGGCCTGACGCTCGAACGCCGGGTTGGCTTCGACGAAGAAATAATCGATCGGCTGGTCGTCGGCATCGAATTTGACCTTGACGATGGCAAACGCCGCTTCGATGGTTTCGAGGATTGTGCTGAAGCGTTCTTCGCTCAGGCGCAGTGCATTTTCCGCGCTGCGCGAGCGGGTCAGGTCGAGCATCGCGCCAATCATCCGCTCGGGCTGGCCGGCGGCGTCGCGGATCAAATGACCGCGATCGAGGACTTCGGCGTAGGAACCGTCGTGGCAGCGAAAGCGGTACTCGGCGCTCCAGGTGGTGCCTGTGCCGTCGATTGCCGAGCGAATCGAGGTGGTCACTCGGCCACGGTCTTGAGTGTGGATCTGCGCAAAACGCCAGTCGCAGGTCGGCTCGATGGCCTCGGCGACGTAGCCGTAGGCCTGTTGCAGTGAGTCGTTCCAGACGATCCGGTCGGTCTTCAGATCCCAGTCCCAGACCGCGTCGCAGGTGGCTTCCACGGCCAGGCGCAGGCGCGTGACCTCGGATTCGAGCTGCTCGCGAGAAAGCTGTTTCAGGACATCCACTCCTCATGCCTTATTGATGGTCGGCTCAGCATTCGAACGGCACGCCGCAACGAACCTCCATGAGCCTGACGCTGTGTCAGCATTGACCCGGCGCGTCACATTTAAGTTGCACGGCCGCGCAGCTATAACGCATCGCCGTTATCCAGCCGCTCGAGCAGGCTCTGCCCGCGTTGCCACAGCGCCTGCTGTTTGGCCAGCGGCATGCGGTCGAGATTTTTGTACATCATGCTCATCCGCTGATTGCCGCGCAGCAGATCGCCGTGGCGCATCAGGAAATGCCAGTACAGGGCGTTGAACGGGCAGGCGTTGTCGGCCGTGGTTTCGCGTACCGAGTAGGCGCAGTCGCGGCAGTAGTCGGACATTCGGTTGATGTACTGGCCGCTGGCGCAGTACGGCTTGGAACCGAGGTAGCCGCCGTCGGCATGCATGACCATGCCGAGGGTGTTGGGCAACTCGACCCATTCGAACGCGTCCATGTAAATCGCCAGGTACCAGTCGCAGATCTGGCGCGGCGCGATGCCGGCGAGCAGGGCGAAATTGCCGGTCACCATCAGTCGCTGAATATGGTGGGCGTACGCGTGCTGGAGGCTTTGGCCGATGGCCTGGCGCATGCAGTTCATTTGCGTGGCGCCGGTCCAGTAGAACTCCGGCAGGGCACGCTGATTGGCGAAGACATTGCCGTCGGCGTACTCAGGCATTTTCAGCCAGTACACGCCACGCACGTATTCGCGCCAGCCGATCAATTGGCGGATAAAGCCTTCGGCGGCATTCAGCGCGATTGCGCCGGACCAGTACGCAGATTCGACGTCGCTGCACAGCTGGCGCAGATCGAGCAGACCGATGTTCAACGCAGCGCTGATGCGGGCGTGGAACAGGAACGGCTCGTCGCTGGCCATCGCATCCTGATAGTCACCGAAACCGGCTAGACCGTAGTCGAGAAAACAAGCCCAGAGTGACTGCGCGTCGGCGTGGGTCACCGGGTAATTGAAATCGTCGAGGCTGCCGTAGTGACTGGCGAAACGCGCAGCGACCAGCGCCAACACGTCGTGTGTGATCGCGTCGTTGGCAAAGCGCGCGGGGTAGGGTGGCTTGGCGCCCTTGGGCAGGGCTTTGCGGTTGTCGCTGTCGAAGTTCCAGGCGCCGCCGACCGGGGTGCCGTCACCGTTGAGCAGCAGGCGGCTTTTGCGACGCATGTCGCGGTAGAAGTACTCCATGCGCAGCTGTTTTTTCCCGGCGGCCCAGGCGCGGAATTCATCGCGCGAGCAGAGAAAACGCCGGTCCGCGTGCCAGTGAATGGGCAGTCCGCAATCTTTCACTGATTGTTCCAGACGCCAGTCGCCGCATTCAGTGAGGTGCACTTGCTGCGCTTGCAAAAGCGCCTGCCAGCGCTTGAGTTCGCCGGGCACCGAGCCGCTGTTTTGTGGGTCGTCGAGGGTGACGTAATGCACACGAATGCCCTGGTCTTGCAGGGCCTTGGCGAAGTGGCGCATGGCGCTGAAGATCAGCGCGATCTTTTGCGGATGGTGGGCGACATGGGTGGCCTCTTCCATGACCTCGACCAGCAGCACAGCGTCGTGCTCGCGGTCGAGATCGGCGAGGCAAGCGAGGTCGAACGACAACTGGTCGCCCAGCACCAGACAGAGCCGATGGGTGGTGTTCATGTGCACGGATTCAGGTGAGGAGCAGCAACGGGTGCTCGGCCAGGGATTCGTTGTTTGGCTGTGAATACTTATACAGATTGTAGCTCGTGTATAGATATTTGCGCGCTGTTGAACGAAAACCTGCGGTGCCTGAATCGTGCACAGATCGCCGGGTTAGCCGCCGTATGACGGGTAGTCGGTATAGCCTTCAGCGCCACCACCGTAGACGGTCGCCGGGTTCAAGGCATTCAGCGGCCAGCCGTTGGCGATGCGTGCCGGCAGGTCAGGGTTGACCATGAACGGACGGCCGAACGCGACCAGATCCGCCAGGCCGGATTCCAGCAAGCGCGCGCCGGATTCGGCGGTATAGCGCCCGGCATAAATGATCGCGCCGCTGAAGGTGTCGCGCACGGCCTGACGGAAAGTCACGGGCATTTCGGGAGCGTTGTCCCAGTCCGCTTCGGCGATGGACAGATAGGCGATGCCCACGTCCTCAAGAATCTTGATCGCTTCGATGTAGGTGGTGTGCGGATCGTCTTCGACCAGGCCCAGATACGTCCGCGCTTCATCAGTGGTGGTGAACAGCGGCGCGAAGCGTACGCCGACCTTGTTCTTGCCAATGCATTCGGCGACGCCGGCGACCACGTCACGCAGAAAGCGCAGGCGATTGTGCAGCGAGCCACCGTATTGATCGTCGCGCAGGTTGCTGTGCGCCGAGATGAATTGATTGACCAGATAACCATTGGCGCAGTGCAACTCGATGCCGTCGAAACCGGCGTCCATCGCATTGCGCGCAGCCTGGATATACAGCTGCACCAGTTCTTCAACTTCTGTCGTACTTAGTGCGCGCGGGGCCGAAGGGCTGACCAGCTCACCGGCGCCGGGCGCGGTTTCGATGAACACGCTGACCCGATCGGTCGCCACCGCCGAAGCCGATACAGGGGCCGCGCCGCCGGGTTGCAACGCGCTGTGCGAGACCCGGCCAACGTGCCACAACTGGGCGAAAATCACCCCGCCAGCGTCATGCACGGCCTCGGTGACTACACGCCAACCGGCGATTTGCTCCGGGGTATGGATGCCCGGTGTCCACGCGTAACCCTGACCGCGCGGTTCGATCTGCGTGCCTTCGGTGATCAGCAGGCCGGCGCCGGCACGCTGCTGGTAATACTCGGCCATCAGCGCGTTGGCGACATTGCCCGGTTGCGTGCTGCGCTGGCGGGTCAGGGGCGGCAGGACGATACGGTTTTTCAGGGTGTGACCGCCAAGGGTGACGGGGGTAAAAAACGGGTTGTGCTTCATGGAATGACCTTGAGTAATTAGACCAGTCGACTATTAATCGATTGAAAAAAAACGCCGGGCTAACCGCGCACGGCGTTCTTGGGTTTTGGGCGCGAACTTAGCCGAGCAGTTTCAGCAGTTTCTCGGCGACGGCGGCGGAGCTGGCCGGGTTCTGGCCGGTGACCAGTTGCCCGTCGGCGACCACGTGTACCTGCCAATCAGCGACTTTCGAGTATTGACCGCCCAGACGCTGGAACTCGTCTTCGATCAAGAACGGCACCACGTCGGTGAGGCCGACCGCTGCTTCTTCAGCGTTGGTAAAACCGGTGACGTTGCGGCCCTTGACGATTGGCTGGCCGTCGGGCCGAACCACATGAAGCAGCACGCCCGGTGCGTGGCAGACAAAACCGTGCGGCTTGTTGGCGCGGTCGAAGGCTTCGATCAGGGCGATCGAGTGTTTGTCCTCGGCCAGATCCCACAGCGGGCCGTGGCCACCTGGGTAGAACACCGCATCGAAATCGTCTGCGCTGACCTCGGCCAGGCGTCCGGTGTTTGCCAGTGCCTGTTGGGCGGCCGGGTCCTGGCGGAAGCGATCGGTTTCAGCGGTCTGCGCGCCGGGCTCGTCGCTTTTCGGATCGAGCGGTGGTTGACCACCGGCCGGCGAGACCAGCGTGACGTCGGCACCGGCGTCCTTGAAGGCGTAATAGGGGGCGGCGAATTCTTCCAGCCAGAAACCGGTTTTCTTGCCGGTCTTGCCCAGTTGGTCGTGAGAGGTCAGCACCATCAGGATTTTCATAAACGCACCTTTGTGTGAGTCAGGTGTTTCGTGGGAGAGGGATTCGCCCATCGCTGGCACCCGGCAGAAATCGTTTGTCGGAGCGCAGCATAGATCTCAATTAGACCAGTCGTCTAGTAATTTTTTATCTTTGGTTTTTTCGGTAGCAGTTATGGCAAACTCGCCTTCCTTCTCAGCATACGACTGGTCTATTGCCAGCTAATTCGCGCCATGAAACCGACCTACGACGACACCCGCCAACACTTGCTCGACACCGGCCACCGGATGATGGCCGAGAAGGGCTTCACCAGCGTTGGCCTCAACGAGATCCTGCAGACCGCCGGTGTGCCCAAGGGCTCGTTCTATCACTACTTCAAATCCAAAGAACTCTATGGCCAGGCGCTGCTCGAGGATTACTTCGTCGGCTACCTCGCCGACATGGAGCGCCGCCTGACGCTGCCGGGGCTCAACGCCTACGAGCGGCTGATGGATTACTGGCAGGGCTGGCAGAACCGCTGCACCCTCGAAGGCCACGGCGATGAATGCCTGGTGGTGAAACTCAGCGCCGAGGTCGCCGACCTCTCCGAGTCGATGCGTCTGACCTTGCGCGATGGCGCCGAGCGCGTGGTATCGCGCATCACCGAATGCCTCGAACAGGGCCAGACGGACGGCAGCGTGCCCAAGGGCGATGCCCGGCATCTGGCGGAAACCCTGTATCAACTGTGGCTGGGCGCCAGCCTGTTGAACAAGTTGCAGCGCACCGGACAGTCGCTGCAAACCTCGATGGCGATGACCACGCGGCTACTGGGGCACTGATTCGAGACCATTGGGTCAGCAATCCTGATCAACATGACAAATAAGAATAAGTTTCAATTACGCATTGCTCTGGTATACCATGCGCGCCGTTTCGCTGGCAGTTCTGCCATCCGTTCTGGCCTATTCGTAAAGGTTTCCTTTTCATGCGTCGTACTCTGCTTTCCATTTGCGTGCTGCAGGCGTTGTCTTCTTCTTCGTGGGCCGAACAGGCTGTTAACGCACCCTCAGTGCTTGAGCTGGACGCCACCGATGTGGTCGGCACGGCAGATTACGAACGGGCCGACGGCCCGGTGCAGGGCTATCGCGCGACGCGTTCGGCCAGTGCCACGCGCACCGACACGGCGATCCATGAAACCGCGCAATCGATCAGCGTAGTGACCAAAGATGCGGTCGAGGACATCGGCGCGACGCGCTTGCAGGACGCCCTGGATTACGCCGGCGGCGTCGGCCGCGCGAACAATTTCGGCGGCCAGGGCCTGACCACCTTCACAGTGCGCGGCTTCACCACCGGCGAGTTTTATCGCAACGGTTTCCCGATCAACCGCGGCTATCCGAACATGCCCGACGCCAACACCATCGAGCGTCTGGAAGTGCTGCGCGGCCCGGCCACCACGCTCTACGGCCGCGGCGATCCAGGCGGCACCTTCAACGTCGTGTCCAAGCAGCCGCTGGCCGAGCGCACCGTCACCCTCGGCAGCCAGCTCAACGATCAAGGCATGCAACGCGGCACCCTCGATGCGTCCGGGCCGCTCGATGAAGAGGGGCGCCTGGCCTATCGGCTCAATGTGGTGGGCGAGGGCGGCGATACCTTTCGCGACCACGTCGAGACCGAACGATACGGCATCACGCCGGTGCTGAGCTGGCAGGCGACCGATGCGACCAAGGTGATTTTCGAAGGCGATTTCATGCGCAACAATGCGCCGCTCGACCGTGGCGTGACGCGCTATCCAAAGCAGATCGGCACCGCCTCGCGCGACACTTTCTTCGGTGAGAAAGACGTCGGCAAATTGCACAATGACAACAACGTGGCCCAGTTGCGTTTCGAGCACCTGCTCAACGACGACTGGACCCTGGGCGGTGGTTTCCAGTGGCTCGACGGTTCGCTTAAAGGCAACGCGATCGAAGCCAACGGCATCGCTGCTGACGGTCGCACCCTGGGGCGCAACTTCAACTACCGCAAGCTGGAATGGACCGACAAGGACACCCAGCTGAATCTGACCGGGCACTTCAGCACCGGCGGTCTGCAGCACACCTTGCTCACCGGCATCGAATACGAAGACTACGACTACAAGTCGATCATCCAGCGCTCCAGCGGTGCGGTCGGTGCCTACCCGATCGACATCTTCGATCCGGTCTACGGCCAGCCGCGCCCGGCCCTGACCCGCACGCCGACCCACGACAAGGAAAACCTCAAGACCTACGCCGCCTTCGTGCAGGATCAGGTGGCGTTGACCGAGCGCCTGAAAGTGCTGGCCGGGGCGCGCTTCGAGCGTTTCGAACACGACTATGAAACCTACGTGCCGGGCGGCAAGAGTTGGCAGGCGGCGGATAACGCGGTGACCCCGCGTCTGGGCGTGACCTACGATCTGACCGAAACCCTCGCGGTCTATGCCAACACCGCGCGCTCGTTCAAACCCAACACCGGCGCCAGCCGCGTCGGTGGCGGCTTCGCCCCGGAGAAAGGCAAGTCCTATGAGATGGGCCTCAAGTGGGAGGCGCTGGATCACCAGTTGAGCGTGGATGCGGCGATCTACCAGATCGAAAAACGCAACGTACTGACCACCGACCCGGTCGACTCGACCTTCAGCGTCGCCGCAGGCGAGGTGCGCAGCCGTGGCTTCGACCTGAACGTCGCCGGCAACCTGACCCCGGAGTGGCGGGTCATCGGCGGCTATGCCTATGTCGATGCCGAAGTGACCAAGGACAACACGATCCGCTCCGGCACCCGCTTGCTGAACATTCCGCAAAACAGCTTCAGCCTGCTCAACGTCTACGAATTCCAGGACGGCGCCCTCAAAGGCCTGGGCCTCGGCACCGGGCTCAAGTATGTCGACGAACGCGCCGGGCAAACCGCCAATACCGCGTTTTCGATGGACAGCTACACGGTGGTCGATTTGCTGGGCTTTTATAAGGTCAACGACAAGGTCCGGCTCAACCTTGATCTGAAGAATCTGTTCGATCGTGATTATGAGGAAGGGGCGTTCGGCAACGTCTACGCCTATCCGGGCGCGCCGCGGACGGTGCAGGTGGGGATTTCTTATACCTTGTGAGGTGGTTTGGATCTGTGTGAACCGCAGCCCCTCACCCCAGCCCTCCCGAAACGTCGGACCGCCCAGAGGGAGAGGGAGCCGACCGTGGTGTCTGAGGCCATGCATTGACCTGCGACACCGAGTCGATTATCGAGCTTGGCGGTTATGGATTCACCTTCGCTCTCTCAGGTCGGCGTAACACGCCAATATCCCCGGATCGGTTCCCTCTCCCTTGGGAGAGGGCTAGGGTGAGGGGCTGCCATTTCCGCCCCGGCGCTTACCCCGTGACACACCCCTGTGGCACCTTGCCGGCAAAGCTGTCGAGCAGGCTGGCAACCACCATTTCGCCCATGCGCGTGCGCGTCTGCAGGGTGGCGCTGGCGCGGTGCGGTTGCAGCACCACCTGTTCGTTGTTGAACAAGGCTTCTGGCACATTCGGCTCATCGACGAACACATCCAGCCCGGCCCCGGCGATCTCGCCGGCCGTCAGCGCCGCCAGCAGGTGCGCTTCATTGACCAGTTTGCCGCGCGCCACATTGATCAGATAACCGCCCTTGCCCAACGCTTGCAGGACGTCGGCGTTGATGATCGCTTCAGCCTTGTCGGCCGCGGCGGCGAGAATCAGCGCGTCGCTGTCGCGCGCCAACTGCTTGAGATTGGCGACGAAGGTGTGGCTGACATCGCTCATCGGCTGCAGATCGGTGTAACTGATCGGGCAGCCGAACGCGGCGGCGCGACTGGCCACGGCACGACCGACCCGGCCCATGCCGACGATGCCGATGCGCATGCCCGACACCTGTCGCGCCAGTGGCAGCGGCGCCAGCGGCGTCGGGCTGTGCGGCCACTCGCCCGAGCGCACGTAGCGATCGCTGGTGCACAGGCCACGGCACACGGCGATCAGCAAGCCGATGGCGAGGTCGGCGACGTCTTCGGTCAGCGCGCCAATGGTTGCTGTAACGCGAATACCACGATCGCGGGCGTACGCCAGGTCGACCGCATCGGTGCCGACCCCATTGACCGCCACCACTTCCAGTCGCGGCAATTGCGCCATCAGGGCCTGGCTGATGCCGGTGTGCCCGCCGGTGATCACCCCGCGAATATTGGCGCCATGCTCACGCAAATAGGCGGCTTTGTCGGCCTGCTGGAAATAGCGTCTGACGGTGAACAATTCATCGAGACGGGCGTTGATTTCAGGAATCAGGATCGGGCTCAACTGCAAGACTTCGGGCTTCATGTAAACCTCACTTACCGAATAAAAAGGCCGGCTCAACCGCGGCCGGCAAACGGCATGGCAGTGGCCATGACGGTCATGTTCAGAACGTTGGCCGACAGCGGCAGGCCAGCGATGTAGCGCACCGCCTCGGCGACGTGTTTGACATCGACCATCGGCTCGACGGCGATGCTGCCGTTGGCCTGGCGCACGCCGCGGGTCATGCGCTCGGACATCTCGGTCAACGCATTGCCGATGTCGATCTGGCTGCAAGCGATGTTGAATTCGCGACCGTCCAGCGCCAGCGATCTGGTCAGGCCCAGCACCGCGTGTTTGCTCGCGGTGTAGGCGCTGCTGAACGGGCGTGGCGTGTGCGCGGAAATCGAACCGTTGTTGATGATGCGTCCGCCCTGTGGCTGCTGGCGGCGCATCAGGCCGAAGGCGCCGCGGGCACACAGGAAAACCCCGTTGAGATTGGTGTCGATGACGTTGCGCCACTGCTCGAAGGTCAGCTCATCCAGCGGCACGGCAGGGGCATTCACCCCGGCATTGTTGAACACCACGTCGAGGCGCCCGTAGACCTCGGCAATGCTGGCGAACAGCGCGTCGACACTGGCGGGGTCGCGCACGTCGGTGGGTACCGCCAGCGCTTGGTGGCCTTCGCTTGTCGCCAGTTCGACCAGCGCTTGCAAAGGTTCCGCTCGGCGTCCGGCGGCGACCACGGTGAACCCGTCGGCCATCAGGCCCAGCGCCACGGCGCGACCGATGCCGCTGCCGGCGCCGGTGACCAGCGCAACTTTTAGCGGAGATGAAATGGACATGCTGAGGTTCTCCTTATGCAAATGACTGCGGACGAGCGCCGACGCGCATTTCCAATTGACCGATGCCATCGATGCCGGCGCTGATCAGGTCGCCGGGCTGCAGCGCATCGACGCCCGCCGGGCTGCCGGTCATGATCAGATCGCCGGCGCGCAACGCCATCGAACGAGAGATGCGGCTGATCACTTCGCTGACCGACCAGATCTGGTTGTCTAGGCTGTCACGCTGACGTTCCTCGCCGTTGACGTTGAGCCACAACTCGCCCTCGGGATGGCCGCTGCGACTGACCGGCACAATCGCCGTTATCGGCGCGGCGCCATCAAACACCTTGGCGCCTTCCCACGGCAGGCCCTTGCTCTTGGCCGCCAGTTGCACGTCGCGGCGGGTCAGGTCGAGCCCGGCGGCGTAGCCCCAGACATAGGCCAGCGCCTGGCTTTCGGGAATGTTCGCGCCACCTTCGCCAATCGCCACCACCAGTTCGATTTCGTGGACGAACTCTTCGGTCAGCGGCGGGTAGGCCACGTCACCGACGGCATCGACGACATTGCTCGCTGGCTTCATGAAGAACACCGGCAGCTGGCGCGACTGGCCCTGGCTGTCCGGCCAGGGGTAGTTGCGACCGACACAAAACACCCGACCGACAGGAAAGCGTTGCGCGCTGCCCACCACCGGCAAGGTTGCGGGCAGATCCGGAGTGAAAACGTATTCAGTCATGTTCATCCTGTGAGGTCCTGTGTGTGAGATCAGCCTACGGCGGCGCGCGTCGATGTAGTTGGACGATTGCCGCTTCGGCTTGGAGAAAACGGTGCTGTTGCGCTCAGCGCGGTTTCAGTTCGATGCGGTACAGCCGGCCGAGCAGCAGCGAGTAGGAGAGGGTGCCGATCAGCGCCACGCCGCCGATGAACCAGAACGCCCAGGCGAACGAGCCGGTGGCATGCACGATGGCGCCAATCACGATCGGCGTGACGATGCCGCCGATGTTCGCCGCCAGGCTGGTGATGCCGCCGGTCAGGCCGATCAGCTCCTTCGGCGCGACTTCCGAGACCGCCGCCCATGAAGACGAGGCGATGCCTTGAGCGAAAAAAGCGATGGTCAGCACGGCAATGCAGAACGTGTTCGAGTCGGTGAAATTCACCAGCACGATCGACATGCCCAGCATCGACCCGACCACCAGCGGCAACTTGCGGGCGAACGACATCGAGTAGCCCCGGCGGATCAGCCCGTCTGAGACGATCCCGGCGAGGAGGATGCCCACGGTGGCGCCGACGAAGGGCAACACGGCGAAGATCCCGGCCTTGATCATCGTCAGGTGGCGTTCTTCGATGAGGTAAGTGGGGAACCAGGTCAGGAAGAAGTACAGCGCCGAGGTGCTGGCGAACTTGCCGATGCAGATCGCCCAGACCTGACGGTAGCTGAACAGCTCGGCGATCTGCCGCCAGTTGAAACGGGTGCGTTCCTGACTGCTTTTGACCAGTCCGCCGCCCGCTTCGATGTACTGCAATTCGGCCTTGCTGACCTTTTTGCAGTTCAGCGGATCGCGATACAGGTACAGCCACAACACACCGAAAACAATGCCCAGTGCGCCAGTGCTGTAGAACACGTGGCGCCAGTCGAAGGTGGTGGCCAGCCACAGCAGCGCGCCGGTGAACAGCGCCGTGCCGAGGTATTGGCCGCAGACGTATATGCTGCTCGCCAGTCCGCGTTCGCGGGCCGGGAACCACACCGTCACCGCGCGGCTGTTGGCCGGAAACGCCGGGGCTTCCATCGCACCGACCGCCAAACGCAGGCCGAACAGCGACGCGAAACCGGTGGCGAAGCCTTGGCACACGGTGACCGTCGACCAACTGATCAGCGACACCCCGTAGGTGAAGCGCGAGCCAAAGCGGTCGGCGATGAACCCGGCCGGCACCAGCGCCAACGCATAGGTCCAGGCGAACGCGGAGAAGATCAGGCCCATCTCGATCTTGTCCAGGCCCAGATCCTTGGCCATGAACGGTGCGGCGATCGAGATATTGACCCGGTCGATGTAGTTGATGATGGTCGCGATCAGCAACAGCGACAACATGAACCAGCGCCGCCGCGAGGGCAGGCGTTGCGGAACCACGGCGTCGCGCGCGCCGGCAATCACCGGCGGCACACTGGCTTGAGAAGCATGGGAATTAGACATGGTCGGACCTCGTTATTGTTAGAAGGATCGAGAGGTTTTCGCGCAGCCGAAGGCCTTGCCCACGAGCGGCGGGGCAGACAGATCGGCACTGCAAAGCGACGGCACAAAGGCCCGGCGTCAGACGTTCAGGGACGTCTCACGGCGGGCCGGTTCGGCGGGGTCGGGAGGGTCGGCGAGGGGCAATGGCTGGTTCATGACGTGCACACCTTTGATTGTTTTTGGAGGAGGCTGGGCTGCGTTGGCTATTACAGTGGTCGTACAACCTCGTCAGATCAAGCCAGGGGTTAGAACGTTTTTTCTTATGACGCGGGCGCCGCTTAAACCTGTCCAAGAAAAAATCTGCGTGCAACGCTTCAGAATCAATCGGATATGCGATTTAAGATGTTGAAAATAAAGAGAAATAAGTTTTGCCACGGCTTCAGATTTTTTGGACAGGCGAACGGCCGCTTCCGCGGAGAAAAAATCATGGAGCATAAGGTCATCGTATGACTGCTTGCTGCGCCGCGGGCTTGCCTGCAAGATGATTCGTGCCCCACGTACCTGCCGAGGACCCTCAGCCGATGTCGTTACCGCACCGGATTCCCACCTACGTCATGCAGCAACGCAGCGAATTGACCGATTTCTACATCCGCGACAAAAAGGGCCGCCGCGCCGAAACCGCGCCGCATCGCCACGAATACTTTCAGATCCAGATCAACCTCGGCGGCGACACCGTGCAGCACATCGGCAACGTCGAGCGTCCGTTCCCGCGCAACACCCTGGCGTTCATCCTGCCGCACCGTGTGCATGTGATTCCGCACCCGGCAGAGAGCAATTTCATCGTCATCAATTTTTCCCAGACGTTTCTGTTGCCGCACTTGCAGTGCGACCCGATGGACCTCGAAGAAGTGTCGATCCTGCTGGCGCCGGAGCTGTCACCGTTCCGGTTTCAGGAGCATCTGGATTTCATTCTCGCGGATGCGGATTTCGCCGGGGTCTGTGCGCTGATCGAGCAGATGCGCCGCCTCGACGAGAATCGCCAGTTCGGCACGCGGGAGATGCTCAAGGGCTTGCTGCTGCAGTTGATCGGCAGCGTGTGTTTTCTTTACGCCGAGCCGCTCAAGCGCCTGGCCGAAGAAAACGCCGCCGAGGTCAGCCGACGCGATGCGCTGAGCCGCATGTTCGAATACCTGCGCAAGAACATCGCCGACCCCGACCTCAACCTGATCAAAGTGGCGGCGGCGACGTACCTGTCACCGACCTATCTGACCCACTGGCTGCGCAAGGAAATCGGCAAGACCTTCACCGAACTGGTGCTCGAACGGCGGATGCACGCGGCGCGCAATTTCCTCCTCAACAGCACCCGCTCCGTGGGCGAGGTGGCGCGCCTGTGCGGGTTTGCCGACGAGGCGTATTTCTCCCGACGTTTCCGGCAGATTCACGGCCAGCCGCCGGGGCAGTTCCGCCGCCGGCAGCTCAACCCGGATACGCCGCAAACGCCGTTGAATACCTGACGGGCAACGTGTCAGGGCTCAAGCAACAAGGGCCGCCATATGATGGCGGCCGGGTCGAGCAGGGTGGCTGACGGCTCGGTCGCGGGCGTTTGCTCCTTCTCGGGCGCAGTTGTGCCGAACGGTTGTGTGTTGGCAGGCGAATCTTCGGCGTAGCCGGCAACGTCATCGACAGGCATGCGGCTATTTCATCCGCACAACGACTTTGCCCTTGGCGCGGCCCTGTTCGACATAAGCCAGCGCCTCAGCCGTCGACTCAAAGGCAAAGCTGCGATCCAGCACCGGCGCCAGCTTGCCGGCCTCGATCAACGCGCTGATGTCGCGCAACTGCGCGCCGTTGGCCCGCATGAACAGGAAGCTGTAACTGACGTTGTGCCGACGAACCTGGCGACGGATCTTCAGGCTCAACAAGCGCATCACTTGCCGCAGCGGCCAGGCCAGACCTTGCGCCTTGGCGAAGTCTGCGGTGGGTGGGCCGGAGATGGAAATCAGCCGACCGCCGGGTTTCAGAACCTCCAGCGATTGCTCCAGCACATCGGCACCGAGGCTGTTGAGCACCACATCGTAACCGCGCAGCTCATCCTCGAAACGCTGGTGTTTATAGTCGATCACCACGTCCGCGCCGAGTGCCTTGACCCACTCGACATTCACCGTGCTGGTGGTGGTCGCGACAAACGCGCCGAGGTGTTTGGCCAGTTGAATGGCGACCGTGCCGACACCGCCGGAACCGGCATGGATCAACACTTTCTGCCCGGCGCGCAACTGTGCAATGTCGACCAGCGCTTGCCACGCAGTCTGCGTCACCAACGGAATCGCCGCGGCCTGTTCCATATTTAGGTTGGCAGGCTTGTGCGCGACCGCGTGCTGATCCACCGCGATCCGCTCAGCAAAGGTGCCGATGCGCTGTTCCGGCACCCGCGCATAGACCTCATCACCGGGTTTGAAAGCGGTGACTGCTGCGCCGGTCGAGATCACCACACCGGCGACATCGTTGCCCAGTACCAGCGGCATCGCGTACGGCAAAATCAACTTGAATTCACCGCGGCGGATCTTCGAATCGAGGACATTGACGCTCGCCGCGTGGACCTCGATCAGGACGTCGTCAGGCCCAGGCGCGGGCTCGGCGACGTCGCCGATGTGCCCGTTGTGTAGACCGTAGCGGTCGATAAGAAAAGCTTTCATGGCAGGTAACGCTCGGCAACCGCGGACTGACGAATCTGCCCGAGCAAGCCCTGACGCGCGGTTTGCAGGTCATCCCAGCGCTGGCCTTCGTGCAGCGGTGGAATGGTCACCGGCTCGCGGCGATCGAAACCGACCAGTGCGGCGTCGACCAGATCGCTGACTTCCATGATTTCGCTCAGGGTGTTGATGTCGATGCCGGCGCGGTCCCAGATTTCCGTGCGGGTTGCGGCGGGCAGCACGGCTTGCACGTACACGCCCAGCGGCGTCAGTTCCAGGCTCAGGCCTTGCGAGAGGAACAGCACAAACGCCTTGGTCGCGCCGTAAACCGACATGCCGAACTCCGGCGCCAATCCGACCACCGAACCGATATTGATGATCGCACCTTCACCGGCCTTGGCCAGACGCGGCGCAATCGCGCTGGCAAGGCGCACAAGGGCGGTGGTGTTGAGGGCGACCAGATTGGCCACGCTGTCGGTGCTCTGCTCGATAAAGCTGCCGGACTGCGCCGCCCCGGCATTGTTGACGAGGATGCCAATGCGCGCGTCATCACGCAGGCGCGTTTCGACGGGGGAGAGATCGCTGAGTCGGGTCAGGTCGGCCGGGATTACATCGACGGCAACGCTGTGCTCGCTGCGCAGTTTGGCCGCCAGTGTGTCGAGGCGTGCAGCATCGCGGGCGACCAGCACCAGATCATGCCCGCGTTGGGCGAAACGTTCGGCGTAGACCGCGCCGATACCAGTGGAAGCGCCAGTGATCAGAACAGCAGGGCGAGTGGTCATGGATTTATCTCTTTGCGAAGACAGCGGTTGGGGAAAGTGTGGAACAGCTGAAAGTGGATTTAGGATGATGACCTAAATCTAAGCTGTCAACGGTTTTGATTATGGCCAACATCTATGTATCATCAATGGATGATTTTTAGCGCAAAGAGGTACCGCTCATGCGAGTCAGCAAAGCCCAGGCACAGGCCAACCGTGAACACATCGTCGAGACGGCGTCCGAGCTGTTTCGTGAGCGAGGGTTTGACGGCGTTGGTGTGGCTGATCTGATGGCGGCGGCCGGTTTCACCCATGGCGGCTTCTACAAGCATTTCGGCTCGAAGGCCGATTTGATGGCCGAAGCCTCGGCCAACAGCCTGGGGCGATCACTGGCGACCGCCGAAACCCTCGACATCAAAGGCTTCATCGACCTCTACCTGTCGCGCGAGCACCGCGACGGACGTGGCGACGGCTGCACCATGGCCGCACTCTGCGGCGACGCCGCCCGCCAGCCTGATGAGTTGAAAGCCACGTTCGCCGACGGCATCGAGCGCACCTTGCAGACGCTGGGCGCCAAGTACCCGACTGACGCCGCAGCAGCGCCGGACGCGGCGCGTTCGAAGATGATCGGACTGCTGGCGCAAGCGGTGGGCGCGGTCATGCTGTCTCGGGCGTGCCCGGATGATTCGGCGCTGGCTGATGAAATTCTTGCGGTGTGTCACGCGCAAATGCTGGCGTCGTTGCCGCCGGCTTCAGAGGATGAGGCTGAACAGAGCGAATAGGCATTGTCCGTTTGGAGTGGACAGTGAAACGCATTTCAACCGATTTATCCCTTTTCGATGGGTCAGTAATCTGTACCCAACTTGAACGCAACAACACACTTCAAACTTGAAAAGGGACGCACACCATGACCACTCCAACCTACAACCGCCTGAACAAAGACGACGCCATCGTGCTGCTGGTTGACCACCAGACGGGTCTGATTTCCCTGGTGCAGGACTTCTCGCCCAACGAGTTCAAGAACAATGTGCTGGCCCTGGCCGACCTGGCGAAGTTCTTCGACCTGCCGACCATTCTCACCACCAGTTTCGAACAAGGCCCGAACGGCCCGCTGGTCCCGGAACTGAAAGAGATGTTCCCGGACGCGCCGTACATCGCTCGCCCAGGCCAGATCAACGCCTGGGACAACGAAGACTTCGTCAAAGCGATCAAGGCCACCGGCCGCAAGCAGATCATCATTGCTGGCGTGGTCACTGATGTCTGCGTAGCGTTCCCGACCCTGTCGGCACTGGCCGAAGGTTTTGATGTGTTCGTGGTCACCGATGCTTCGGGGACCTTCAACACCACCGTGCAACAAGCTGCGTGGAGCCGCATGACCCAGGCCGGCGCACAAATGATGAACTGGTTCTCGGTGGCCTGTGAGCTGCACCGCGACTGGCGCAACGATATCGAAGGCTTGGGCAACCTGCTGTCACAGCGCATCCCCAACTATCGCAACCTGATGAACAGCTACTCGGCGCTGACTGCACAGCAGAAGTAATCGGTATCGCTGTACAACAAGGCCCGCTTTGAAAGCGGGCTTTTGTCGTTAGCAGATTTTGCTCACACCGATAGCCATTGTGGTTGGCCGAGAAAATGAGAAACGCGCTACCCCCCTGTGGGAGCCTGTCTGCTGGCGATGGCTTGCTTTCAGGCGTTGAATGGTTTGGGTTTGGGTACATATCCGTTGCTGCGGTAACGGCTGCTTAGGGTTCCGCTCTTACAGCGGGTCACCTTTTTCAAACGCCAAAAAGGTAACCCAAAAGGCTTGCTCCTGCGTTCGGCCCTCGCAGGCTCGGGTCCCTTCGCTGCGGGATCGATCCGGGCGCAGCGGCGACGGTTTGCTTCGCTGCACCTACTTCCGCTGTGTCTGGCTGCGCCAGACGGTCGCTGCGCTCCCACGCCCGGATCGATCCCTCCACTCAGCCTTCCGATGTCGCCGGTTAGGCAAGATCAAGATCAGGAGCACTCGAGCTAACGCTCATTGTTGAGTGGTTAGAAGCGCCGCATGGCTTGAGATATTCGGTGGATTTGCCCCTCACCCCAGCCCTCTCCCGGAGGGAGAGGGAGCCGATCTTTGTGCTTTTCAAAATGTGTGTTCGACTCGGTATCCCACGTCGGCGTAGCTCTCGCATCCACCGCGGTCGGTCCCCTCTCCCTTTGGGAGAGGGCTAGGGTGAGGGGCTTTTGATTTTTAGACCGATTTCAGGCCTCAACCTCAACGTCGCCGGTGAGTAGGAGTGAGCCTGCTCACGATGGCGGTCTGTCAGTTGTCAAAGTGGTGTCTGATCCAGCGCTTTCGCGAGCGGGCTCCCTCCCACAGGTTTTTCGTATCGCTGACGCCGCCACTGTTCACACCCCGAACGGAAACGTGTCCTCTTCATGACTCGATGACGCCGGGCTCGACAGCGGTGTAATCGCCGTGGTCTGCGCGAACCATAAATACGCATCGAATTGCTCACTGAGGGTGGCGTCGAAGTAGTGGCTTTGGCGTTCGGTCTGCGGGCGGTAGATCACCCCGATCGCGCGTTCGAGCAGGCGCCGCGTGAGAGCTTCGCGCAACTCGGCGCGATCTGCCGCGCGCCAGTCATATAACGCCATCGGGCAAGCGGCCTCGACACAGGCGCGCTCCCAACTGCGCGGCAGGGCGGGAAGCACATTTTTGATTTGCATCGGCGCGTCCCAGTCGTCAGCGGCAGCCACGCTACCCTGATCGGTGCCCATGCCGATCAGCACCGCGTCTTTGCCAAAGGCTTGCCGACACAGCTGACCGAGAGTCAGTTGGCCGCTGTCGCCCATTTGCGTGGCGCGGGCATCGCCGATGTGCGAGTTGTGCGCCCAGACGATCACTTTTTCCCCATGCGCCTGGCGCGTGCGCAACGCTTGCAGGGTCTCGAACATGTGCCGGTCGCGCAGGTTCCACGACTCGCGGCTGCCGCGGTACATCGCCCGATAATATTGTTCGGCGGCGTGCACGACGCGGGCGTTCTGGGTGGCGTTGAACAGCGCTTCGCCGTCGTTTTTCATCAGGCTCAGACGTTCATTCAACAGTGCCTGAAGTTGTTCGAGCACGGCGCGTTCGCAAGTGGCCATGCCGCCGACTTCAGTGAAATGTCCGTAGAGCGCCGGGTCATCGTGCCAGGGATTCAGGCAGGCGTAGCGCTGTTGTGCTTCGCGGGCCATGGCCGGGTCGGTGTCTTGCAGATAGCCCAGCACCTCGCGAATCGAACTGCGCAGGCTGTATACGTCGAGTCCGCGAAACTCCACGCGCCGCTCTGCCGGTTGCGCCTGGTTGTATTGCTGCAACCAGTGGGTAAACGCCTGCACATCGGTGTTGCGCCACATCCACGTCGGGAAGCGTGAGAACGCCGCGTCTTGCCAGGCCCCTTGGCCTCGGCCGCGCACGCAGCGATCAATCTGATCGGCGTCCGGCCAGTCAGCCTCGACCGCGACAATGGTGAAACCATGATGGGCAATCAGATGCCGGGTGATCGCCGCGCGTGCTTCGTAGAATTCGTGAGTGCCGTGGCTGGCTTCACCGATCAGCACCACCTGGGCATCGGCGTAGCGGTCGAAGAGGTCGGCAAAGGCGTCACTGCCAACATTCGGCAGCGGTTCGGCGTACTCCTTGAGGGTCGAAACCAGAGTGTCCATGTGCGGATTCTCCGTGGAGGGTTGTGCATTGGAAAATCCGCAGCAAACAGCGGTTCCATCGAACTGAGCGGACGGCTGCCGGCCAGGCAACGCACCGTTCGTCCAGCGTTGGGCACTTGCCCGGCCGATGCTTTTCTCAGTTTTACCCACTGTGAATTTCAACGGAGAGCAGACATGGACATTGACGAAAACGCACCGGGCAATCAGTCGCAGCAAGGCGCAACACGCACGACCGACAACGAGGCGGGGCACGATTCAACGCGCGAGAAGCCCGAGGTGCCGCTGCCGGCCGATGACGAAGCGCCGGTTGATGAAGACATGGCGGATGTGGACGCGACGAACTCGGTTTCGCAGGAACATCCCAAGCCGCAATAACAGCGCAAACGCAGGCGTAGAGCCCTCACCCTAACCCTCTCCCAGAGGGAGAGGAGACTGACCGAGTTGCCCTTTAACGTTACGCCGATCCAAGATATCCAGGCGAACTCAGGCGTGATGATCGTTCCCACGCTCCGCGTGGGAATGCAGCCCCGGACGCTCTGCGTCCAAAGCGTGACGCAGAACGTCACAAGAGGCATTCCCACGCAGGAGCATGGGAACGATCAGTGTTCAGATAGATAACTCACGGTCGAACCGCCTGATGAATCTCCGTCACCGACATGATGAACACCAGCTTGGATTTCCCCTGATTGGCATACTCATGCGGCACATCGGTCCTGGCCACCGCCGAGCAACCCGGGTCGATGATCAGTTCAACCTTGCCAACCTTGAGCCGCAGCGTGCCCTTCTCGACGTGAAACAGTTCGGTGGTGCCGTGCGGGTGGCCGGGGGAGCTGTAGCTTTCGCCGGGGAACATCTCCCAGCGCCACAATTCGAGCATGTTCGGCCCGCTGGTGCCGGCCAGCAATCGCGCCGATCCACCGAGCTCGCCGTGCCATAACGTGGGAATGTCCTGACTGTCGATCAAATGCGCCGCGGGTGTGTCGGCGACGTTGACGAAGTCCGCCACGGAAAGCCCCAGCGCAGCGGCGATCTTGCACAGAATGGCGATGCTCGGGTTGGCGGCGCATTTCTCGATTTCGACCACCATGCCCTTGCTCACGCCGGCGCGGCGCGACAGTTCGTCGAGGGTCATGTTCTGCTGTTTTCGGGCCTGCTTGAGAGTGCGCGCAACGGCTTCGCTTACGCTCTGGACGTCGGCGCCGGCCTCGGTCGATATATTGACGTTTTTGGTCATTGGTCGCTAGCATCGGTTGAAATTCAGGTTTAAGGGGATTCTGGGATGCTGTCTGTCGTGCCGTCAATCGATCCGGCTGTTGCGCAACTGGCGCCGGGCTTCAGAGCGTTGAGTATTGTCGTGCAAGCGGCGCCGATTACCCGCCCGCTGATTGCTGGCGAAGCGCTGGCCAACGCCTGTCAAACCGTGACGGCAGGCGGTCCGGAGTGGGCGGCGGCGCATCTGCAGGCGTGGGCCGAGGTGTTCCGCCGCTTCGGCGCCAAGCCGCAACGTACGCCGTGCTCGGCCGAAGCACTGCGCAAACGCGTGCTGCGCGACGGCAGCCTGCCGAGCATCGACCCGGTGGTTGATCTCTACAACGCCATCAGCCTGGCCTACGCGATCCCGGTCGGTGGCGAAAATGCCCAGGCCTACGTCGGCGCGCCGCGCCTGGTGGTGGCCGACGGCAGCGAACCGTTCGACACCATGAAGGAAGGCGCCCCGGCCCATGAATTCCCTGACACCGGCGAAGTGGTCTGGCGTGACGACCAAGGCGTGACCTGCCGCCGCTGGAACTGGCGCCAGGGCGTCAGGACCCGCCTCGATGCCCACGCGCAGCAGATGTGGTTCATCCTCGAAAGCCTGCCCGAGATGCCCCTGGAAGCACTGACCGAGGCCGGCGACAAACTCATCGAAGGCCTGCAACAAATGATGCCGGGCGCCGAGATCGAAAGCGTGTTGATCGGACCGGGGGCGGGCTGATCTGCATGCTGAATCCGTAGCGCAATTCAATTTGCCAACCTAGGCGCTCGCCCACGCTTCGCGATACTGCAACAGAAAATCCACAAACGCGCGCACCCGCTGCGGCACATAACGGCCGTGCGGGTAAAGCAGGGTGTAAGGCCGTGAGCGTCCGGCGTAGGGTTGCAACACTTCGATCAGGCTGCCGTCGGCCAGCTCTTTTTCGACGATGAATTTATACGTCTGAAAGACCCCAGCACCGTGCTTGGCCAGGGTCACGCCGCCGAGTACGTCGTCGGAACAGGAATAGCCGCCGTCGGACATGACTTCGCGGTCCTCACCGTTTTCCTGGAACAGCCAGGAAATGCGCCGACCGCTGCTTGGCAGCTCGAACTGAATGCAGTCATGTTGCACCAGGTCTTCGAGGGTGTGCGGTGTGCCGGCCTTGTCCAGGTAATCGGGAGAGGCGACCACCACCAGTTTCGCGTCTTCGAGCAGGCGCGCGATCATGCTCGAGTCGGGCTGGGCGCGGACGCGGATCGCCAGGTCGTAGCCTTCGCCGACGAAGTCGATGTTGCGGTTGCCCAAGTGGATATCGACGCTGACCTGCGGATACAGCGCACGGAATTTTGGTAGCAGCGGCAGGATGCGGTGATGACCGTAGGTAGTCGGCAGACTGATGCGCAACAGACCCGACGGCGTGGTCTGCGCGCCCATCACTTCCTGCTGTGCCTCGACCAGTTGGGTCAGGGCCTGGCTGCACTGGAGGAAGAAGTTGCGCCCGGCTTCGGTCAGGCGAATGCTCCGTGTGGTGCGGGCAAACAGGCGTGAGCCCAGACGTTGTTCCAGACGCAGAATCGATCGGCTGACAGCGGCGGGGGTGACCCCGGCCAGTTGCGCAGCAGCGGTAAAACTGCCGGCCTCGGCGGCGAGGCAGAACAGTTCGATACTGCCCAGTTGCAGGTCATCAAAATGGCGCTTCATGTGAGTACACCGAGGTTTGCCTGACATGTGATCCTCGGTGTTATCTCACGAAGCAGCACCGCCGGTACACACCGGCGGTGAAGCGGGGAGCGATCAGTGGCCAGCGCTTTGGCCGCCGTCGACATGGAGGATTTCACCGGTGACGAAGTTCGCGGTGTCGAGGTACAGAATCGCCTGGACGATGTCATCGATCTCGCCCATGTGGCCCATCGGGTGCAGGCTGCCGAGGGCGGCGTGGGTCTCTTCGCCGTGCATCGGCGTTTTGATGATGCCAGGCGACACCGCGTTGATCCGAATGCCACGTTTGGCGTACTCGATGGCCAGGGATTTGGTCGCTGCGTTGATGCCACCCTTGGTCAGCGAAGCGAGGACCGACGGCACGCCGTCAATCGCGTGGTCGACCAGACTGGTGGTGACGCTGACGATGTGGCCGCTGGCGTTTTTCTGCATTTCGGCAACGGCCAGTTGCGAGATGTAGAAGAAGCCGCTCATGTTGGTCGCCACGACCTGGGCATAGTCGGCGTGGCTGTATTCGGTGAACGGTTTGGCGACGAAGATCCCGGCGTTGTTGACCAGCGTGTCGATGCGGCCGAAACGGGCGACGGCTTCACGGATAACGCGCTCGGCGGTTTGCGGGTCGGCGATGTCACCGGCGACGGCGAGAATGTCCGGGTCTGTCGATGGCTGGATCGAGCGCGAGGTCGCGACCACTTTGTAACCGCGCTCGCGGAAGCTTTTGACCAGACCTGCGCCAATACCTTGCGAGGCGCCCGTGATAACCACAACTTTGTTGGAGGTGTTCATGATGTTTCCTCTATGCAATCTGAATGGGTGGGATAACGATTTGCAAAATTTCAGGCGTGCGCCGGAACCTGCGCGGCTTGGCGTAACGCTTGCTCGTAATAAGCGACGGACTGCGAGCCGGCGATGAGCTGTTGGTCGTCGATGACCATGGCCGGAACCGAGTCGATGCCGCGCTGCTGGTAAAACCGCTCAAGTTCGCGCACTTCTTCAGCGAATTCCCCGTTCGCCAGCACGGCCTGCGCCCGCTGGCTGTCGAGGCCGACGGCGCCGGCCAGAGTGACCAGCGTGGCGTGCTCATTCGGGTTCTGGCCGTCGCTGAAGTACGCCTTGAGCAGCGCGCGTTTCAGTGGCCGTTGCAGCCCTTGTGTTGCGGCCCAGAACAGCAGGCGATGGGCAGCGAAGGTGTTGTGAAAGTGGCTGCGTTTTTCCAGGTCGAAGTGAAAATCGATCTGCGCGCCACGTTCGATGATCATCGCGTTGCGGTCCGCCACTTGTTCGGCGCTGCGCCCGTATTTGCGCATCATGTGGGCAATGGCGTGCTCGCCTTCGGCAGGCATGTCCGGGTTCAGCTCGAACGGTTTGTAAGTCAGTTGCACCTCGACTTGACCGGCCAGATTGCTGATCGCCTGTTCCAGCGCGGTGGCGCCGAGGGCGCACCAGGGGCAGACGACATCCGAAACGAAGTCGATTTTTACCGTGCGGCTCATGACTGCGAATCCGCCAGTTGCTTGCGGTACTCAGTGGTGCTTATGCCGGCGTAGCCCCAGTTATCGGTGTCGACTTCTTCGATGACGATGTGGGTCAGGTGCGGGTCCTTGTTCAGCACGCGGGTCATGGTCTCGGTGATTTCCTGGATGACCTGGGCTTTCTGCTCGCGGGTGACGCCGTCGCGGGTGATACGAACGCTGATGAAAGGCATGTGAGCTATCTCCAGTCGCTGGCCCGTCGGAGTGAAGGGCCGCTGTTGGAGTGAACTTTAGGGGGCGGGGTTGAATTGATAAATGGGACTTGCGGTACATCATTTGTGATGCGGTGTATCTAATCGAAGCGTGCTGATGACGGTTCGAGCGGGGAGGATTTCAGCCCAGCAGTGCTTCGATCCAGCGCGTCTGTTGCGTGAGGGCTTCAAGCTTTTCCTGCGGCACGGTCTGTCGCGCCTGGGCGAGGCGGGTCAGGGTTTTCTGCTTGAGGCGTAGTCGATGCTGCCATTTGCGGATGAAGGCCGGGCTGCGCGTCTGCATCTGCACCGGGCCGAAATACAGTTGCTGAGCGGTGTAGCTCACCGGGCCGTCGCGCTCGGCCACGATGATTTCGTAGTCGAAACGGTTTTCGTGCAGTACTTCTTCGCTGAGGATGCGGTAGCCGTGCTCCATCAGCCATTGGCGCAAGGGTTGTTCGCCGCCGTTGGGTTGCAGGATCAGGCGTTCGTTGCCGCTGAGGTGGGCCTTGCCGGCTTCGAGAATGTCGCGGATGGTTTCACCGCCCATGCCGCAAATGCTGACGGCGCTGATGCCGTCCTCAGTTCTGATCGCGGCCAGGCCATTGGCCCGCCGCACGCAGATGTGCGCTTGCAGGTCGTTTTCACGCACCGTACGTTGCGCCGCCTGGAACGGCGTCAGGGCAACTTCGCCCGCCACCGCTGCGCTGATCAGCCCCCGGCGCATCAAGGCGACCGGCAGATAACCGTGATCCGAACCGATATCGGCCAGCCGTGCACCGACCGGCACGTATGCGGCCACGCGCTCAAGGCGCAGGGACAAAGTCTGTTCGTTCAACGGCAACCCCTTTCAACACGAACCTGCGGCTCGACGGCAGGCAAAGGGGTGCGACTCTGGCGAGCCGCGCCGAAGCTGTCAAATTCCGCCGACAGAATCGTTGCGCCCATCGCCAGCGCCAGGCTGGAGATGGGCGCGAGGGGTTAGCCGGCCAGGGTCGCGTTGTCGATCACGAAGCGATATTTCACGTCACCCTTGAGCATGCGCTCGTAGGCGTCATTGATCTGCTCGGCGCCGATCAGTTCGATGTCCGAAACGATGCCGCGCTCGGCGCAGAAATCGAGCATTTCCTGAGTCTCGGCAATCCCGCCGATCATCGAACCGGCGATGGTGCGGCGCTTGGTGATCAGGTTGAACACGTTGGGCGACGGGTGCGGCGAGGCGGGCGCGCCGACCAGCGTCAGGGCGCCGTCACGCTTGAGCAGCACCAGAAACGCATCGAGATCGTGGGGCGCGGCGACGGTGTTGAGGATCAAATCGAAGCTCTTGGCATGCGCGGCCATTTCTTCGGCGTTGCGCGACACCACCACTTCATCGGCGCCCAAGGCTTTCGCCGCGTCACGCTTGGAGTCGGAGGTGGTGAAGGCGACGACATGCGCGCCCATCGCGTGCGCCAGTTTGATACCCATGTGCCCCAGCCCGCCGATGCCGACCACGCCGACTTTTTTGCCGGGGCCGGTGTTCCAGTGGCGCAGCGGCGAGTAGGTGGTGATGCCCGCGCACAGCAGTGGCGCGACAGCCGCCAGTTGCGCCTCGGGATGACGGATGCGCAGGACATAGCGCTCGTGCACGACGATGTTTTGCGAGTAACCACCCAGCGTCCAGCCCGGCTCATCCGGGGTCGGGAAGTTGTAGGTGCCGATCATGCCGTCGCAGTAGTTTTCCAGACCGCTTTCACAGTCATCGCAATGTTTGCAGCTGTCGACGATGCAGCCGACGCCGACCAGATCGCCGACCTTGAAGTCCGCAACATGCGCACCCACCGCCGCAACCCGGCCGACAATTTCATGGCCCGGTACGCAAGGGAATTGCGTACCGGCCCATTCGGCGCGCACCTGATGCAGGTCGGAGTGGCAGATGCCGCAGAAGGCGATGTCGATCTGTACGTCGTGGGCGGCCGGCGCACGGCGCTTGATCTGCAGCGGCTCAAGGGGTTTGTCGCCGGCGTGGGCACCGTAAGCGTGTACAAGCATGGGAACGTCCTCCATCGGTTTATCGTGAGGTTATTCTTGCGGGTCTGGCGTGTCCGGTCATGGTGCAATCCTGTGCGATGCTTGCCTGATCCTGCGAGGTACCGATGACCTTGTGAGTTTGTGACGTTGCGCCGACAGACGCTCAAGCGATTTGCAGGTAATCTGCCGACGCGCTGACTGAAACGCGTCAGCTGACTAAAACAAAACAAAAGCGGAGTCATTGATGCAACCAATCCGTCTCGGTCTGGTGGGCTACGGCAAAATCGCCCAGGATCAACACGTACCGGCAATCAACGCCAATCCCGGATTCCAGCTGGTAGCGGTCGCCACCCAGGGCAAGCCCTGCGCCGGCGTCGAGAATTTCCAATCGTTGACCGAGCTGCTGGCCAACGGCCCGGCGGTCGATGCGATCGCGTTCTGCACACCACCGCAAGGTCGCTTTGCACTGGTCCAGGAAGCCCTGGCTGCGGGCAAACACGTGCTGGTCGAAAAGCCGCCCTGCGCCACCTTGGGCGAGGCTTTGGCGCTGGTCGATCAGGCGCAGGCGCAAGGCGTCAGTGCCTTGTTCGCCTGGCATTCGCGCTACGCCCCTGGCATCGAAGCCGCTCGTGACTGGCTTGCCTCGCGCACCCTGCAAAACGTGCAGATCGACTGGAAAGAAGACGTGCGCAAATGGCACCCCGGCCAGACATGGATCTGGCAACCCGGCGGCCTCGGCGTATTCGATCCGGGCATCAACGCCTTGTCGATCGTCACCCACCTGCTGGCACTGCCACTGTTTGTCGAAGCCGCCGAGTTGCGCGTGCCGAGCAACTGCCAGTCGCCGATTGCCGCCTCGATCAAAATGTCCGATGCACGCCACCTCGACGTCCGCGCCGAATTCGACTTCGACCATGGTCATGACGAACTGTGGAGCATCGAAGTGCGCTGCGCCGAGGGCGTGTTGCGCCTCGATAACGGCGGCGCGCTGCTGAGCATCGATGGCGTGCGGCAGACGGTGTCGGAAGAGGGCGAATACGCCGCCGTCTATCGACACTTCCAGCAGTTGATCGGCACAAAGGCCAGTGATCTGGACGTGCAGCCGTTGCGCCTGGTGGCGGACAGTTTTTTTGTCGGTAGCCGGGTGGCGGTTGAGGCGTTTTACGACTAGTCGTCAGAATCGCTCGCTGCGTGGCAGCGCTGCCTAACCACAGCGCTGCCATGCCGGTTCAACGCGGGTTAGGTTGATCATCCATCTCCGCATTGTCGGTTTCCCTGCGCACCCGTTCCGGGTCGAGACCGGTGCTGTCATCGTCCAGCGGTATTTCGCCTTCGTTGTCGGGTAATTCATCGATGCCGCGATCTTTCATCGGATCGACTTCGGTGCGGCCCGGGCTCAACGGATCCGGGGTTGTCGGCAGGGGATCGTCCTGAACGGTTGCGCTTTGCAGGTTTGGGTCGTTGGTCATTTCACACCTCGCGTTGTGCGCTGTTTTATCGGCGTACAGGTTGGAGGTGCCGGGAAATTGTGCCGTTCGATTTTTCCACGTACCGGTGGTCGGCTCAGCCGTGGAAACACGCTTGGTTGAATTTTCTCGGGCGACAGAAGATCAACAGCACAACAATCCGACACGAGGAAATCGACATGAGTGCTTCATTCAAGGTCGGCGATGCGGTGCGCTGGAACTCCGAGGCCGGGGAGATTCATGGCACGGTGGTCAAGGTGCACACCCGCGATACCGAGTTCATGGGCCGCCATCGGCCGGCTTCGAAGGACTCGCCGCAGTACGAGGTCAAGAGTGACAAGACCGGTCACTTGGCCATGCACCACGGCGAGGCGCTCAAGCACGTCAACTGACGCGTTCCATCAGAAACGCGCCAATCGGTAACGATCACCCTTCGGTAAGTCTGGCGCCGTATTCGAAGCCGGGCAGGCCATCTGTACCAGCATTTCGGCCGTGACCGCTGCCTGGGTCAGGCCCAGGTGCTGATGACCGAAGGCGAGCAATACCTTGCCCTCGCAGACTTGATCGATGACTGGCAGCGAGTCCGGCAGTGATGGGCGAAAACCCATCCATGGCGTTGCCGCTTCAGCGTTCAGATCTTCGCGAAACAGGCCCTGACTCAAACGGTGCAATTGCCAGGCGCGCTGCATATTGGCCGGTTTGTGCAGGCCGGCGAATTCCACCGTGCCCGCCAGGCGCAGGCCTTCGGTCATCGGCGTCATGATGAACTTGCGTTCCAGCGAGGTGACGGGGAAGGGCAGTCGCCCGGTTTCGTGGGGCAACATCAGGTGATAACCGCGCTCGGTATCCAGCGGGACTTTTTTGCCGGTGAGGGCGGTGGTGAGTGGCGCCGAATGGGCGCCGCAGGCGATCACCACGCGGCGGGCGCTGATTGGCCCGTCGTCGGTGTGCAGACAAACGCCGTTGTCCTGCACCTGACCACCCGCCACCCGCTGCTGCAAAAAACTCACGCCGCCAGCCTTGGCCGCATCGACCAACGCGGTCACTACGCGGTAGGGATCGACGAAATGCCCGGTGCGCGGGAAGAACAAGCCGCCCTGAATCCGTTCGCTCAATTGGGGCGCGGTGTCGCGAATGGCGCCGGCCTGCCAGACATCCACTGGCACTTGTTGTTGGTGCAGCCTTTGTTGCAATGCCTCGATTGCCTGACGTGATTCGTCGCGTTCGTACACCAGCAATGAACCGTCGACTTTGAGCAACTCGCTGCGCTGAATATCGCCGAGCAAGCGTTGCCACGCTGCGAGGCTGCTTTCATTCAGCGCACGCAAACCGGCGACCGTGTTCTCGAATGGCTGCGCGCGCAGATTCAGCAACAACCGGGTGAACCACGGCAGCGCGCGCGGCAGGTAGCGCCAGTCCAGGCGCAACGGCCCCATCGGATCGAGCAGCATGCCCGGCAGGCGTTTGAGGATCGACACGTCGGCGATGGGAAACACCTGCTCGGTCGCCAGATGCCCGGCGTTGCCGAACGAAGCGCCATGGCCGGGGGGCTGCTGATCGATAACGACCACGCGCAAACCCTGGCGGGCCAGACGCAGCGCGCAGGCAACACCGATGATGCCGGCACCGACCACGGCGATGTCATGCGCGGGGTTATTTGCCATGGTGTGTTCCTGAGAAAAAGAGGAGGAACTGCCGGCAACCTCGGGCTGCACGGCAGGTGCAAGTGCGTGACTCAGGCGAAGTCCTGTTCCGCCGACCAGTTTTCATACCAGTGACGGAACAGCGCATATTGCTGCTCGGCGTAACGCCGTTGCGATTCGCTCAAGGCGTCGGTTTCGTTGAAGTGCAGGGTGTATTCCTTGTCGCCGTTGAGCACCATCAAATGCTTGTAATACAGGACCAGATCGCAGCCCTCATCGAACGACGACAACACCGCCAGCGCCGACTCCAGCTCCCACGCCTGGCGCCGCGCCCTGGCGTCGCCCTTGGCCGCTTGCTTGCTCAACGCCACCAGTTGCAGCACTTCGCGCGGCAGGGCGTTGCCGATGCCGGTGATCGCGCCGGTGGCGTTGCAGTTGACGAAACCGTGCACCACTTGGGTGTCGACGCCGACCATCAGGGTCACGTCATCGTCCTTGGAGGTGATGTTTTCGGCGGCGTAACGCAGGTCGGCGGCGCCGCCGAACTCCTTGAAGCCGATCAGGTTCGGGTGCTCGCGACGCAGTTCGAAGAACAGCTCGGCGCGGGTGGCGAAGCCGTAGTAGGGGCTGTTGTAGATCACCGCCGGCAGGTTCGGCGCGGCTTGCAGAATCGCCGAGAAATGCGCCATTTGCGCCGCTGCAGAAGCCCCACGCGACAGCACTCGCGGAATCACCATCAGGCCTTGCGCGCCGACTTTGGCGGCATGCGCGGCATGGGATATCGCTTCACGGGAATTCACCGCGCCGGTGCCGACGATCGTCGGCACGCCGGCCGCGACCAGCCGCGCCACGCCTTGCTGACGCTCGGCTTCGGTAAGCAGCGGCCAGTCGCCCATCGAACCGCAATAGACCACCGCGCTCATGCCGATGTCGACCAGTTCGCGACCCTTGGCCACCAGCGCGTCGAAGTCCGGGGTGCGCTGGGCGGTGCACGGGGTCATCAGGGCCGGCATGCAACCGGTGAAGATGTTGTCGCTCATTGTCATGACTCCTTGGCACAGCATTCGAAGTAAGGTAAAAAACCCGCGTGGCGGCTCAGATGCCCCACGCGAACGGATCCTGTTCGTCGATCAGCAGGGTGCTGTCGGCGGTCATGTAGGCGCGGCCGGTGATGAACGGGCGAATGCGCTCGCCTGCCCATTCGAAGCGGCCTTCGAACTGGCTGCCGGTGATGCTCGCCTGCACCCAGAGCGCGCCGGGCTGCAGCTTGTCGTCGGCAGCCAGACAGGCAAGTTTGGCGCTGGTGCCGGTGCCGCACGGCGAGCGGTCGTAGGCTTTGCCGGGGCACATGACGAAGTTGCGGCTGTCGGCGTTGGCGTCATCGGCGAACAGTTCGATGTGATCGATGACCGCGCCGTCCTCACCGTAAATGCCCTGGCCTTCGAGGGCCAAGAGCATGGCCCAGGTGTAGGTGGTCAGGTGCTCGACGTTGTCCATGGTCAAGGTCTGGCCGTGCTCGGAGACCAGGAAAAACCAGTTGCCGCCGTAAGCGATGTCGCCCAATACCTGGCCAAAACCCGGCACGTCCACCGCCACCTGCTTGCGGTAGCGATAGGCGGGCACGTTGCCGACGGTCACGCTGCCATCCTCGTGCAGGGTGGCGCTGACCCGGCCTACCGGCGTGTCGATCCTGTGTTCGCCGGGCTGGATCTTGCCCAGGTACTGCAACGAGTTGATCAGGCCGATGGTGCCGTGGCCGCACATGCCCAGATAACCGGCGTTGTTGAAGAAGATCACCCCGCAGGTGGCATCCGCCGAGACTGGCGGGCAATACAGCGCGCCGACCAGCACGTCGTTGCCGCGCGGCTCCAGCAGACAGGCGCGGCGCCACTGATCATGCTGGCTGCGCAGGGCATCGCGTTGTTCGGCGATGGTCGCGCCGGGCAGGGCGGGGAAGCCGTCCATTATCAGCCGGGTAGGTTCGCCGCCGGTGTGCGAGTCGATCACGTGCAATCGTTTCATGGGCATGTCCCGTAGATGATTTCAGTAGGCGCCGAGGACTCACGCTGGCGCTGGAGGCAGCGACTTCACTTTCCGGCCTGACTCTGCACTCATCGACGCAGCAGCGATTGATGTTTTAGCGCGGCATCGATGACGAATTCAGCACAATGGCGCTGCTGGAACGCCACGCTCGACAGGCTTCGGGCGATGTTGCAATCTGCACGCGACCGCCGCAGATCGGGCACCGGCCGATCCACGAACCGAGGACACTCTTTGATGCACAGCGCGTTTTCGATCCTGGCGCAGGGCTGCAACGGCCAGCGCCCGCAGACCCTCGAAGACCTGGTGGCGAGCGCCGCGCTGCTGTTACCGATGCTCGACGTGATCCCCAACGCGGCGATTTTCATCAAGGATCTGCAGGCCCGATATGTACTCGCCAATCGCACGCTGGTGCAGCGCTGCGGCTTGAGGGATTTGCGTCCGTTGCTCGGCAAGACCAGTGCGCAGGTGTTCCCGGCGCAACTGGGGCCGGGTTACACCGAGCAGGATCGCAAAGTGCTGGAGGATGGGTTTGTGCTGCAGGATCAGCTCGAACTGCATCTGTATGGCAGCCGCGAGCCGGGCTGGTGCCTGACGCACAAACAGCCGCTGTACAACCGTGACGGGGCAATCATCGGCCTGGTCGGGATTTCCGTGGACCTGCAATCAGCCAGCGAAACCCACCCGGCGTTCGAGCGGCTGGCGGCGGTCGACGTACACATTCGTGCCAACTTCAATCGCCGGGTGACGCTGGGCGAACTGACGCGCATCGCCGGCATCTCGGTGGCGCAACTGGAGCGCTACTGCAAACGCGTGTTCCATCTGACGCCGCGGCAGATGATCCAGAAAGTACGCCTGGAACACGCGCACCGCTTGCTGCACACCGACCTGCCGATCACTGACGTGGCGCTGCAATGTGGCTACACCGATCACAGCGCCTTCACCCGCCAGTTCAAGGCCTCGACCGGGTTCACCCCACGCGAGTATCGGCAGGCGACAGGGCACTGATCACCTGCTAAGGATGATCGTTCCCACGCAGAGCGTGGGAACGATCATCAGACCTCACAGCAACACCGCCAGCCACGCCGAAATCAGCAGCAAAAGCGCCAGCGCGGCATTCATGCGCCGGTACGCCCGTGCGGAGCCGAACAACCGCGTGCTGCCCACCCCGAGCAGCGCCCAGAAGGTCATGCACGGCAGCGAGACCAACAGAAAGGCCAGTGACAACACCAGCAGGCGCAAGGTCTTGTCGCCTCCGCCGACGAATACGCTGACCACTGCCACGGCCATCATCCATACCTTCGGATTGACCAGTTGCAACAGCGCCGCGCCGAAGACGCTGATGCCTGGGGATTGTTGCTGAGCGGGGTCCAGCGACGGCGGCGGGCTGCGAAAAATCTGCCACGCCAGCCAGCTCAGCCAGAGCACGCCGCCCCAGGCCATGGCGTGTTGCACCAGCGGATAGCGCAACAGCGTTTCGCCAGCGCCCAGGCCCACCACCAGCACAATCAGCGCCGCCGCAGTGCAGGCGCCGAAGATGATCGGCAGGGTGGGGAGCAGGCCCTGCCGGGAACTGTGGCTCAGCACCAGAATATTGGTCGGGCCGGGCGTGATCGAAGCCACGAAAGCGAACAGCAGAAAGGGCAGTAATGAGGCCATGATGTGCGGGTCCTGAAAATGCAAAACAGGCCTGCATGATCGCCAGTCGGCGCGCCTCAGTCTGGAAGGTTTGAGCAGCGCTTGCGATAGTCTGCCGGGGTCAACTGGTAGGCGCGTCGGAACCAGCGGCCCAGGTGACTTTGATCGGCAAACCCCAGCACACAGGCAACCTCGGCCGGCGTCTCGCCGCGCGCCAGCAACTGCCGTGCCTTGGCCAGGCGCAACTGGATCAGATAGGCATGTGGGGCCAGGCCAAAAGCAGCCTTGAACGCGCGGCTCAGGCGAAACCGGTCGACCCCGCAGATCTTCGCCAGATCATCCAGACCGATGTCTTCAAAGGCATGCGCGTGCAGATAATCCCGCGCGACCTGCGCTACCAGCGGCAAGCGTGGATCAATCGGCTGACGCTTGCGCCAGTCGAGGTGGCGAGTCAACGAGCCCAGCAGCCCGTCGATGGCGGTTTGGCGGACGATGCGCAAATCGCCGTCGTGCAGAGCATGAAAGGCCTGAACAATCGCGGTGGCGAGACGCGGGTCCTGGCTCAGCGTGTCGGCAAATCCCGGCTGACTGTTCGACGGTGCGTCTTCGTAAAGCGCATGCACTTCGCGCTCGAGCCAGTGCGGATCGAGGTACAGCATCGAATAGGTGAAACCGTCCTCGGTCGGCGCATGGCCGTCGTGAATTTCCCCCGGTTCGAGCAGAAACACCTGGCCCGGCGTACTGCGATGGCGCCTGCGCCGGCAATTGAATTGCTGCACGCCTTGCTCGGTGACGCCGACCAGAAAACTGTCGTGCCAGTGCGGGTCGTAGGCATGCCCTTCAAAATGAGCGCGAATCGATTCGATCCCGGTGTCGACATCCTGGGACAGTTCGATCCAGTTGCGTTTATCCACGAAGGCTCCAGGGTTCGGATTGGCGAAGTACGGCTGGATAACATACCGCGCAATGGCTTGAGGCGTTTAGAACATTTGTGCAGAACGCGCCTGCAACTCGCCGAGCGTATTGGCAGGACATTTTGCCGCGACGAAAAAAAACCGGCGTAAACAGCCGGTTTTTTCTTCAAGCGATTTTCTGACCGCCGCTCTGCGCAATGCTCAGACGCTGACTGCCTCCACCGGCGCCTGTCCTCGCGCAAAGCGAGTGGCCGAAGTTTGCAGCAACAGGGCCACCGTCAACGACACCAGCAGGAACGGCAACAGCCAGGCGTTTTCGATGATCGCCAGTTGCAGGCTGAGTATCAGCAGCAGCACCGGCGTGGCCAGCGCGTTGGCTTTGCTCACGTACAGGCCCACGGCGGCTTCGCTATAGCGATAGGCGATCGCCACGCGAATGTGTACACGTGCACCGCCGAATGCCATGCCGAGAATCAGCAGGCTCAGCGCCTTGAGCAGCAGCGTGTCAGGCATCAGCCACCACATCGAAGTGGAAATGACGGCCAGAGCGATCAATGCGCAGAGGTAGGCGAGCAGGTTCCGTCCGGTGTTCGCAATGATCACCAGCACGCCGATCAGGGCCATGCCCAGGCCAAATACGGCGTCGAGCACGCCGAGTTCGAACAGCGACCAGCCATGGTTCGACACATAGACCGGCAGCATGAAATTGAAGGCGCCGAGAATGGGCCAGATCAGCACCATCGGCACAAACAGGCTTAACGGCAAACGCGCCGGCGCCACGACCTTGCCGGCCTCCTGAACCGCCACCGGCAGGCTGCGACGGCTATGACAAACACCTGCGACCAGCAGGAAGCCGGCGCCGAGCACCAGCGAAAAACCCATCCCGTTCAATATCGGCATCAGACCTGCGGCCAGCAACGGCCCGACCATCAGCGCGGCCTGGCTCGTCGCCGTGGTCGCGCCGCTGATCCGCCGCACCCTGGTTTGATCCATGCCTCGTTGCAACTGGGTAAACCACATGTCCAGACTGGCCTCCAGCGACATGATCATCAGCCAGACGAACAGGTTGGTGACCAGCAGGCCGACCGTGACATTGCGCGACAGGCCAGAGATCAACGCCAGTCCGGTCAGGCACAAGACGAACCAGGCGCTCATCTGGCGACCGTCCATGCGGCGTGACAAGCGTTTGATCATCACCGGTGTGATGAAGGCCGGTATGAACGAGCAGAAGATCGCCAGCGCCAACGGCAGGTAATCGTCGTCGTTCTGCTTGAGAATGGTCCAGGTCAGCGATACCAGCAGTGCACCGGAAAACAGTCGATAAACCGTCGAGCAGAACAGGAAAACCGCCAGTTCCTTCGAGGTACTTTGTTGTTCACTCATTAGATCGATCCTTGCCCTTGGGCACACACGATGCTTGGATGGATGGCCGAGGTCAGCCCCGGCGCCCGGGTGGCGGGCTGCCAGGGTGATGGCTGTTCGGGCCGGGGTCAGACCAGCGTGCGCATGACCTCGAGGGTCCTGTCGATGTCCTGCGCAGTGTTGATGATGCCGGCCGAGAATCGCACCGTTGAATGCCGGTAGGGGGTGGCGCTGGCGATGATGTTGTGCGCCTTCAATTTCGCCACGATTTCCTTGGGCGTCGAACCCTTGACGTCACAGCAGACGATGCCTGCGGAAAACTCAGCGGCGCGCGGCGTGTGCAAGTACACATTGGGCAGTGCGGCCAGACCTTCCTTGAGTTGCCCGTTGAGTTCGGCCACACGATCGGCGATGCGTTTGCGTCCGATTTTCTTGATGAATTCGAACGCTTCGATCACGCCCCATTGGTTTTCGAATGCCAGGAACCCGCCTGGGCTGACCCAGGCCGCCTGCGTTTCGCCTTGCGGATCGCGCAGCTCACGCCAGGCATTGCCGGGCTCGGCGGCCATGATGGTGGGGATGGTCGGGACGATCTGCGCCCATTGGCCTTCGCGCGCCCAGACCAGCCCCGTACCATGCGGGCCGAGGATCCACTTGTGGGTGCCGGCGCTGAAAAAATCACAGCCGAGGCTGGCAACCCGGGCTTCGGAGCAACCGAAACCGTGCACACCGTCGATCACATAGATGATCCGGTCCGCCTCGGTGCGATCCTGATTGAGCCGCGCCACCAGCGCCCCGATTTCCTTGACCGGCAAACGCACGCCGGTACCGGAATGCACCCAGGTCATGGCGAGGATTCGCGTGGTCGGTCTGATGGCGGTTTCGATGCGTGCGACGATGGCGTCGACGCTGACATCCTCGGGGCCCTCATACAGATCGATGCGGCGAATGCTGCCGCCCCATTTGACGACGGCCAGGCGCATGGCCTCGTCGTGGGTATACCACTCGTGGTGGGTGGTGAGGATTTCCTGTTCGGGCTCAAGCTTCAGACCGTTGTAGATCATTGCCAGGCCCTGGGTGGTGCTGGTGGTCAGCGCGATGTCCTCGGCGCGACCGCCGGTGTATTCGGCAGCTGCGGCGCAAACCTTGCGCCAGACCATGTCGTCGGGCCTGGCGAACATGTTGTCTTCCAGGTAGGTGTAGGGGTTCTCATCGAACGCCTGGCGGTGGCGGGCCATGGCCTCGCGCACCGGTTTGGGGTTGGAGGCCAGAAAGAAATTGGAAATGTGCACGAACTGCGGCGACAGCGTGAACTGCGCGCGAACCGACGCCCAATCGGCTGGATCGAACGGCGTGGTGGTGTCATTGTGCGCCGGTGCCTGAGCCGCCTGCGCGCTTGCCAACCCTGCAATCATGCTGCCTCCAATCAAGGACGCCCCGACAGTGGCGCCCATAAAATCACGTCTTCCCAGACTCATACCGATTCCCTGTCGATTCATAGTGAACTGCGCGCAGGACGCGCGAACATAGCATTGAAAATACGCTGGCCATAGAGGCCGACAGTCAGCCCGAGAACAATGAACACCACCGCGAAGATCTTGCTCGCCGGCACGCTTTCGTTGAATACCACCACCGAGCCGAGCATGCCGAAGATCGGCACCAGCAATGACAGCGGCGCCACCGTGGAAACCGGGTAGGTCTTGAGCAGCGAGTTCCAGATCCAGTAGGCGAACAGTGTGTTCGGGTACACCTGAAAGAGGATCGACAGTACGGCGGTCGTGTCCACCTGTTGGACGAACGCGGTGTAGCCGGCGCTGCCGTTGACCGCGTAGTCGAGGGCGAACAGCGGGATCGGTGCAAAGGCACTCGACCACACCAGGAAGCCAAAGACATCCTTGGTGCTGGCCTTCTTGTTGATGACGTTGGCCACGCTCCACGAAGCGGCGCCCACCAGCACCAGCAACACCCCGGGCACACTCACCGAACCGTCGCTGATCTTGATGATGCATAACAGCCCCGCCAGTGCGATCAGCATGCCCAGAATCTGGAAGCGGGTCAGCGCTTCCTTGAACACCCAGCCGCCGAGCAGAATGGTGAAGAAGGCGCTGAATTGCAGGACCAGCGAAGCGATGCCTGCGGACAGACCGGCCTTGATGCCAAGATTGACCACGCCCCACAGGCCGATGCCGAACACCAGGCCGTAGCCGATGATGTAGCGCCATGGCACATCGGGCTTGCGAATGAAAAAGATCGCCGGTAACGCACAGAGACTGAAGCGGATACCCGCCAGAATGAACGGGTCGACGGTGGCGAGCCCCAGTTTGATGACTGAGAAATTCACACCCCAGATCGCCGTGATCAATACAGCCAACACTACGTGCAGTGGTTTCATGGATGAATGGCCTTGAAGGTCAAAGGCGACGTCACGCAACGGACGTCAGGTCATGGGCGAGGCTCACCCGGGAAAACAGCGTTTGCAGCAGCGCGCGGGTCTGTTGCGGCTCGGCGGTCTTGACGATGCCGGCCAACGGCGCTTCGAACGCCGAATACGTCACGTGCTCTGGCAGCAGCGAGCCTGGCTGCAGTTCGTTCCACTGCACGACGTGCGGGCTCGCTCGCAGTTCCTCGGCGCCGTTGAGGCCCTGATAGATGCGTTGTGCATGGGTGTGGCCAGGGAACACGAACCAGCCGAAACCGAGGTCCGGCGGCTGTGCGGCGAACGGCGCAATATCCAGTTCGCCATCGACGTGGATGCGCAGTTCCAGCGACGGCAGATGAATGCCGGTTGCCAATTCATAGGTTGCGACCACATCTGCACCGCCGACCCGGTTGCCGACTTCGAGGAACACCGGTTCGTCGCCATCCATGATCGCTTCCAGATGGAAGGCGCCGTTGTCGATCTGTACGGCCTGCAACGCTGCGCCCACCCAGGCGTGCATGGCCTCGGTGGTCGGCAGATGCCAGGAACCCAGCGCACTGCCGCGCTCCATATAGTCCAGGCAGGTGCCGACGTATTCGCTGGAGAGCAGGGTCAGGATGCGCCCATTGAGTACCAGTCCGTCGAAATGACGGATCGGGCCGCTGATGAATTCTTCGACCTGGAAGTCTTCGATGGGCAGCGCCAGTTCACTGATCTTGTGGCGGATTTCATCGAAGGCTTGCGCCGGTTGTGAGTGGATGCTGACGTCCATGCTCGATGCGCCACTGTGCGGTTTGAGCACGGTGGCGCTGGTCCATGGAACACGCCCTTGCAGAGCCAGGTAGCGCTCCAGCGCCATGAAGCGCGGTACACGCAACCGGCGTGCCTGCACCGCGGCCTTCATTTCCAGTTTGTTACGAGCCAGCGTGACCGCCTTGAGCGAGGCACCCTGAATATTCAGGGTTTCGCGCAAGCGCGCCGCATCGAGCAGTTCGTACTCGGACATCGAAATGACCCGGTCGAAGGTCTGCGGATGCTGCGCCAGCCACGCCAGGGTTTCGTCACAGGCGTTGCTCAGCCCCGGCCGGACCACGCGCGTGCAGCGCAGCTCTGACGGCAGGGTGTCGATCGCCGATTGTTTGCCCAGGTACGTGACGTCATGCCGTTCGTGGTCGATGCCACGGTGGTAGTCGATACGTGGGTAGGGGACTCGGTGGAGAATCAGGATTTTCATGCCAGTGGTCTCGACGCGTGAAAAAAAGGCTCAGGAGGCGACTTTCAAGGGTTGCTCGCAGGCCAGGCTGCGGTTCAGCACCACCTGCCATTGTTCGCGCAGCACCGCCACCAGATCGCGAATGTCTACGCGCGGGTCATGCAAGGCGACGCAGGCGTGGGCAACGAAATCGCTGTTGTCTCTCGGGATCGCGTGGATCAACCGCGACTCCCCGGCGATCCATGCACATTCCAGTAGCGTGATGTCGGCGCTGGCCATGGCGAGTATTTGTGCGGCGCGGGTCAGCGTGTCCTCGACCAGGCTGTCAATCGCGCCGAGTCCACTGACATCCAGGGTCATGTCCTGCGGCACGCCGAACATCACGGTGGCCGCGCTGCAGGAAGCATCGGGCAGTTCGCTCGGGACGGTAGCGGCGAATACCGAATCGACCCACGCCGCGTACAGGTCCAGGCCGTGCACGGCTTTGGCCAATGTCCAGATTTTCATGCCGCCCGGCCGCCGGTTGGGTTCGATGACGGCCGTGTGGTAATCCCTGTCGCTGAGCTTGATCTCGTTGTGAAACGGGCCGATACGCTGGCCCACCAGGCGATTGACCTGCTCGCCGGTCAGCCGGATCGCCTGACGTTCCTGCGGGTTGAGGCGGGCGGGCAGAATCTGCGCAACCTCGACCGGGTAGCGCCCGGTGGCGCTGACTTTTTCGGTGATGAACCACAGCTCGCCGAGCCCATCGTAGGAATACTCGCGGGTATAGGCGATAAAAGCTTCGGCCAGCACGCCGCCGTCCAGATACGGTGCGACCTCGGCAAACGCGTCTTCGCAGTCACCGCCCGGAGCAACCATGACCACACCGCGATTGTTGCCTTCACAGGCGGGTTTGATGACAAAACCGCGCTCCTGGCGCAAGGCAAAGTTGCGCACATCATTGACGCATTCGATCGGCTGAAAGTCGGGCAGCATCACTCCGAGACGGTCCAGCAGCGGTGCAATCGCTCGCTCGGCCTCGCGGTAGGCGAGCTTGTCGAAGGCCGCGAGCGCTCGTGCGGCGTCGTCCACCGGCAGGCCGAGCCGTTCGAGCAGCGCCGCGCCGCTGGCCACGGCGTTGTCGGAAAACACCAGCCCGGCGCTGATCCGGGCCGCGTCCCCGGCCAGCCGATGCAAGGCCTGAGCGACGAAGTCGGGGGCCAGCGGGTCGGCGTCGATCACCCGGTCGCTGATCTGCAGGTCATGGTCTTGCGGGTTGGCCCGGATCAGCCAGGTTTCGGCTCCCCAGCGCTCGCGCGCATGGTTGCGCATATGCAGGACATCGCCGATCCGGCTCAGGTTGTAATCCACTATCAGCAATACAGGCGCACGCAGCGGCATGTTGGTCATCCTCGATACTTGTCAGTGTTCATGAACAGCAAGGCTGTGCCAGGCGCTGGCCTGGCGTAATCAAGGGGTGCCGGGTTCGTAGCGAATATCCAGCGCCGTTGCGGACAGGTGCGCCAAACGCTCTAGCTCCTCGGCCTGGCGGCTGCGATCGAAGGTCCACAGCAACTGGCCGAGAAACACCTCTCGGGCATGGGCTGGAATCACATCGCCGGCCTTGAGCAGGATGTGCTTGACGGTGGGGGCGAGGGGCAGCTCGTTCAGCGCCACCGAACTCAACGTTCCCGGTTGAGCGAAATACACCCGGAAGAACGTCGCCACCGACTGTGCACTGGTGCCATCCGCCTGCCACTGGAACGCGTTCAGCTGTTGCGCGAGGGCATCGCGTGGCGCGTGATCGTCCTGGCTGGCCAGCAACAGATCCAGCCACAGCGACAGCATGCTGTGGCCGTGGGTGACGGCTTCGACGCTGTGGGAAATCAGGCTGCCACCCACGCGTGGATTGATCTCGATCAGATCCCAGTGCTGCCCGGTAAAACGTGCCTCGATGTGATAGCAACCCCAACGCAGCGCCATGCACTTCAAGACTTTTTCCAGCCACTGCAGGCCCGCCGCGATCTGTGCCTGATCGAGGCTCGCCGGGGGCGTGGTGCAACTGTCTTCAAGGACGGTGTCAGCGGTTTCGGTCACTTCGTATTTTTCGTGGATGGCAACGACATGCGTCTGGCCGTCGATCAACAAGGTCTCGAAGCTGAATTCCTGGCCGGCAATGTAATCCTCGGCCATGAACTGCAGCCCGTCATTGAATGCCGAGGCGTATACCGTGTCCTCGACCGAGGCCAGGCGCAGCGTTTCGAGGGCCTTCCAGGTGGTGTCCTCACGCAGCGGAAATGCCGCGTAGGACGCAATTCCGTGAATCGGTTTGATGAAATAACGCGCGCTCTGCGCTTGCAGCGTTTGCAATACCGGTGCGGTCAGCGCGTGCGCACGGGCTTGCGACAGTCCGGCATCGGCCAGTTGATTGCGCACATTGAGCTTGTTGCGCAATGCCAGGGCCTGCTGCGCGTCGATGTCATAAGTGCCGAGCGCTGCATTCGCCGCCGCCATCAGGTGTCGATAGCCTTCCCACACACTGACGCAACAGGTGACCTGCTCGCCCGACTTGTGCAGCGTTTGCAGGGCATTGTTGACGTCCTCCAGTTTCAACTGGTGGGAGTCGGCGGTGTAGAGCCGGTCCGCCCAGACCTGGATCTGCTCCAGGCGAGCCGGCACATGCTCGGCGAGCGGCAATGAAGTCAGCACGAAACACCGGAGCTGGCGCCGTTGCAGCTGCTCCTTCAAGTCCTCCAGGAAAGAAAAGCCACAGTGGCTCAGGATCAGAACACCGGGTCGATTCGAATTCATTGCCTGCTCCATGGCTTAAGCCGCCTTGTCTTGCGGCTTGGCCAGGGTGTCGATGTACAGCTCGCTGAAATACATGGCGAGGATTTTCTGGTGCTCGGCCAGGTAACGCTTCAGGGCTGCGATGTCCTGCTCGCCTTTGATCAGGAAGCGCAGGGCCGCCCAGACTTCACCCGGATGGTCATCGTTGATGTCGGTGTGGGAGTGCGACACCTGACCCACGATGTTCTTTTCGCCAACCGAAACCTTGAGCGCTTCGAGCTTGCGCGGCTCCAGCTTCACGTTGACGTACTCGACCAGGTAGGAATAGGCGATCACACCCAGTGGACCTTCGTGATCCAGCAGGTAGGAAAAGAAACCGGCCAGCAGTTTGGTCGACAGGTAGGGTTCGGTGGCGAGGAACTCTTCGCGGCTTACACCGACACGTTGCAGATCCTGGATGAACAGGTCGTCATGGAGCATTTCTTCCTGTTCGTAGTGAGCCCAGATCTGCGCGGCTTCCGGGCTGACCTTGGCAACCTCGACCAGTGCCTTGGCTTCCGCCACGCGCAGCAGACGGATGCGCCATGCGGTTTCGACCAGGTGGCGTTTGTAATAGGCACTGTTGACGTCTTTGCCTTCCAGGTGCGCGGCTTGAGGCACGGTTTCGTACCATTGTTCTACCTGGCCGTCGATGATCCGGTCGATTTCCCCACGCAGATTTACCGAAGCGGCAGCGTTGAGGAAAGGTGTGCGATCACCATAGCCAACATTCTTTACACGGTTAAGCATATTCAAGCCTCTATTTTGGGTTTGTTTTAACGCGTTTAATAATGACCAGACTTCAACTGCAACTATCAGCCAATCACTTCTATGGCCAATTCACCTCTTATCAGGCACTGACAGGCCAGCCGGTATTCTTCTCCGCTGTAACCCAGTACCTCGATAAACGCTTCTTCGTCACCGTCCCGAGGATTCAACGCCTCAAGGCCCGAATTGACTTTGATCAGGCATGCGCCGCAGGCCCCGACCCGGCATCCCAGCGGGATCACGTTCTTGCCGCCGGCTTCCCACTCGATGTCGGTAAGCGCGGAGTTGGCCGGCAGCTGAAATTCAAGTTGATGCGAAGTAATGGTGAGTGTGTGCAACGCCATACTGACCTCGGTTGAATATTAAGTTCGTGTGGCAGGCACACAGTTTCACGCCAGCGTTTTAAAACGACAGTGAGAAGTTCTTGAAAGTTATGAGCTTAGTTGGAGGTCAGCCCCAGATATAACCAGTAGAGCAGGGCGACAGCACTGATGGCCGCACCCAGAATACAAACAGCGACCCAGCCAAAGTGTGCATAGGTGTAAGTGGCCGCAATCGCACCAAGGCCACTGCCTACCGAGTAGAAACACATGTACGCGCCGACCAGACGGCTTTGCGCGTCCGGGCGTGCAGCGAAAATCAGGCTTTGGTTGGTGACGTGCACCGCTTGTACGGCGAAGTCCAGCAGCACGACACCCACGACCATGGCCAGCAATGAGCTTTCGACAAACGCCGTGGGCAGCCATGACAGGGTCAACAACGCCAGGGCGATGCCGGTGGTGCGATTGCCACGTCCCTGATCCGCCAGGCGGCCGGCCCGCGCTGCAGCCAGCGCACCGGCCACACCGGCGAGGCCGAACAGGCCGATCTGCGTGTGCGTCAGCGACAGCGGTGGCGCACTCAGTGGCAGTACCATCGACGTCCACAGCACACTGAAGGCGGCAAAGATCAGCAGGGCGAAGGTGCCTCTGACCCGCAGCGTGCGCTCGGTCAGGTACAGCAGGAACACCGACCGCAACAACTGCCAGTAACTGCCTTTGGCCGGCGGGGCCGCTGAGGCGGGCATGGTTCGCCACAACACCAGCGCCATACCGATCATCAGCGCGGCCGAGACAAAGTAGACGCCACGCCAGCCGGCCAGATCGGCGACTGCCCCTGACACGAAGCGCGCCAACAGAATGCCCAGCACCACGCCGCTGGTGACCGTGCCGACGGCTGCGCCGCGCTGTTCCGGGCTGGCCAGCGAGGCGGCGTAGGCCACGACCACCTGTACCACCACCGCCATCAGGCCCACCAGCACCATGGCACCGAGCAGCATGCCCCAGTTGCCGGCGAGTCCCACCGCGCACAAGGCCACGGCTGACATCAGCATTTGCGTCAGGATGAGTTTCTTGCGATTGAGCAGGTCACCCAGCGGCACGATAAACAACAACCCTACGGCATAGCCCGCCTGAGTCGCGGTGACAACGATGCCGATCGTGCCCGGCGAAACGGCCAGGCTCGACGCCATGGACTCAAGCAATGGCTGGGCGAAGTAGACGTTGGCCACGGCCATGGCGCAGGTGATTGCGAAGAGCAGGGTTTGATAGCGGCTGAGGGTCGAGGTGCCAGCGGACCGCGAGGTCTGTGAATGTCCTCCGGTCGCCTTTTCGGCTTCGACGTCCATTTTTACCGGGGCATGAGGCGTGTACGGCATCCATCCAATCCTTGGAATATGTGGTTTCGAAACAAAACCGATGCGTTGATTTTTATCAAATCAAGTTGTTAAATACAACCACATTTTGCAAAACATTTTCGTCTGACGTTAGATCGTTTTTCTTCCTTCCTATCTGCCCACTGGAGCGTCATGGCCAGACAGAAATTACTGGCACAGAGCGAATGCCCGGTCGCCAGAACACTCGAGGCCATTGGTGATCGCTGGGTGCTGATGATCATCCGCGACGCCTTCGACGATGTCCGCCGCTTCAGCGAATTCCAGAAACGCCTGGGGCTGGCGAAAAACATCCTCACGGTGAAACTGAAAATGCTCGTGGAACTGGGCGTGCTGGAGATCCAGCCGGCCTCCGATGGCAGCGCCTACAAGGAATATGTGCTGACCGAAATGGGCCGCGCGGTGTTTCCGATCGTGGTCAGCATGCGCCAGTGGGGGGAGCGCTTCCTGTACAGCGAAGGCGAGAGCCACTCGGTGCTGCTCGACAACGATTCAGACCAACCGGTCGAGACCATCGCTGTGCGCTCGACGTCGGGCAAGGTGCTGACGCCGGCCGACTGCCATCGACGTGTGGTCACGCGTAAAGCCTGAGTGCCGGGTCGGGCTCCATCAACTCGCGGCCGGCGGTTTCGCCAGCGCAATGCCCGCCGCACCCAGACGCTTCAAGATTTCAAACAGCAGATCACTTTTAGTCACCCCGACAATCCTCGGGCTGGCCACGTACCCGGTCACCGTCAGGGTGATCCCGTCCGGCGACAGCTTGCTGAAGCGCACGAACGGCGCCGGTTTATCCAATAGGGGCTCGTTCTCGCGGTAGGCGTCGAGGAGCAGCTCTTTGACTTGCTCAGGGTCGATGTCCAGCGGGAACATCAGCTCCAGCGATGCCACGCCTTGCGCGCTGCCGCCCAGGGTGACGTTGCGCAGGTTCTGCGAGATCAATTGCGAGTTGGGCACGATGACAATCGAGCGGTCGCTGAGCTGAATCTCCGTGGCGCGCACGTTGATCCGGCGGATGTCGCCTTCAACGCCGCTGATGCTGATCAGGTCGCCAACCTTCACCGGCCGTTCAGTCAACAGAATCAGCCCGGAAACGAAATTCTTCACGATCTCCTGCAAACCGAAACCGATGCCCACCGACAGCGCACTGACGATCCACGCCAGATTGGTCCACTGCACGCCCAGCGACGACAGGGTCAGCAGAATCACCAAGGCATAACCGATGTTGGAAAACAGCGTGCTCAGCGACGCGCACATGCCGGGGTCCATCTCGGTCTTGGGCAGGAACTCATTGTCCAGCCAGCGGCTCAGGGTGCGGATCAGCCAGATTCCGATAATCAGCGCGAGCACGGCATTGAGCAGGTGCGCGGGGACGATGTTCAACTTGCGCAACCCGGCGCCGCCGAGGATGACCATGATGTTGCTCAGCAGTTGCCCGAGCGTGGTGCCGATGCCGCCGACGAACAGGCTGATCACCGCCAGCAGCATCAGCGCGGCACGGCTGAAGCCGGACAGCAGGATTGCCATCTGATCGAGGCGCCGATCGCCGATGCCGAGCAGTTGCTTGAGAGCCTTGCCGCTGGCATGTCGGGGGGAGAACACGTGTTCGCAGAGGTCCTTGACCAGTTGGATCAGCAGGTAGAAACCGGACAGGACAATAAAGCCCCAGACCAGTTGGTAACTGATGAACCGCGCCAGCGAAACATAGCCGGCGAGCAGGGCCAGCGCCGAAACCAGAATCGAAACGCTCGCGACCGTGTAGATGATCCCGGCAAAGGTGCTGTTGGCCGCCGCCGCATCGTTGGCCGCGACCAGCGCCTTGCGTACCTTGCCGACCCGCAGCAGCAAGGTCAGGACAATCGCCAGCACCACCATGGCAATGATCCCGCGCCCGGCAATCACGATCTGGCTGCTCATGCCGGTGGCGTTGCTGACCTGCACCAGCGTCACCAATACCAGCAGCGTGCAGGACAAAACCCGCGGATACGGCTTGAGCGCCTGCGCCACCTGATCGGCAATGGCCGGCAAGCGCCACGAGGGATGCTCGGTCGACAGCAGGGCGCGGCTCAGGCCGGTGATCAGCACGCAGGCATACACGACCTTTTCGAATTCCTCGGAGAAGGTTTGCAGCACTGGCGACAACGGCTGGTGCCGGGTGCACGCATAGAACAGAATTTGCAGGGCGATGGCGGTGGTGGCGATGGTCGCCAGTGCCGAGGCAAAGGCCAGCGCGCTGCGGCGTAGCCGTCCCTCCGGTACGCGATGAATGCACAGCCAGGTCAGGCCGCGCTCGGCCAGCCGACGTCCGAATGTCCAGACGATAAAGGCCAGAAATACCAGCAGGCTGGTGTAAAAGCGCTCGCCGGGTAGCCACACGCTGGCCCCGGAAGTGCGCAGTTGGTCGACGAAAAAATGCAATCGCCGACGGTCATCTGCGTCTGGATTGACCAGCGGCGACCAAAAGCCTGGATTCAGTACGCTATGGGTGCCCAGCGTCAGTTCGCTTTCCAGCAACGTGCGGCGGATGCCGGCAATCTGGGTGATCAGGTCCGCCGCATTCTGCTTTAGCGCGGCGAGGCTTTTAAGCGTGCCGTCGAGCTTGCTTTTCTGCGCCGTCAGCGTCGCCCGTTGGGCAATGATGTCGGCCTGTTCGGCGGCCACATCGGTGTCCGGCGCGGCGCCCAACACACCCAATTGCACCGCCAGTTGCGCCTGTTGCGGCAACAGCCCAGCCGTCAATCGATCGATATCGAGAATGAACGCCTGCACCCGATCCTGCGGACCTTCGAGCTGGTTGTAATTGTTCGCCGCCGAGATCTGCTGCTTGAGCCCGTCGAGGCGTTGTTGCAGAGCTTGCAGATCACTTTGCGCGATCACCGGCAACGGCGCGGCGGCATTCTGCGCCGGCGCCGGCAAATCCTCCGCCCACAGCGCCAGGCTGCTGCTACCGAGCAGCGTGAGGGCGACCAACAACATCCATTTCAAGGCGTCGCGCATGGTGAGGCGGCTCGAATCGACCAGACAGTCTATGAGGGTAGGTGATCAACCCGAGGGCGGAGGAAAAGTTTGCGCGCCGGCTGCTGATTAGGCTCAGGGCTGCTTGGCGGGCACAACGAAATTCACCGTCGTGCTGGTCAGCACGGTGTGCGTCGGATCGGCAATCTCCAGCAGCACCTTGTGCGCACCGGGCGTCAGGCCGACCAGAATGATCGGATCCTCACTCGTATGGGCCCATGTGCCTTGCCAGTCATCAACGGTGACGTGCAGATGGCCCAGACGCGGCGAGACCGGCACCGCCGCTTTGCCGAACACCGGCATGATCCGCGTGTGTTCGGTGCGGTATTGAATGATCACTACGCCACGGGCCAGCGGCTCGGCGAGCGGCGGGTAGGCAATCAGCATGGGCGCGGCTTCGGAAACCAGCGGGAGCAGGGCGGGTGGTTGCTGCGGGTCGGCCTCGGTTTGCGCGTCGGCGCTCATGGCGAGCAGAAGTGAAGCCGTCGGGGCGAGCAGAAATCTGATCGCGAGGGACATGATTTGTTTGCTCCCGCATAAGGTTACTCAAGGTTAGTTGAGCGCAGGCGGTTACGCGCAGTATTGCGCAAGCCCAAACGCAAAAAGCCCGACGGCGAGGTCGGGCTTTTCTTCGGTGACCGCGGTGAAACGCGGCATTCAGACGGCGCGGCGTTCGATCAGACGGTCAGAACCGCCTTCGGCTACTGCATCGCTGAACAGCGGGTCGGTCTCGGTCGCGGCGACGGCGTCGCTGAACAAGGGATCGGTTTCAGTGGCGGCTACGGCGTCGCTGAACAGCGGATCGGTTTCGGTCGCGGCGACGGCATCGCTGAACAGTGGATCGGTTTGCGTAACAGCAGCGGTGCGTTGTTCCAGCAAACGGTCGGAACCCCCTTCGGCAACCAGCGGCTGCGCAGGGGTAGCGGCGAAAGCGTTCAGTGCGAAGAGCGAGAAAGCGATGCTGAGAAGGGCCTGGCGTTTCATGATGGTGTGCTCCGTTGGGTAGTGGTTGGGTCTGGAGCCGATCTTACGCCGCGGCACTGATAAGAGAACTTCATTGAATTAATGGTTGTTATTGATGCAGTTAATGGTTGGGCCGATCAAGCCTGCTCGCTGCCGGGCTTGAGCTGAGTGCTGATCAACTCGGCGAGGACGCGCACAGGTTCGGTGAAAGTCTCGCGCGCTCGGTGGACGAGGCCGATGTCGCGGTGAAACGTGTGCGGCCCAAGATCGAAGGCACGGACGCCGGCGGGCCATTCAAAGTCGGGCGAGGTTTGCGGCACCAGCGCCACACCGACGCCGTTTTCGACGAGTTTGATGATCGCCTCCAGTTCGTCCAGCTCACAGACTTCGCGCAGGTTGAAATGCATCTGGCGCAAAAACCGGTCCACCTGTCTGCCGCCAAAGGAGGAGCGGTCATAGCGGATAAACGGTTGGCTGCTCAGCAATTGCGTCCAGTCATCGCCCGCCACATCGCGCGGCACGATCAACCGATACGGCTCAAGGGCCAGGGTGGTCCAGCGCAAATCGCTCTGCAGCGAGAAGGGCGGGCGAATGACCACAGCCATGTCGATCTCGCCGGTATCCACCAGATTGACCAGCTCCATCGACAGGCCCGGAATCACCCGGGTTCGGCAGTACGGACATTGTTGGTGAAAGCGCGCCAGCGCATCCGGTAGATAGGAGCGCTGCACCGAAGCAATCGCGCCAAGGTTGACCAGCACACTGGGCGGCAGGCCCACCGCCGTCGAACCGAGGTTGTCATAGAGCCTGAGCAAGTCCTGTGCTTGCAGCAGGATCTGCTGGCCCATCTTGTTCAGGTGCGCCGAGCGGCCCTTTCGGTCGAAGATCTCGAAACCGAGTTCGGCTTCCAGGCGCTGCATCTGCGCGCTGACGGCGGCCTGCGTCAGGCCGATGCGGTTACCGGCCGCCGCGAAGGTGCCTTCGCGCGCCACGGCAATGAGTGTTTTCAGTTCTTTGATCATTGACAAATATTAGTTGTGAGTTTGAGAAATATATATTGATTTTTATGTTGGGTTTTTCGTCCTAGGATGTTTTTCATCCCGCAGCCGGCTGAACCGTAAGAGCCGATGTCGCTGGGACTTGTTTGCCAACCAACAAAAACGATCCTGGAGCTCTGATGACTCTCTCGCCTTTTCACCTCGCTATCCCTGTTTATGACCTGGCTGCGGCGCGCACTTTTTACGGTGAAGTCTTCGGTCTTGAAGAAGGACGCTCAAGCACTCAATGGGTCGACTTCAACTTTTACGGCCATCAACTGGTGATTCACGAACATCCGAAAACCGCCTCTCAAGAGAGCGTGCACAGCAACCCGGTTGACGGTCATGACGTGCCGGTGCCGCACTTCGGCATCATTCTCGGCTGGCAACAATGGGAGGCACTGGCAGAACGTCTGAAGTCGTTCGGCACGCAGTTCGTGATCGAACCGTACATTCGCTTTCAGGGCCAGGTCGGTGAACAAGCCACCATGTTTCTCTTCGATCCCTGCGGCAATGCCCTGGAATTCAAAGCGTTCAAGGATATGAGCCAGCTCTTCGCCAAGTAACAATCGCCATGGCACAACAGCGTTGTGCCATTTCTCAAAGTGAGCTGGATGCTCATGACTCTAGCAACTGCCTTTCGCGCAGACCGTTCATTCCAACAAGAAGGCTAGACATGAAACGTATTCCCCTGGTGTGGCAAATCGTTGCCGGGCTGGTGCTTGGCGTGCTCGTCGGTTGGTATTTCAATACCCATCCGCAGTATCAAATGTGGGTCAGCGCGGAGATCCTTAAACCGCTCGGCGACATCTTTATCAAGATGATGAAGATGGTGGTGGTGCCTATCGTGTTCTGTTGCATGATTCTGGGGATTGCTGGCGGTGGCGATAACAAATCGTTCGGTCGTATGGGCGCCAAGTCGCTGGGCTATTTCTTCGCGATCACGGCGCTGGCGATCGTCATCGGACTGTGTTTCGCCAACCTGTTTGAACCGGGTGCAGGCACCGATATCTCCGGCATTTCGCACAACGCCGCTGAGATCAAACTGGAGCCGTCCAAAGGTGCTCTGGTGATCCTGCAGAACATCGTCCCGGACAATGTGCTGGTGGCCATGTCGGAAGCGAAGTTGCTCTCCGTGTTGTTCTTCGCGGTGTTGTTTGGCCTGGCCTTGGATGCACTGCCCAAAGACAAGAGTGCGCCGGCCATCGCTTTGATACAGAGCATTTCCGATGCGATGTTCAAGGTGGTTTCCATTGTCATGGCCTACGCGCCAATTGGCGTGTTCGGCATGATCGGTGCGACCGTCGCGACATTTGGTTTTGCCTCACTGTTGCCGTTGCTCAAGTTGATCGGCGTGGTCTATCTGGCGCTGGTTGTCTTTGCCTTGGTGATACTCGGTGGGATTTGCTACCTGATCGGCGAGAACATTTTCAAGTTGATCGGCTACTTCCGCAACGAGCTGATCCTGGCGTTTTCCAGTGCCGCTTCGGCGGCGGTCATGCCGCAGTTGATGAGCAGACTCGAGCAGTACGGCGTACCGCGGCGGATTGTCAGTTTCGTGGTGCCGGTGGGCTATGCCTTCAATCTCGATGGGGCATCGATTTTCCTTGGCGTCGCGACGATTTTTGTTGCGCAGCTATACGCCATTGACCTGTCGCTGTCGCAGCAGATATTGCTGGTGGTGACCATGGTGCTGACGTCCAAGGGCGCGGCGGGTGTACCGGGTTTTGCCATCATCATCCTCTCCGCGACGTTGGCGTCGGCCGGCCTGCCACTGGAGGGCGTGGCGTTGATCGCGGGGATTTTCCGGATCATCGACAGCGGCACCACGACGCTGAACGTACTGGGCAATGCCATCGCGCCGCTGGTAATTGCCAAGTGGGAAAAAATCGCACTGCAACCCGGTGCCGCCGAGGCAAATGTGAAACACCAGGCGCCGCTGCACTGCCACTGAACGTCCACTCAACGGACGCTTGAAACAAGCAATCGCCCGCTGGCACAGGGGCGTTTTTTTAACGCTGGTTGCTAGACGACCAGTCTAATGTTTTGGAGGTTTAATGATTGATCACGCCGCTGACACTGACCTTTTTTCACCCGTGACCTTCGGCGCGCTGCACTTGGCCAATCGCATCGTCATGGCCCCGGTGACGCGCAGCCGAATGGCCGACGACGGCGTGCCCAACGCCATGCACGCGACTTATTACGCCCAGCGCGCCACGGCCGGATTGATCATCGCGGAGGCGACGAACATTTCTGCCCAAGGTCGCGGCTATGCGATGACGCCGGGTATCTGGACGCAGGAGCAGGTCGCGGGCTGGAAGACTGTCACCGATGCGGTGCACGCCGCCGGCGGCAAGATCGTTTGCCAGTTGTGGCATGTCGGGCGATTTTCCAGTGTCGAGTTGCAGCCGGACGGCCAAGCGCCTGTTGCACCTTCGGCGATCAAGGCTGAGGGCAGCACCTACACCGAAAAAGGCTTCGTCGACGTGTCGATGCCGCGCGCACTCGAAACAGCGGAGATTGCCGGCGTCATCGAGCAATACCGGCGTGCCGCGCAGAACGCCAAACAGGCCGGTTTCGATGGCGTGGAAGTGCATTCGGCGAACAGCTATCTGCTCGATCAGTTTTTGCGAGACTCGACCAACCAGCGCAGCGATCAGTACGGCGGCAGTATCGAAAACCGTGCGCGCCTGACCCTGGAAGTCACCCGCGCGGTGATTGATGTCTGGGGCAGCGACCGCGTCGGTATTCGTCTGTCGCCGGTCACGGCTGATGCCGGCAACACACCGCCCGACAGCAATGTCATGGCGACTTACGGCTATCTCATCCAGCAACTCAATCCGTTGAATCTGGCCTACCTGCATTTCGTCGAAGGGGCGACAGCCACGTCGCGCAGCGTGCCGGAAGGCGTTGATCTGGACGCGCTGAGTGCGCAGTTCACCGGGCCGTTCATCGGCAACAACAACTACGACCTGCCAATGGCCCTCGAGCGACGCGCACAAGGACGGATCGATGCGGTGGCGTTCGGACGCCTGTTCATCGCCAACCCCGATCTGGTCGAGCGCCTGCGTCGCGGAATCGAACTGACCATCGCGCCGCGTGAGAGCTACTACGGCGGCGGCGCCAAAGGCTACATCGACTGGCCCACCGCCAGCGCCTGATCAACCCCCGTTGCCGCGTCAGCCTTGGCTGGCGGCAGCCTTTTCACTCAAAACAGGAACCCCACCATGACCACTCCCACCTACGTGCAGGAATACAACGCGATCGTCGCCGTCCTCAACCAGTACAACGAGGGCGGCGCGAAAGCTGACAGCACGCTGATGAAACCGGCATTCAATCCGCAAGCAACGATGTTTGGCGTCGACGGCGAGCGCCTGGTCGGCGGCGCGATCCAGAATCTCTACGACGTGATCGACACGTCCTTTCGCCCATCGCCCGAAGCTCAGGCTGCGATCGTGCGGATCGATATCGTCGGCACTGCCGCCAGCGCGCGAGTCGATACTGACAATGTCTCGGGCTTCCGTTTCACTGATTTTTTCAATCTGCTGAAGGTTGAAGGGCAGTGGACGATCGTCAGCAAGATCTACCACACGCATTCGGGCGTTTGATCAAGCGGGTCAGCGCGTTGCTACCAGGCAACGCGCTTCAAGCGTGACGTTCGCCGCTCTCGACCGGCTCGGCGACTTCAGCGGCCAGTTTCAAGCGCTCAGCCTTGCTGATGTACTTGGGCTTTTTCGGCGCCAGTTTGGCACTGGCCTTTTTGGCCTTTTCCTTGAACAGTTGTTTGAGTTTCTTCTGGCGGTTCATCTGGGCTACTCGTGGGCAAGGTGAAGTCGACCGGGACCGTACGCTGAACAGATACGCGGCTGACGATCAAAAAGGCGCGAATCCTGACCCAAGCGCCGGGCCAAGGCAATGTCAATTTGTTGCAGAAACAGTGAAGCCTCGCACAGTCTGCAGCGTAGCCGCCTGGTTTGCCGATGGTCAGCGCGGCGAAATAAACTAAGCTGAGGTTCAGTGTCATCGATGACAGTGAAGCATCCCGCCATGAAGGAGTACCCATGATCAGCTCTCGTAAATGGATCGCCACGGCGTCGTCCCTTGCCTTGGTTTTCGCTTCTGCGGTGGCTTCGGCCGACCCCGGAAACGACAAAGGCCAGGGTAACGGCAAAGGTAATCCGCAGAACATGCAGGATCACGGTAAACAGAAAGGCCAGGGTAATCAGGGCGGCCAGGGCAAGCAGGGTGGGCAGGGCGGTCAAGGCAATCAGGGTTACCGTGGCGGTCCTGGTGTTGATCGCGGCAACATACTCGGGATCGTGGGCAATTATCGCGATTACTGGAGCCCTGGACCGGCGCTGCCGCCGGGTATTCAAAAGAATCTGGCGCGGGGCAAACCGCTGCCACCCGGTATCGCGAAGAAACTGGACGGTCGCCTGCTGGGGCACTTGCCGCGTTACGACGGCTACGAATGGCAGCAGGTAGGGACGGATCTGATTCTTGTCGCGCTAGCGACCGGTTTGATTTACGAAATCGTCAATGGCGCCTTCGATTAAGCAGCGCAGCCAATAAAACCGCGCGTTGGCAGCGGCAGGGTTAACCTGCTACTGCTTCCGCGCATTCTGCACCTCAAGCGATTTTCAACGCCCTGAGCACCACCAGCGACTGCTCGGCAAACGCCTGCGCCTGCTCGGTCAGTTCAGCGAGGTTTTGTTCGGCAGTGAGCAACGGCTGGTCGCCCTTGATCAGCACTTCGTTTTGTTCGCTGATCACACTCCAGGCCAGTTGCGCCCATTCGGCTGGGTGCTTTCTACCTTGCTTGATGGAAATCAGGAACAGTTGCTGGAAACGGCTGACCGTCACGCCACCGCCGGTGACCGGGCTGGACAGCACCTGTACCTTGGCGGTGAACAGCGAGCGTTTGCACAGTTGCAGATTGAGCGCCGCGCAGCGGTCCTGCACCAGCGACTCGGACGCTTCGCTCTGGCATGGCGCCACGACCCCCATGCCGACCAGCACGGCAAGCGCTTGTTCTAGATCGTCGAAGGTCAGCGGCGCCGTCGTCCCGAGCAATTGGCGCATTGATTTTGCGGCATACGCCTGGTCCGCCAGTGCGTCCAGTACCGGGCCATAAATCTCCGCTTGCAACGAGGCTTCGCCGGCCGGACCGGTGACGGCGGTGGGTACGCTTGTTGCCGGTTGCAGCAGCACGAAACGCGTGTGCAGCATCTGCGCGCGGCGCTCGGGCGCAGACAGACGGTTGGCACCGCGCACGTACAGGTCGCGGCGGAAATGCTGATTGACGAAATAGTCGCGCGCCTGCTCGCGCATGACCGGATGCTCAATGGTTTCGAGGAAATCCATCGCCTCCGCGCTCAGGTTCAGCGGATCGACTGAGTCCAGCGGTACCGCGGTCGTCGCGTAATCGAGCTTGGCAGGTGCGAGGGCATCGACCATGTCGGCGAAGTACATGCAGTTCCAGTCGCGGTTGAAATACTCATGCGCGACGTACTGACGATCCTGGCCCTTGATGCTCTGCAGTCGCGCACCCAGACTCGGCGCCGCCGCGGCGTATTTCGGGTTGGCTGCCAGCAGCGCCTCGGAGAACTGCAGCGCAGCGTCGATGCGCTGATCCGGACGAGAGGAGGTGTTAGCGAAGCGGTCATGCAGACTGAACAACTGGCGCAACGGCGCCGATGGCGACCAGCCCGGAAAACTGTTGTAGCTGACGTACAGATGACCACCGGGTTTGAGGTGGCGACGGGTGAATTCGACGATCAGCTTCTGGTTGTCGCGGCTGACCCAGGTCCAGATGCCGTGCAGGCTGATGCTGTCGAACTGCGGCAGGTCAGTCCGCGCCAGTAACTGTTCGAAACTGTCGTCGTAGAGACGGGCACCATTGTTGGCCGCCGCTGCCAGGTCAACGGCATAAGCCGCCTGGCCCGGATGAAAGTCCGTACCGACAAACGTGCCTGGATTGGCGGTGGCGTGGATATTGATCGACACGCCCTGACCGAAACCGAGTTCGCAGTGGTAGCCGTCGGTACTGTCCAGACTGGCGAAGCCGCGCAACAACAGGCAGTAGCGCTGGAACACCGGGTTGATCTCCCGGCTGTAGCTGTAGGTGTAGCCTTCGTCGGTGAAATAGCCTTCGTTCCAGGCGTTGCTCATGGATGCTGTCTCTTGTTTTTTAAGGGAAGGCAGTCGTTATAAGGGGTAGTGAGTGCGGGCGACAAGCGAAATCAAAAGCCCCTCACCCTAACCCTCTCCCGGAGGGAGAGGGGACTGACCGAGTTGTTTGGGCGTGAGATGCCGGCACGGAATACCGGGTTGAATGCAAGTCTTGAGATCAACCCCGATCAGCTCCCTCTCCCTCGGGAGAGGGCTGGGGTGAGGGGAAAGTGCACCGCCGAACCAAAGCCGAACACATTTCGTCATCACCCTGAGCGCCAGGCAAAAAAAAGCCCAGCCAAAGCCGGGCCAAACCACGCGTAATTCTTAAGCAGCCATTTCCTTCTTGTAGCTGGCTTTCATAGCCTCCATTTGCGCGCCAAGTTCATCGAGCTTGGCTTTGCCCAGCAGCTGCCTGGCCTTGGGAAACATCTCCGATTCCTCTTCTTCGATATGGTGTTCAAGCAGCTCCTTGACCACCTTCACCCGGCCAGCGAACTCAGGCGTGCCCGGGTCGGTTTCCTTCAGATCCGGCAGCACCAGCGAATCCACGGTGCGGTGTTCTTCCTTGGCCTCGTAATACATCACGTCCTCTTCCTTGCTGCCCGCTTCCTTGAATGCGGGATAGAGGATTTCTTCTTCAAGACGGGTATGAATCGAGACTTCCATCTCCAGCTTGGCCAGCAGCTCGGCGCGTTTTTTCAACGCCCGTTCAGTCGACTCGCTCAGTTGGCTAAGGATGTCTTTGACTTTTTTATGATCGGCTTTGAGTAGGTCGATGGCGTTCATTATTTATTGGCCTCTGCTATCACGGTATGAACACAGGCCTCTATGGGCCGTGCGGTGTATTCCCTGTCTACAACGCATGAGCTGTGCCAACTTGCAGTGATCGGCCAAACCGCGCTGGAGCAAGGCTTTGCCGGGGCCGCGACAAAACCGCTTCGTGCACTCTGCATGAAGCGCATCGTGCACGCCTTGCAGATTACCAATCTGAACAAAACCGAGCCTCCTGCCACCGCAGCCATTGATCCGCTGCGGCAAAATTTCACTGAACTCCTGCAGAACGCTGCGCTTCCGAAATGAAGAGACTCACGCCATTTCATTGATCAGGAAGAGGACCTTGCCATGCGTGCAATGACCTACCACGGCGCTCACGATGTGAGAGTCGAAACCGTGCCGGATCCGAAGCTCGAAGCCCCCGATGACATCATTTTGCGCGTCACCGCGACCGCCATTTGCGGCTCCGATTTGCACTTGTACCGAGGCAAGATTCCCACTGTCGAACACGGCGATATCTTCGGCCACGAATTCATGGGCATCGTCGAAGAAACCGGGCCGGAGGTGACTGCGGTACAACGCGGTGATCGCGTGGTGATTCCGTTCGTGATCGCCTGCGGTGGCTGCTTCTTCTGCCAGATGGAACTCTATGCCGCGTGCGAAACCACCAACCCCGGTCGCGGCGCAATCCTCAACAAAAAGTCCATTACGCCGCCGGCGGCGTTGTTCGGCTTCAGTCGCTTGTACGGCGGCATTCCCGGCGGTCAGGCGGAGCTTGTGCGCGTGCCCAAGGCCAACACCGGACCATTCAAGGTGCCGGGCACGCTGGCGGACGAAAAGGTGTTGTTCCTGTCGGACATCTTGCCGACTGCCTGGCAAGCGGTGAACAACGCGCAGATCGGCAAGGGCTCGACCGTCGCCATTTACGGTGCCGGCCCGGTCGGGCTGCTCAGCGCAGCGTGCGCGAAAATGCTCGGTGCCGAGCAGATCTTCATGGTCGATCACCATCCGTATCGGCTGGAATACGCGCAGCGCACCTATGGCGTGATTCCAATCAACTTCGATGAAGACGACGATCCGGCTGACACGATCATTCGGCAGACGGCCGGCCATCGCGGCGTTGACGGGGTGATCGATGCAGTGGGGTTCGAGGCCAAGGGCAGCACCACCGAAACGGTGCTGGCTACGCTCAAGCTCGAAGGCAGCAGTGGCAAGGCCCTGCGTCAGTGCATCGCCGCTGTGCGGCGTGGCGGTGTGGTCAGCGTGCCCGGTGTGTATGCCGGGTTTATTCATGGATTCCTGTTTGGCGATGCGTTCGACAAGGGCCTGACGTTCAAGATGGGCCAGACCCATGTCCAGCGCTACCTGCCGGAGCTGCTCGGGCATATCGAAACCGGAGCGCTGCAACCCGACGCGATCATCACCCACCGGCTCTCGCTGGAGCAGGCGGCCGAGGGCTACAAGCTCTTCGACAAGAAGCAGGAAAATTGCCGCAAGGTGATCCTCACGCCCGGCAGCAGTGATGTGCCGCTGGCGGAGACCGCAGACACGCCACCGTGGGTGCCCGCCACTTGAGGGAACCGGCGAGCCCGGCGTCTACCGGGCTCGCTGAACGTGGGAATGATCACCGCGGTATGCGGTCAACCGCTAATAATTCCAAGAGTGAACGTCATGTCCATCGCCAAGGAAACGGTCGACTATCTGCGCGACCATTCGCTGACCATCACCACGGCGGAATCGTGCACCGCCGGCAACATTGTCATGCTGCTGTCCGAGGTGCCGGGCAGCGGCCAACTGATCGAGAGCGGCTATGTAGTGTATTCACCGCAGGCCAAGCAACGGCTGCTGCACGTCAGCCCGGACACCATCGAAACCTTCAACCTGACCAGCGTCGAAGTCGCGCGGGAAATGGCGATCGGCGCGTTGCGTGACAGCACCGCCAACGTCGCCGTTGCGACCACGGGGATTCTCGGTCCTGACGACGTCGACGGCATCGCTGCCGGCACCGTGTGTTTTGCCTGGGCCTTCCAGCTGGACGGTCAACACGCCGTATTCACGCGTCAGCAATGGTTTCCCGGTTCGCGTGTAGAGGTGCTGCAGATTGCTTCGGAATTCGCCTTGCAGCAACTGCCGCACTTCCATCAACGAGCCCTGCGCGGCGAGCGAGGCTGAACCGATGAAAGGCGACGGCGATCATCCGGACTTGCAAAGCAGGGACTACCCGGTGCGCGAAGACATGGCCTATCAGGCGAAGGTCTGGCGCTTCGAGCGGTGCGGTTGGTACGTGCTGGTGTTGTTGGTGGTACTTGGTCTGCTGGGGTTGTTTTCGCGCGGGCTCATCAGTTCGCGGGAAGTCATTAGCGACAACGGCCACCTGCGCGCCGAGTACGAAATGTTCCATCGCAATGGCTCAACCAATTCGATGAAAATCAGCCTGAACGGCAAACCCGATGCCACGCTGGAACTCGACATCGGTGGCGAGCTCCTGGAAGGCTTCAGTGTCGAAACCCTGCAGCCGCAACCGCTGCGCTCGCGCAATTCGGCGCAGGGCATGCGCCTGTGGTTGCAGGCGGATGGGCAGGGCCAGGCGACGTTGTACCTGACTTTGCGCGGCGATGGCCTCGGGCTGTTCCGCAGCCGCATCGAATCGCCCGGTTCAACTGGCGTTGAGCTGGTTCAATTCATCTTTCCATAGGTGACGCCATGGACTCCGTGTTGCGCGCAGTAGCGATGTACCTGGCCCTGATGGTGCTGTTCAAAATCGCCGGCCGCCGCTCACTGGCCGAGCTGACCACGTTCGATTTCGTCCTGCTGATGATCATCGGCGAAGCCACCCAGCAAGCGCTGCTCGGCGACGATTTTTCGCTGACCAATTCGTTGCTGGTGATCGTCTCGTTGATCGCGATCGACGTAGGTTTTTCTTTGCTCAAACAGCGGTCGGGATGGGTGTCACGGCTGATCGACGGCGAACCGACGATCATCGTCGAGAACGGCAAGCTGCTGCACCGCCGATTGCGTCATGCGCGGCTGGTGGAAGCGGATGTGATGGAGGCCGCGCGCTCGAGTCAGGGCATTGAAACGATCGAGCAGATCAAGTTCGCGATCATCGAACGCAACGGCAAGATATCAGTGATCCCGCAGGATTCCTGAGCGCGCTGGCCGCAAATCCAAAGGCTTGCGGCCAGCGTTGGCAAGATCAGCGACCCGGATTTGACGCGGTGTCGTGACGAATATGCTTAGGCCCGGCCAATGCCCAGGCGATCAGACCGAACAGCGGCACAAACACGATCAGCACGATCCACACGCCTTTGTTGCTCGATTTCCCCTCGCTCTTGCGCACCCGATTGATGGCCCACAGCTCGATCAGCACCAGCACTGCTGCCAGTACGATCCACACGGTTTCGATTTGCATAGGCTACCTCCTGATGGTCTATGCGTTAGGCGGTGCCGGGTTCGTCGGGTTCATTTATTTTAGTATTTGCGGTGAATCCACTTTCCTCATGACACGCTAAACCCCTGTGGGAGCCAGCCTGCTGGCGATAGCGATTGACCCGACGCCATCGCCAGCAGGCTGGCTCCCACAGTTTTTGTAAGCGGTTCGCCCATGGTCTGCCGACCTTCAGCCCTATATCCTGCCCGCTGTGTAATGAATGACTTAGGGAAGAATTGCATGCCGTTCAGGGTGATGGTGGTCGGGGGTTACGGAAATTTCGGCAGCATCGTGTGCCGGCATCTGATCTTGATGCCGGGCATCGGTCTGGTGTTATCGGGACGCGATCCGCGCAAGTTGCACAGCAAGGTCGAGGAGTTGCAGGCGCAGTCCGGCGCGGTCTGCGAAGGTTGGTGCGGCGATGCGATGGGCGCGGCGTTCAGCGACGCATTGCGTGCGCTGAATATTCAGTTGGTGGTGCACACCGGCGGGCCGTTTCAGGGGCAGTCCTACGCGGTCGCCGAAAGCTGCATTGCGGCCGGCGTCAACTACTGCGACCTCGCCGACTGCCGCACCTTCGTCAATGGCATCGGCGTACTCGATGTAAAGGCGAAACAGGCGGGCGTGGCGATCCTCAGCGGCTGCAGCTCGGTGCCGACGCTGTCGTCAGCGATCATCGACGAGCAACGCCGGCGCTTTTTGCGGATCGACTCGATCGAGCACGGGATTTCCTCGTCGGCGAAAATGCCGGGGTTGTCGACCATCGAAGGCGTGCTGGCCTACGCCGGCAAACCGATCAGGCAACTGAAAAACGGCAAGGTCCATGAAGTCTTTGGCTGGCTCGATCTGACCTTGCGCACGATGCCGCAACTGGGCACGCGCCTGCTGGCCAACGTCGATGTCCCGGACATGGACATCTTCGCCGCGCGCTATGGAGCGCAGACCTTGCGTTTCAAGGCCGGTGCCGGGCTCAAGCTCGGTGGCATTGCCAACGGTCTACTGGCGCAGGCATTGAAACTCGGCCTGGTCCGCGACCATGCACTCTGGGCGGCCCGGCTGCATCGGCTGGGCATGCGTTTCGAGCGATTCGGCGATGGCAAAAGCGCGATGTACATCGATGTGCAGGGGCTGGGTCTCGACGGACAACCCTTGTCGATGACTGCGCAGCTCACCGCCCTTAACGATAAAGGCCCGGAAATCCCCAGCTGCGCCGCCGTCGCTCTGGCGAGCAAAATGGCCCAAGGCTACGTACCGACCGCTGGCGCGCGCCCTTGCGTGGGTGAAATCAGCGTCGACGAATACCTGACTGCCATCAACGACCCGCATAACCTGAGCCTGTCGGTGCAGTTCTCGGACGGGCAACGCTGATGCTCTATCTTTGCTTGAAATACCTGCATGTGATCGCGGCGATTTTCCTCTTCGGTTTCGGCATGGGCTCCTACCTCTACCTGATCGCCGCCAGCCGCACGGCCAGCCCGCAGGTTATCGCCCACGTCGCGCGCATGGTGGTGCGCTTCGACACATGGATCACCACACCGGCTGGCTTTGTGCAGATCATTACCGGCTACGGGCTGATGCGTCTTTCCGGGCTGAGCATGAGCACCGAATGGGTGCTGATGTCGCTGATCATCTTCGTCTGCGTGGGCGCGTTGTGGCTGCCGGTTCTGCTGTTGCAGAAACGACTCTGGCGGATGGCCGTGCAGGCGGGCGAGGCGGGCGCCGTCCTCGACGTGCGCTATGCGACCGTGTACCGCGCGTGGTTCTGGATGGGCGTAATGGGATTCGCCGGGATGTTTGTCATTGTGCTGATGATGGTGACGAAGATGACGCCGGTTCAATTGCTGAGTTATTGGCTGTAGCGTTTGAACGTATGTTTTGAACGCCCGCCGTTGCTCGTCCGGGTCCGGCAAACAGCTACGGTCGATCCCTAGAAAAATAACGACAAGCCCATCCTGCCGATTAAAAAAACCAGCAGAATCAAGAAAAATATTCGGATGAATCCGCTTCCATAGCGTAGGGCCAGGAACACGCCGGTCACAGAACCCAGCATGTTGCACAGAGCGACGACGGCGCCGACGGTCCACAACACATTGCCGGACGGAATAAAAAATAACAGCGCTGCGCCGAATGTCCCCAGGTTGATCAGTTTCGCCGAGGCCGAGGCGTTGAGAAAGTCGAATCCAAACACTTTAACGAAGACGAAAAGAAGCAGGCTGCCGCTACCGGGACCAAACACACCATCATAAAAACCAATAAGGCCACCAAAGAAAACGCCTAATGCAATTTCCCTCGGGCCACATTTAATATCTGCATTCGTCAGGCCTAAATTTTTTTCGCTGAATGTATAGATGGCCATGGCTATGAGAATGAAAAACACAACAAATTCCATGAGTCTTTTCGGCACGATTGAAACGGAGAAGGCGCCAAGAAAGGCAAATACAAAAGCCGAGCACATGGTCGGAAGCATCAATCGCCACAGGATGTTTATTCTTTTCACATAGCTGAATATGGAAGATAGATTTCCTGCCAGGACAGCCAGTTTATTGGTACCGAAAACCGTGGCCAGGCTTTGCTGGGGAAGCGCATGCAACAGTGCTGGCAACTGAACGAGCCCACCGCCACCCACCGCAGCATCAATCAAGCCCCCGCAAAAAGCAAAAAAGCCCAGCGCGATCAGAACTTGCTCAATGGACATAAGGAAGAACTGTTTTTAATTCCAATGGCGACACTCCTTGAAGGCGATTCTTTGTTGTCTGCAATCAGCCGATGTGTATTTCTCTATGTAATTGGGGTAATGAATAACGTGTTTGAGGGCTTGCGACAAGTGACTTATAGTGTGTGCATCATTCACTTTTGATGAGTTATGACATGGAGTTGTCTCAGCTGACGATGTTCAAGACGGTGGCTGATCAAGGAAGCATCGTGCGCGCTGCTGAATTGTTGCACTGTGTCCCTTCCAACATCACCAATCGGGTCGAGGCACTGGAGCGGGAGCTAGGCGTTTCTTTGTTCATCAGGAAAGGCAGGGGATTGATCATCAGCCCATCCGGGAGTTTGTTTCTCGGTTACGTTAACAAGATCCTGTCGTTGTGCGCGGAATCACAACGAGTCCTGGACCCATCAGCTGCGCCTTCAGGGATATTGAAAATCGGCGCTATAGAGTCTTCCGCCACGGGTAGATTGCCGAGGCTGTTATCGAAATTTCATCAACTTTATCCAGCCGTGCAAATGCAATTTCGCACAGCAGACTGGTCGCAGTTATCAAACGATGTAGTCAAGCATGAACTGGATGGCGCAATTGTTGCGGTAAGGCCCGATCACCCGGATCTGCATGTTATTGAAATATACGAGGAAGAGTTGGTGCTGATCGCCTCTCCGGCTGCCGGGCGGATAAACAAACCGCAGGATCTGGCTGCGGTCGATATATTCATGTGGCCTGAAGGTTGCCCTTATCGAGGTGCGCTGCTTGGTTGGCTGAAAAAGCATGGCGTAGAAAGTGCCGTAACCAGTATAGCCAGCTATGGCACCATCCTCGGTTGCGTCAGTTCTGGTGCCGGTGTGTCGTTAGTCCCTAGAGGTATTTTTGAGCAGTTCAAAAGGATCGGCAGCATAAGCGCTTTTACTTTTGATGATTTGCTGCCAGTCACTAATTATTTTATATCGAACAAGAACGTTGACTTGCATCGTGCAAAAGACAGGTTTGCCGATCTTTTGAAGGAAGAGTTTCGATATCTGTGACTGCTATTTGTCGGTGAATGGCAGCGGGGACGTCTTCAGAAAACGCAACTCATGGTCCGCATTGGGCAGCAGGCATGTGTCGTACTGGCCGAACAGCCGATAGCGGTTCAGCGCGATGCGGTCATACGCCCAGTCTCGCAGGCGTCGAGGCAAGACGCGCAGCAGGCGCAGCGGCTGCCAGCGGGCTGGCAATTGGCGAATCACTTCAAGGAACGCATCGGAACGTTCCCAATAATGCCGATCACGAATCACCGCCATGGTGTCGAACTGGTCCACCGGCAACCCGGCCCATGCCAGCAGCGCCTGGCCTTCTGGGGATTGCACGGCGGCGAGGCGCACGCGGCGCTGCTGATCGTGACGAATCAGGAAACGCGCCCAGCCATTGCAGAGTTTGCAGACGCCGTCGAACAGAACCACGGTTTCGCCGGGTTTGAGGAACGGTGCGGGGGTAGGGCGAGTGTTCTGGTTTGGCATAGGGTTGAGTTCGAACGGCGGGTCTGATGTGTGGCGATTATAGCCGTCGCTCTTTATCTGTCAGTGCCTCTCATTCCAGGCTCGCAGTTTATGCCTGCACATTCCACATACAGATTGTTGTGGCCCGATCAGGCAATCACACATAGAACCGAGTTGGAGCAGTGTAGGCAGGTCTACATCGCCGGTGAATCGCGGCACTCGGAGCAAGCATGAACGCCACTGTAATCCCCGAAGGCTTCACCCTCTTCCGTCGCAGCAGCCCGTTACTCGATTTGCTGGGGCCGATCTACGCACGCGGCAGTGGTCTGCAACTGGAACTCGGATTGTTGACCGACGCCAGACACGCCAACGGCCGCGGCACTTTGCACGGCGGTGTGTTGGCGACGCTGGCCGATGTCGGTATGGGCTACGCCATGGCATTTTCCAGCGACCCTCCGCAGCCGTTGATCACGGCGAGCATGACCCTGGATTATCTCGGTGCCGTGCAGATCGATGAATGGCTGGAGGTGCGCCTCGAGCATTCGAAAAAAGGTCGGCAACTGGCATTCGCCGCTGTCAGCCTGCATGTCGGTGAGCGCACGGTGGCGCGCGCCAGTGCGGTGTTTGCTGTGCCTGTGAGCTGAGTGCATGTCTACGCTTCGCGGCTATTGAAATTACGATCGTCATATTTACAGGTGAAAATTATTATGACCATAATGCCGCGCCCTCGGTGCAGTCCTTGGTTGCTGTTCCGGACTGCGCGCGAGGGCGTTTGAGTCAACCGGGACCCCAAATGGATCGGGGCATCTGTCTCCCCATCATTTGGGATAAAGCCATGCACACATCCACTCGCTCCAGCGTATTGCTCGCACTCCTGATCGGGCTTTGCGGCCTGGGGGAAATTTCCACGCAGTTGCTGATTCCCAGCCTGCGTGAACTCGAGTCAGGCCTGGGCGCTGCACCGGGTGCGTCACTGGCGGCGTTGTCGATGTTTGTCGCCGCATTTGGTTTGGGTCAGTTGTTTTTCGGCCCGCTTTCGGATCGCCTCGGCCGTCGTCCGTTGCTGCTCGCCGGGGTTGCGACGTATGTGCTGGCTTCGCTGTGGATGGCGTATGCGCAGAGCATGGACGAGTTCATCGTCGGCCGTGCGCTTCAGGGTTTGGGCGCCTGCGCAGCGCTGGTGGTGGCGCGCAGCATTGTGCGGGATGTGTGGAAAGAGCGCGCCGGACCGATCATGGCGATCACGGTAATCGGCATGCTCAGCACCATCATGCTCTCACCGGTAATCGGCGGGTTGATCGCCACCCACGCCGGCGGCTGGCGCGCCGTGGTGATGGCAACCGTAGTGTTCGGCGCACTGGCGCTGATCGCTTCGCTGTTTTTCAAGGAAACCCATCTACAACGTGACCCGCAGGCCGGGCGCCTGAAGACATTGCTGGGCAACTACGCGACGCTGCTCAAGGGCTCGTCTGTGCGCAGTTTTTCGGTTGCCATCGCCTGCACTTACGGCGCGATGTTCAGCTTCATCGCCGGCTCATCGCGGGTATTCGTGGGCCAGCTCGGCTTGAGCCCTACCCAATACGGCCTGCTGTTTGGCAGCATTGTTTCCGGGTTGATTGCCGGTGCGGTCTACACCAACCGCACCATCATCAAGTCCGGTCCGGAAAGGATCGTTGCCGTGGGCACCGGTCTGGTTGCGGTGGGTGCCAGTCTGTCGTTCATCATTCACCAGTTGGCTGGCCCATCGGTAACCGGTCTGATGCTGCCACAGGTCTTGCTGACGCTGGGAGCGGGCATGGTGCTGCCCGGTTCGGTCGCCGGCGCGGTGATTCCCAATCCGACCCGCGCCGGGCTGGCGGCTGGTTTTATCGGCTTTGCGCAAATGGCCGGTGCGACCGTTGCGGGATTGCTGCTCAGTCGTCTGCAGGACGACACCGCCTTCGCGATGGTCGCGCTGAATGCTGCGTTTGCCGTCGCCGGTTTTGTTGTATTCCGCATAATGCTTGCGCGTAAATCTCGCGCAGCCAAGCTCGCTCTGGGCGAGTAAGGCGTGCTGTTCGTCGCTCACGCCAGGCTCCGCGCACTGCTGATATCTTTCGAGGGCGGCGAGCCGAACTGGCGGCTGTACTCACGGCTGAATTGCGAGGGGCTTTCATAGCCGACGCGATAACAGGCACTTGCCACATCCAGCCCCTCGCCGAGCATCAGCCGGCGGGCTTCCTGCAGGCGCAATTGCTTCTGGTATTGCAGCGGGCTCATCGCGGTCATCGCCTTGAAGCGGTGATGCAAGGTTGAGTTGCCGAGGTTGGCGATGCGCGCCAGTTCCTCGATGCGCAGTGGCTGGGTGTAATGGCTGTTCAGCCAGTCGATCGCCCGCGACACGCGGCGCGCTTGCGAATCACCCATGGCCAGTTCATACAGGCGACGCCCGTGGACGCCGCGCAACAGGCGGTAGTACATCTCGCGCAGGGCCAGCGGCGCGAGCATGCCGATGTCGCGCGGGGTTTCCAGCAGACGCACCAGACGCAGCATGGTTTCCAGCAGCGGCACGTCGATGGTTTCCAGAAACATCCCGCGCTCAGGCTCGTCCGGAACACCGGTCGGCGGCGCATCGGCGATCACCTGCGCAAGATCGGTGGCTTCGAAATCGAGACGGATACACAGATAAGGCGCCTCAGGGCTCGCCTGCAAGACTCGACCGGACACCGGCAACGTGACTGAGACCACCAGATAATTCAGCGGGTCGTACCGGTAGCAGTCCTCACCGAGGCCGACTTCCTTTCGCCCCTGCAAAATCAGGCACAGCGCCGGTTTGTGCACGGTGTGGATCAGCTCGGTGGGCTGGTCCATGCGAATCACATGCAGCGGCGCGATGGCGGTCTCGTAGATGCCCGGCTCGGCAAAGCGCTGGGTCAGTGCGCGGATCAGTTCAGTGCGATAGAGGGCGGTGTTTTGCAAGAGGGAAGCATCGCTCTGGTGCATAGCAAACTCTCATTAAAAATTCGGGGGCCATGGCGGTACCCGTCGCTGATCTTCAGATTACACAGCGGGGAGGGCGCAGTGTTACGCCGATACTGCCGCAGATCTGCCTGATCCTGCTGCGCGTGCCGGACATTTTCGCCTGCGCCCGTTGCCATGTCAGCCAGCGGTGACGGTTATGCCGCCATCGGCCATGACCACCGCGCCGACCATGAAACTGGCGCGGTCCGAGGCGATGAATGCGACCACTTCGGCGATTTCCTCGGGCTGCGCGGCGCGGCCGATGGGCGCGCTTTCACCGTGTTGCGCGAGGAACCCGGGACCATCGTCGACCACGTCGTTGAGAATGTTGGTCACCACATCACCGACGCCGACGGCATTGACACGAATGCCATGTTCGATCACTTCCAGGGCCAGGGTGCGTGTCAGTTGTGCCAGCGCGCCTTTCGAGGCGGTATAGGCGGCGATGGTCGGGAAGGCGAAATACGACGCATAGGACGCGATGTTGACGATCGCACCGGACTTGTTCGGGATCATCGCTTTGACCGCTTCGCGACTGTGCAGGAAAGCGGCGGTGGCGTTGACCGCTTGAATGCGCTCCCAGTCGTCGCGGGTCATGTCGACCACCAGTTTGTTGATGATGATCCCGGCGTTGTTGACCAGAATATCCAGCCGACCAAACTGCTCGACCGCCAGCGCTACCGCACGTTCGGCGGCGCCGTCTTCGGTGATGTCGGCCACCAGCGGTACCAGGCCGGGGCGGGCCAGTTCCTGCACGTCGGGGTTGAGGTCTTCGGCGATGACTTTGGCGCCACGGGCGTGCAGCAACAAGGCGATCGCCTTGCCGATGCCGCTGGCCGCGCCGGTCACCAGGGCCACTTTGCCCATCACTTCGTTTGGCGTGCTGTTGTTGATCTCGCTCATGATGTTCTCCACGTTGTGATCCAGTCAGGATTGCCTAGCCAGCAACGTTTGGCGCTGGTGTCGGCGACGGTTCAACTGTCTCGCAATGCGCGGGCGTCGACTTTCGCGGGCTTGCCGAGGCTGTCGCAGTTTTGCGCCCAATATGAGCCATGGCTGGGTTATTGTCGGGTTTTGCACCCACGAGAACAGAGGGCCCCGTTCATGGCGAATACCACTCAGATACGCATAACAGGCGAGTCCATGGCTGATTACCTGCCGGGTGAACCGCTCGCGCTGATTTCGCGGCCGCAAATCGACGATGTCGTGATTCAGCTATTCAGCCATCGCAGTATCAATGAGCCGATCACGGTGCCGGCGGTGGTAGAGCCGTTGCTGGTGTTGGTTCTGGCAGGCGCGGCGAGGGTGGAGGAACGGGCGCTGGGTGGTGAATGGGAGGCGACCGAGGTCCGCGCGGGCGACTTTTTTCTCACCCAGTCGGATGAACCCTATGAAATGCGCTGGCAGACCCACGGCGGCGAAACCTTTGAAGTCATGCACCTTTATCTGGGTTTGCCGCTGATCGAACGTGCCTCGCGCGAGCTGTCCGGGCAGGCCAACGCGCCGCTGCGTTTGCGCGATGTTTCGGGCGCGCGCGATTCGCACATCACGTTTGTCATGCAACAGTTGCGCAGCGAACTGATCGAGCAACGCACGCCCAGCGCACTGTTCGTTCAGTCGCTGGCCCAGGCGCTGGCGGTGCACCTGCTGCGCACCTATCAGGCCGAGACCCAGGCGGGGCGCCGGGTCAATGCGTTGCAGGCTTACAAACTGCGCAAAGTCACCGACGCGATGACGGCGCATCTGGACGACGAATTCAGCCTTGCAAAATTAGCCGCGCTCGCCGAGCTCAGCGAATACCACTTCAGCCGCCTGTTCAAACGTGCCACCGGTCTGGCGCCTTCGCAGTATTTCATCCGTTTGCGCATGGCCCGCGCGCGGCAATTGCTGCTCGAATCGCGGCGCAGTGTGATCGACATCGGTCTGGAGGTCGGCTATTCCAGCGCCAGTCATTTCTCGCAGGTGTTCCGCCGTGAAGTGGGCGTCACGCCCAGCGAATTTCGCGGTGCTTGAAGCGCGCCGATAAACCATCACCGCACACGCAGACACGAATAGGCAAACCTCACGCAGCTTTCGGCACGCGTCCACCGCGCCTGCGCGCTTAACCTTTTCGACGTACCCAGCCAACACCCCGCACAACGCGGCCCGGCTGACTTTCCATGCACTGAGCAGGAGAAACGGATATGTCGAACATCCACAACAAAGTCGTACTGATCACCGGCGCCAGCAGCGGTATCGGCGAAGCCGCCGCACGACTGATCGCAGCCAAAGGCGCCCACGTGGTACTCGGTGCCCGCCGCACCGAACGCCTGGAAAAACTGGTCGGCGAGATCCGCAGCGAAGGCGGCTCGGCCAGCGCCCGCGCACTCGACGTGACCGATATGAGTTCGATGCAGGCCTTTGTTGAATTCGCCAAGGCGCAGCACGGCAAGGTCGACGTGATCATCAACAACGCCGGGGTCATGCCGCTGTCACCACTGGCTGCGCTGAAGGTCGATGAATGGAACCAGATGCTCGACGTCAATGTGCGTGGCGTGCTGCACGGTATTGCCGCGGTGTTGCCGGGAATGGAAGCGCAAGGCTTCGGACAGGTCATCAATATTTCTTCGATTGGCGGCCTCGCGGTATCACCGACCGCCGCCGTGTATTGCGCAACCAAATTCGCAGTCAGGGCGATCTCCGACGGCCTGCGCCAGGAAACGGACAAGATCCGCGTGACCGTCGTATGCCCGGGCGTGGTCGAGTCCGAGCTGGCCGATTCGATTTCCGATGAGGTGGCGCGTGAGGAAATGAGAGCGTTCCGTAGCGTGGCGCTGGGTGCCGATGCGATAGCGCGAGCGCTGGTTTACGCCATTGATCAGCCTGACGATGTCGATGTCAGTGAGATTGTTGTGCGGCCGGTGGCCAGTCCGCATTGATCGGTTGAGACAAGTCGCCGGTTACAAAGCCTGTGACGTCTCATTGAAAGTAAAATGCCGGTCCCACGCGGGACCGGCAATTGCGGTCTCAGCGCTCCTAACGCATCTGCAAAATGATCGGACTGCTGCTCGCCGGATCAGTGTGTTCGCGCAGTTTGCCGACCGACGCGGCATCGACCGCGCTGGCCTGATTGCCCCAGTTACTGCGCATGAATGTCAGCACCTCGGCGATCTGCTGATCCGAGAGCTGTTCGCGGAAGGCTGGCATGCGATAGGCGTCCGGTACGCCCGCCGCGACGACCCGTTGCGAGCCGTTGAGGGTGATGTTGATCGCCGATGCCTGTTCCTTCGCCAGCGCGGAAGTGGCGCCGGCCAGCGGCGGCATCCATTCGGCCTGGCCCTTGCCGTCGACACCGTGGCAAGACGCGCAGCGCGTGACGTACGTATGCGCGCCGGGGCTGTCCAGGCTTGGCGCGGCAGACGCTTGCTGATATTGCCAGGGCGGGCCATCACGTTGCGGGTCGCCAGGCAGCGATTTCAGGTAATGGGCGATGGCGCTCAGATCCTCGTCGCTCATGAACTGCGTGGAGTTGTTGAACGCTTCGGTCATTGAGCCGTAGACCACCGCATGCCGGTTGCTCCCGGTCTTGAGGAACTGGACGATTTCCGCCTCGTTCCAGCGGCCCAGTCCGGTGTTGTGATCGTCACGCAGACTTGGCGCGTACCAGCCGTCGAGCAGTGCGCCGGCGAGGTACGGTTGGCCCGATTCATCGAGCGCTTTCTCGTTGAAGGCCAGTCCGCGTGGCGTGTGGCAACTGCCGCAATGCCCGGCGCCCTGGACCAGATAGGCGCCGCGGTTCCACTGTGCATCCTGCGAAGGTTTGCTGGCGTAAGGTTCGGCGTCGACGAACACGCCGTTCCACATCGCAATCGGCCAGCGCAGGTTCAGCGGCCAGGGGATCGAACTCTGCTGGTTGGCCTGCTTGACCGGCGCCACGCCTTTCATGAAAAACCCATACAGCGCGCGCACGTCGTCGTCACTGAGCTTGGCATACGAGGGATACGGCATCGCCGGGTACAAACGCCGACCGCCCGGCGCTACGCCATGGCGTACGGCACGGTCGAAATCGGCGAGGCTGTAGCGGCCAATCCCGGTGTCGGCGTCCGGGGTGATATTGGTCGCATGGATCACGCCCAGCGGTGTGGCCATTTCCAGGCCGCCAGCGAACGGCGCGCCGCCCGGCACGCTGTGGCAGGCGACGCAGTCGCTGAGGCGGGCGACGTATTCGCCGCGGGTGACCAGCCCGGGGTCGATGTCGGCCACGCTGAACGGTGGCTTTTCCAGGGGCGAGACAGGCTCGCGGGTGACATACCAGGCCAGCAGACCTGCCGCGATCAGACACGGCACGGCCAGCCAGCCAGCGGTTCTTGCGAATCGGCTGTTGTTCATAAACGCTCCGGCGCTGATCAGGCGAAAGTGTGGCGGCTCATGGGCAGGCTGCGAACTCGCTGCCCGGTCAGTGCGGCCACCGCGTTGGCCACGGCGGGCGCGACGGCCGGCAGTGGCGGTTCACCGATGCCGCCCATTTTTTCCCCGCTCTCGACCACCCGCACATGCACCCTGGCCATGCGCGAAGGCGCCAGGATCGGATACAGGTCGTAATTGCGCGCGCGCGGTTTGCCATCGAGCCACACGGCTTCTTCGACCAGCGTCTGTGACAGCCCCAACGCCACGGCGCCGTTGACCTGCGCCTCGACAATCGCCGGATTGACGATGCTGCCAGGATCAATCGCTTGCCAGATGTCGTGCACCTTGACCTGGCCGTTTTCGATTGACACTTCGGCAATCACGGCCGTCTCGGTGCCGAACGGCGACGCCATCGCCACACCGCGCGCACGCTGGCTGCCATCCTCGGCAGTAAACGGTCCACGCTTCCAGCCGCCCGACAACTCGGCCACCGCTTGCAGCAGGGTGGTCAGCCGAGCATTGTCCCGCAGCAAGTGCAGGCGCAAGTCGAACGGGTCCTTGCCGCCCTTGTCGGCCAGTTCGTCGAGGAACGATTCATAGAAAAAGTCGTTCAGCGAATTGCCCACCGAACGCCAGTAACCGAGCATGGCCGGGCCTTTGACGTAGATCTGCGCGATGCGCTTGTTGGCGACCGCATAGGACTTGCCCGACAAGCCTTCCAGCGCCGTCGGGTCGAGCTTTTCGCCTTGCTTGCCGGCGATGGCTTCGGTGGGGCCTTCGGTGGCGCTGATCGCTTCGATTGCCAACGGCCAGCCATCGTTGTCCAGCGCTGCGCGGAAATTGACCGCCGCCACCGGGCGCAGCACATCACGCAGGAATTCCTCTTCGCGGCTCCAGATCAGTTTGACCGGACGCCCGACAGCCTTCGCCAGCTCGATGGCCTGCGGGTACGGACTGGCCGAGTCGTAGAGAAAATGCCGACCGAAAAACCCGCCGAGCAGCGGCGAGTGCAGGGTGATTTGCCCAAGCTCGAGACCGGTGCGTTTGGCGATGTCGGCGCGATACAGGTCCGGTGCCTGATTCGGCAGCCAGACTTCCAGCGAGCCATCGGCATTGAAGCGGGCCAGCGCCGACGGCGGTTCGAGTTGCGCGTGATTGAGGTACTGGTTGTGATACGTCGCATCGACGCGGGTTTTCGCGTTGGCCAGACTCGCGGCCACGTCACCCTCGTTTTCATCGTCACGGGCCGGGCCTTTTTCCGCCGCCAGACGCTTGAAATACGCATCGCTGGAAAAATCCGCCGGCATCACGCGGACTGGGCTGTCGGCGCCTGGTTCTTGCCAGTCGACCTGAATCGCCTCGACCGCGCGTTTGGCGTGCCACCAACGCTCGGCGAGCACCGCCACAGCGCCGGGCAGACGGTGCACCGAATGCACGCCTTTCATCGCCTTGACCTGCTCTTCGTTGCGCAGATTGCCCACGGTCATGCCCAGACGCGGCGCATGCTGAACAGCGGCGTGGAGCATGTCGTCGACCGTCAGATCGATGCAGTAGAGCGCCTTGCCAGTGGACTTGTCGTAAGCGTCGATGCGCTTGACCGGTTTGCCGATCCAGCGGAACTGGCTCGGATCGCGCAGCTTGACGCTGGCCGGGTCGGGCACCGGCAAATCCATTGCGCGTTCGGCCAACTCACCGTAGGTCAGCGAGCGGCCGGATGCGGCGTGCAGCACTTTGCCCGGTTCGGTGCTGAGTTCGCTCACCGGTACGCCGAGCCGTTCGGCGCCCGCTTGCAGAAGCATGGCGCGGGCGAGGGCGCCGAGGCGGCGCATCACCGGATAGCTCATGCGCACCGACATGCTGCCGCCGGTGATGCGCATGCCGTTGTCCATCACCACATACGCCTCACCGGGCGGTGCGGCTTCGACCAGGAACGTCGCCGGATCAGCGTCGAGTTCTTCGCCGACAATCTGCGCCATCGCCGTGAAAGTGCCTTGGCCACCTTCCATGAACGGGCACATCAGGCGCACGCGGTTGTCCGGGCGAATCTCCAGAAACGCCGGCACTTGCGTACCGCGTTCGCTGGTCGTCGCAGCTGCGGCGGCGGCCATTGCGCGGGGCGCGCCGAGTGGCAGACCGAAGCCCAGCACCAGCGCACCGACGGCGGTACCGGTGAGAAAGCGGCGGCGGGAAAGGTTGATCGGCGTCGTCAGGTCAGGCAATGAGGAATGAGCGGTGGTTTCGCTGGAAACTTTCATCAGGCGTCCCTCTTGCCAGCCAGCTCATGCACGGCGGCATGAATGGCGTTGTAAGTGCCGCAGCGGCACAGATTGACCATCGCCGCCTCAATCTGCGCATCGCTCGGCGTGGGGTTGTGCTTGAGCAGCGCGGTCGCGGCCATGACCTGCCCGGACTGGCAATAACCGCATTGCGCCACTTGCAGCTCGACCCAGGTCGCGACCACACGCTTGCCCACCTCGTCGGATTCGATGGCTTCAATGGTGGTGATATCGCGGCCAACCACACCGGCCACCGGCGTGACGCACGAGCGCACCACATTGCCGTCGAGCAGCACCGAGCAGGCACCGCATTGGGCCAGGCCGCAGCCATATTTGGTGCCGGTCATGCCGAGGTCATCGCGCAACACCCAGAGGAGAGGCGTATCGGCGTCGGCATCGACCTGAACGGTCTTCTGGTTGATTCGTAGTTCCATGGGTTCACCCGCCTGATCATCGGTTGACGTGCATTTTTATAAGCATGGGCCGCAGCGCCAGTGAGCGTGTTTGTCACTGAGGTTGGCGCGCTGTGAAGTCCGCTTCGCGTGCGTGTGGGCGCGGTTGCGGTTGTTATCGGACTGTATGGCCTCGCACGAGCGTTGGGTATCCACGGCGGTGCAAGTCCAGAGGATCAGGCAAGCATTCAAGAGGATTGCGCTAGAGCGTAGGTTATTCGCTCGCAGATTGTGTCGGGAGGATTGATCATTGCCGCCCCAGAAGCGGGGCGGCAACTGTGGGTTTATCGGCGTTGCGCATCTCCGTGCTCAACCATCGCCCGCAATTGCTGCACGCTTGGCCGCGCCTGCACCCGCGCATGCCAGGCTTTCAACGCGACACATTCATCGGGCACCGGCAGATCGACCAGCGCCGCGAATATCATCCCGCCCAACACGGCAATGTCGGCCATGGAAAAATCCTCGCCGGCGACATAAGGCTGATCGCGCAGAATGTTGTCGAAGTAGCGCATGCCGCGCACAGCCTTGTCGCGCATGCGCAGGCCCCATTCGGCGTTCTGATAGAGCTCGACCTCTGGGCCAAGGCCCGGTGTGCCGTGGTGGAAGTACACGCTGACCGCGTCGAGAAATTCGATCTCGGCGCGTTTGGTCATCATGTGGATCAGGCCTTTTTCCACCGGCGTGCGGCCGGTGAGCGTCGGGTTGTCATCGAGGCTGTCGAGGTACTGAGTGATCGCCGTACACTCGGCGATCAGAGTGCCGTCCTGCAACTCCAGCAACGGCAGCGTGCCGGAGTAGTTGAGGCGCAGGAATTCAGCTTGCTTGTGCTCGCCGGTCCACAGGTTGACCGACACGAACTCGATGCGCGACAGCAGCGATTTTTCTGCCAGCGCAATGCGCACACGGGCCGGGTAGGGGCCGTTGTACCAGTCGTAAATTTTCATCATCGGCAGCGAAGCAGGGTCCATCACAGCATTGGAATCAGTCATTTCGGGTTACCTGCCTGTCATTTGGTAGGTGAGAGATTGCGACCAGTTTTGACGGGTGTCAACCCTACCTTCCAATTGGCAGGTAATCCTTCTGCGCGTACACTCCACGCCATGATCGAACGCATTGAGGACATGAAAGTGAGTGTGAACGCGCGTGAAGCGATTCTGGAGGCGGCAAAAACCGCCGCGCAGCTGCATGGCTACAGCGGCATCAATTTCCGCAGCATCGGCGAAGTGGTGGGCATCAAGAACGCCAGTATTTACTACCACTTCCCGAGCAAGGCCGATCTGGGCGCAGCCGTCGCCGAGCGCTATTGGCAGGACGCGGCGCGAGTGCTCGAAGGCATTCGCCAGGCCAATCCCGATGCGCAACGCTGCCTGACGCTGTATCCGTCGATCTTTCGCACCTCGCTGGAAAGTGGCAACCGGCTGTGCCTGGCCAGCTTCATGGCCGCCGAATATCAAGACCTTCCGGACGAGGTCAAAGCGCAGGTCAAACGGTTTGCCGAGGCGAATATCGAGTGGCTGACCGAGGTGTTGGTCAGCGCTGGTTCGGCGGATGAAGAACGCTGTAAAACGCGTGCTCGGGCGATTTACGCGGCGGTAGCTGGTGCGCAGTTGATCGCCCGCAGTCGGGGGGATATTGGGTTGTTTGATGAGTTGATTGGCAGTTATGTGGAGGCGGGGTTGATCGGCGTTTTGTGAGGCGGTTCCGTTGGCGGCGACTATAGTCTTCTGGGGAAAGCGCCCGCAGAACCTGTTTGCGGGGACCTGACCTATCGGCAGCAGTCTGGCTCCCACAGGTGCCGGAGGGGTGCCATCAACCTGGGATGCACTGTTGAAGCCTGTGGAAGCAGTCATCAACAATTTGCATGAATGGCTGTTTCGGCTCATGCTAACCTAAAGGTGGCCAAATGATGGCGCGTCACAAAAGGAAAGAAGTTTCGGCATTTGTCGCCTTCCTTCCTGACGATTCCCGCCCCGACACAAATCAAGAATTAAAGCGGCTGAATCACAACGCAGCCATGCTTCATGCTTGGAGCTGGTTTGGAATTGAATGACCATTCGGCTCAGAAACGAGGAAGGAACCCGTGTCCCTTAGCGACTATTGGAAAGGCCCCGCCCACCGGCAACGCGCGGATGAATTAGGAGGCCAGCTTGCGGATCTCCAAACGCAGTACGCGCAGCTTCAAGCGCTCTCTACGAAGATCGGCGCCATGGACGTCTTGGAGGTCCAGAAACTAATCGAGCAAGAGAAAGAGAAGCTTGCTATCGCCAGGCAAGAAATTCAGCGCGCTGAGTGGGAGGTTGCTGCGCTAGCGCAACGCTCCTCTGATTTGCAAGGGCAGATGCTCGTCTGGGAGGAAGCGCTACTGCTAGAAAGCTTTGCGCTCTATGAACCCAAGTTCAAACTAACTACCAGCCAAGAATACAAATCCCGGCTGGAAAGTGTCCGTGAGCGCCAGAAAGCGATGATCAAGGGCGGAGATGCAGCGACCGGTAACATGGACTGGACGGTCAATGACAGCAAGGCTCAAGGTCGGAAGCTCGTTAACGACATGATCAAACTGGTGATTCGTTCGTTCAACAACGAAGCCGATGTCTGTGTGGACAACGTCAAATTTGACAACGTCGAACTGGGCGAGAAACGAATTCTCAAATCCTTCGAAACCTGTAACCGCCTTGGCAAAATCATGAGTGTAGAGATATCGCACACTTATTTGAGCCTGAAGCTTGATGAACTGCACCTTGCCCAAGAGTTTCAAATAAAGAAGCAAGAGGAAAAGGAAGAAGCGAAGCGCGCTCGAGAAGAGTTGCGGGAACAACAAAAGCTTGAGCAAGAGATTCGCGCGGCCCGGGAGAAGATCGCC